>CALJZR010000049.1 GCA_937983635.1 uncultured bacterium | reverse complement strand
GTGGTGTTACCCTTGAGTTTATAATCACCATCTTCCATGAAGGCTCCGTTTTTATAGAGCCAGAATTCAGAACGATAGAGGCCCGGGGCCAGATAAGTTTTACCCTTATAGATAACAGGGTCTCCCTGAACTCTAGGTAAACAGTTTAAATGTAACTGTGCCTGATGCGGCACCCCCTGGTTGTCAACTCCTACGAGAGTCACGGTTGAGACTATAAACTGCCTGCCGTAATAATTACTGGCCAGGGGGTCGGTAACGACATTGTTGTTGTTACTGAAGGTCCACTGGACCGAATTCATCGGTATCGTGGAAGTGTAAGTGAAGGAATATACATTTCCACCTTCAATTCTTACAGTATCGCCATTGATGGCAGAGGAGGATTTCAGGCTACCAGCTAAGGGGCCGTCGGAGATAGCAATTTTCAGAACGCCATCGTCCTGAGGGTTCAAGTCATCAAACTCTACATACTCCTGTTTTTGGCAGGAGGAGAGCGCAATCATTACAATGGCCACAATGGCCCAGACAAACTTTTTCATTGTGTATTAAATTTAGTGAAACACTCGGATTAACTTCTCAAGATGACTTTGTTAAAAACCACCTTGAGTGTTAGCCCGAATACCTAAATTTATTTGGTAAAGAACAAATTATCTAAAAATAATTCTTATTGCTTTAAAAGGCTTTGATAGCTCGCCAAAGTCTTGGCCGCCACTTGGCGCCAGTCATACTCTCGGCAAGCTCGCTCATAGGCAGCCAGGGCCTTAGCTTGAGCTTCTTCCGGATGTTCTAAAATATAGTTCAGTTTCACTTCTAAATCACGTTCATCCCGGCTCCGGAAAAAGAAACCGGTGTCAGCTAAAGCTTCGCGGTTACCTGGGATATCACTAGCTAAACAGGTACTGCCATGACCCATAGCTTCCAACAAAGACAGGGAAAGGCCTTCCATTTCTGAGGTCTGGGCGAATAGATAGGCGTTAGCATATAACTGGCGTAAAGCTTCACCTTCCTGGTTGCCGATAAAAATAATACGCTGATCGCCGGCAGCAAATTTCTTCAATTCTTCCTCATACTCGCCATCACCGGCAATCACCAACTTCTTATCAGTATTTAAATGCTTAAAGGCAGGAATTAAATATTGTAAACCCTTCAGCTTAATCAAACGAGAGGCGCTGAAGATATAGGAACCTTTACTTAAGCCCCAGAATTTCAGAGCAGTCTCAGCTTGTTCACGTCCGAGTTCGGTACCGTTAGGGATTAGAAAACATTCTCGGCCATATTTCTTCCGGGCATATTCTTGGGTGGTTGGGGTTAAAACAATGACTGCGTCGGCTAATTTAAACATCATTTTTTCTCCCAAACGAAGCATTAATTTGGCAAAACGGCTCCATTTTTCATTATCATAGTCAAAACTATGAAGAGTCGCCACTAGCTTAGCCCGGGGGCAGAAAACCTTAGGCAGCCACAGTAAAAGGGAAGGACCAACGCCATGATAGTGAATAACATCCGGTCGGCGGCGCAAAACATCGAGGCTGGAAAAAAAGGTATGAGTGATGTTGGCTAGGTTCTTCTGATTGATAAAAGGCTTATATAGCAACTGAACGCCGTCAAAATCTTTCAACTTCACGGGCGTATAGCCGCGCCGGTTATATACTAAAACTTCATGACCCAGATTCTTTAATTGAACACTTAAAAACTGCACATGTCTCTCGACACCGCCGTTTTTTGCTGGTATTCCTTTTTGGCCGATGAAAGCAATTTTCATAGCTATATATATTGTTAACTTATAAAAGTATCAGTTATTTGTAATCTTGTCAATTAATAATACTAAATTATAACAAAAAGCATTATTTTTGTCAATAGTAAGAAAGGCTAAATAAAAAGAAATATATTTTAAATATATTTCTTTAATATAAGCTAAAAATTTAAATTATTCTGCCAGCCTAAGATAACCAGTTCTTTTTCTTAAAATACCTAAGCATACCCCAAGAGCCAAGTCCCATAATAAAGAGAATTACCCAAAAGCCATAGCGGTGATCGACAAAGGGCATGTATTTGGCGTTCATGCCAAAAATAGCAGCCAAAAGAGTTAAAGGAAAAACAATCACGGAGAATAAGGTCAGGGTCTTCATGATATTATTCATGCGGTCGTTAAGAAGGGACTCATTAGTATCATTTAAAACTTCAACCATCTCTTTCTGATTATCCAACATCTCCCAGATACGCTTAGAATGTTCAACTAAGTGCCCGTATTGCTTCTTTAAAGCTTCGGGGGAAACCAGACTGCTCTTCATAGTCATTAATTTCTGCAAGATGTTTTTATGGTTTTGCATGATCTTGCGAATATTAATGATGTTGCGACGAAGATTTAAAATCTTGGCAACGGCATCTTTTTGATGCTGACCGAAAATAAGGTCTTCAACCTCCTCAATTGCCAGGCTGTTTTGGTCAATTAAGAGATAACAAGATTTTAAAAGGCGGTCCAAAATTTCATATAATAGCGTAGCGGATGACTCGGTCGTATAAGACAAGAGCAAGTTGGGATCTTTTTTGGCAATATTGAAAAAGTCACTCAAGGCCGGAATATTATCATTATGCAAGCTGACTAAATAACCGTGACCAATAAAAAATTCAATTTCGCCGGCAATCACTTTGCCCTTGAAAAAGGTGGGGAAGTGTAAAATTAAAAAGAGATAGCCATTTTCAGCGGCTACCATCGGCCGCTGGGAAAAAACCGTAGCCACGGAAGCGTGTAAATGCTCAAGATTAAAATCGTATTCTTTCCGTAAAAAATCAATTTCCTTACGACTAGCGTCAACAATATTCAACCAAACCAGCGATTGCTCATTACCGGGACGATCAATCGTTAATTTTTCAATTTTAGCACCTATTTTTTTATAATTTCCCATAGAAGCAGAGCGCGGTAACCGCTAAATATTATTTTTGACGGCACCGTCTTTTTGTAATAAAATAAGGATAGTTTTATAAACCTATTATAGCAGAAATAAAAAGAGCAAGAAAGAGATTAATCCGTATGGCCATAATCTTAGGAATCAATACTGGCGAAATTAGCTGGTCCGAGCTTAAAGGCCGCTTGGCGTCTTTTTATAATGACCGATTACCGCATCAACTAGTCACCCCTAATCCTGAAATTATCCTTAAGGCCCAAAAAGATGAGGAATTATTCTATATTCTTAACCGCGCGGACTTATCTTTAGCCGATGGCTTTGGCTTAAAAATAGCGGCTAAAATCAGCGGCCAAAAATTATATCGCTGCACCGGCGCCGATCTCTTGCCCTATCTTCTAAAAGAAGCCGAAGGGAAAAGGCGCGTCAGCATTATTAATCGCAACGACGGCTTATCTTCAAATCAAGATTTACAAAAATATTTGCAGACTAATTACCCGCGCTTAGAATATCAAATTTTAGATAGTGCCAAAAAAACATCGCCCAGCGAGGAAGATGTGGCAAGAATTCAAGACTTTAATCCGAATTTAGCCATATGCCTCTTCGGCGCTCCGGAACAAGAAAAATACCTTTTTCATCTCCAAGAAAAATTAGTTCAAATATCATTGAGCGCGGGCTTGGGTGGAGCTTTTGATTTTTTAACCGGTAAACTAAAGCGGGCGCCGCGACTCTGGCGGAATCTTGGCCTGGAATGGTTTTGGCGCTTTATCCAGCAGCCTTGGCGCTGGCAACGAATCTGGCGAGCAACGGTTGTTTTTTCTAGAAAAGTGCTCTACTGGCGCTTTATAATGCCCCATCTTTATCGTCCCAATGTGGCCGTGTTGATGTATAAATCCGGAAGAGCTGGTCGGGAAATTTTTATTGTTGAAAGGCAAGATCGAAAAAATCACTGGCAACTACCCCAGGGCGGACTAGACGGGGAAGACATCACTGCTGCTGGGGCTAAAGAGTTAAGAGAAGAGAGTGGCGCTCAAAATTTTAAAATTATCAAAGTCTACAAAAATCTTTACCGCTACGAATTCAGCAAAGAAACCGGTAAATACCCCCTACAGCGCCATTTCGGCTATCGCGGCCAAAAACAAAGCCTGCTGATTGTAGAATTCCAGGGCAAGGATGCGGAATTAAAAATTAATTATTGGGATCATCGCGCTTGGCGCTGGGTTAAGGAAGAAGATTTAATCACTCAAGTTCATCCTTGCCGACAACCAGCCGCTAAGATTTATTTAGAAAAATTAAAGGCAATTGTTTAAAAATATGAAAAAAATCAATTGGCATAAACAAGTCAGTCTCCCTTTAAGCTTAGCGATATTGGCTTTACTAGCTCTAATTGCTCTGAGTGGTCTTACCGTCTATACTTATTTTTTAAATAACAAAAAAATTGACCAAGAAAAAAAAGAGATCCATCAAAGCGGTTATAAATATATTAGCCCGCTGCTGGAATGCGCTGATTTTGAATATAAAAATAGGGAAGACTTGGAGGAAAATATTTCCGAATTAATTGATGAAGAAATAAAAAAAGGTGATGTTAATTTTATCAGCCTTTATTTCCGAGATTTAAATAACGGCCCTTGGATTGGCATCAACGAAAAAGAAACATTTACGCCCGCCAGCCTCTTAAAAGTACCGCTGATGATTGCCTATCTAAAAATTGCCGAAAAAGATCCCAGCATCTTGGAAAAGAAAATCTTAACTGAAAATAATCAAAATCTTCTTTCTCAAAATATTATTCCTTTACGGACGGTCGAGGCGGGCAAAGAATATAAAGTGGAGGAGTTGATTGAATATATGATTATTTATTCTGATAATCTGGCAGCCGATGCACTCTTACGCCATATTGACTTGGAATCTTTAAATAATACTTATAGAGACCTGGGAATTCCTGTCCCCGATGGTAAAAAAGTGGACGATTTTATGAGCGTCCGTGACTATTCTTCTTTTTTTCGCATTCTCTACAACGCTTCTTATTTAAATCACGAAATGTCGGAAAAGGCCTTAAAAATTCTTACTAAATCTCAATTTGTCCAAGGACTTACCGCCGGCGTGCCCGCTCAGGTAGAAATTGCTCATAAATTTGGCGAGCGCATTTCGGGAAATAAAAAACAATTACACGATTGCGGAATAATTTATAAAGAAAATAGCCCTTATTTGCTTTGTATTATGACCAGAGGACAAGATTTTAGTAAAATGGGTGAAGTAATTAGCGAAATCTCTGCCTTAGTTTACAGAGAATTCAAATAATTTTACAGAATTGTGAAAAAATGTTATAATAGCAACATGACTAAAAAAATAAAATTTTACAGCAGTACCTTTGGCGTTATTATTATTTTTGCGCTAATTTTTAATTTCTACCAAGCGCATAATGCCCGCGGAGAAGATGACGATCTGCTTAATATTGAAATTCAACAGCTAAACACGCAAATTCAAGCTCAAAAACAACAATTAGATGCCATCGCTGCCAAACAAAAAGACTATAGCGCCGCCATTGCTGCCAAACAAGCAGAAAAAAATAATCTTAACTCGCAATTAGAAATTTTAGAAACTCGCGCCGCTAAAGCACAACTAGAAATTGAGAGCGCAAATTTAGAAATCAGTAAAACTGACCTGGAGGCTAGAAAAATATCCTTAGATATTATTGACACTAACAGCCGCATCGAGCAGCAGAAAGAACATATCAGCAAGTTGCTACGCTTAGTTTATAAACAAGATCAAATCTCCGCCCTAGAGATTCTACTCCTTAACGATTCTATTTCCGAGTTCCTTAATCAATCAAAATATCTAGAAAATGCTAACGAAGAATTACGCAATAGCTTGGCTAAATTACAAAATGACAAAGACCGGCTGGATAAAGCCCAGATAGACGTCCAAGAAAAAGCGGAGACTTTAAATAAGTTAAAGAAATCTTTAGAAGAAAAAAGGGCGCAACTGGCCTATGAACAAGAAGAGAAAAACTATCTTTTAGAAGAAACTCGCTCTTCCGAAAAAGCCTACCAAGATTTATTGCAACAAGCTAAAAGAGAGGCGGCCCAAGCGGCTGCAGAAATTTCTAGTTTGGAAAATACCATCCGTAATAAGATGGCACAGAAAGATAAAGACCGCTTAGAAAACAGCGACAGCACTTTAAGCTGGCCAGTCCCAGGAAGAACTATCACCGCTACTTTCCACGACCCTGACTACCCCTTCCGCCGCATCATTGGCGAACACTCCGGCGTCGATATCCGCTCCAAGCAGGGAAGTCCGCTCTACGCGGCCGCTGATGGCTATGTTGCCCGGGTCAAATTCGACGGCTCCACTGCCTACGCTTATATCATGATTGTCCATAATGACGGCATTTCTACGGTCTATGGTCACGTCTCTGGCGTTAATGTCGCTGCCGATCAGTATGTCACTAAAGGTCAGCTTATCGGCAGGACCGGCGGCGGGGCAGGTATGCCCGGTTCCGGGCCCTTCTCCACTGGCGCTCATCTTCATTTTGAAGTTCGTAAAGGCGGTATTCCGGTCAACCCCCTTAATTATCTCCCTTAATCCTTGAATGAAAAAATAAAGACCTCACCCATCAGGGTGAGGTCTTTTGAAATCTAAAATTATAATTGCCGACCCTCATGTACCTTACGGTGAATATCGCGTAACTGCTTATTGGTTACATGAGTGTAAATTTGAGTAGTGGCAATATTACTGTGCCCTAAAAATTCCTGTACCGTGCGTAAATCAACCCCCTGATTCAATAGGTCAGTGGCAAAGGAATGACGCAAAGTATGGGGCGTGGCCATCACGGGCAAACCGCTGATCTTTACATATTTTTTCACAATATCTTCGATACTTTTTACAGTCAAGCGCCGAGAAGCATTGCTTTGAGTAGAACCGCGGCGATAATTGATAAATAAAGCTTCATCAAAATCTTTGCGCTCATCCAAATAGGCTTTTAGAGCCTTCACGGCGCGAGCAGAAAAATAAACAGTCCTAATCTTACTCCCTTTGCCCACCACCGCAATTTCCAAATCATCATTTACCGAGCGGATTCGAATCTGTTCTAAATTTAAAGCGGCTAGTTCTGCTACCCGGAGGCCAGTAGAAAACAAAGTTTCTAGAATCGCCCGATCCCGCAAACCAATTAAAGTCTGGCGATCAGGCGCCTCCAAAAGACTAGCCAGCTGCTCTAATTTTAAAAATTTTATTTCTTTATCAGATTTATCCTTTGCCAACTTTACTTTTGAAGGCGGCAGGGAACTAATATCTTTTTCTACAAAAAACTCCAACAAAGAACGTAGAGCAATAAGATAATAATTCTGCGTACTTTTTTTTAAAGTTTTTTTAGTTTTAGGGTCGGCGTGGCGGGAAAGAAAAACTTTATACTGCCAGACGTGATCAGGACTAAAATCAGCCGGCTTTAACTCAGCCAAGCCGACGCTCTCCAGCCAACGGAAAAATTTCCGCAGAAAGCGGGTATAATTTTCTTGGGTTTTAGTAGATAAGCCTTTTTCAATCTCAGAATAATCAAGAAAATCAAGGAGATATTTAATTATTGCTTTTTGTTCAGACATATTAATATTATAGCAGATAGGGAAGCGGAGAGACAATCAAAAAATATTGATTGACAGGTGGGAAGCAAGGGTCTATGATTTTAAAAAAGATTGTACCATGGAAACAAAAGAAATATCCTTACGTCTAAGTGCCGTGCTAAAAATAGTATATGAGCACACTGACCAGGATGAAAATGAAATCGATTTATTAATCGAGCGAAAGGGAAATAATCTTTTGTTAAGAAACATCGATTATAACCCCGACAAACCTCTCTTGACTGAAACATTGACAATATTGTTAAAAAATGTTGTTAACAAATTCAGTCCAGCCGTCACCAAGGTCAAAATCATGGCCACCGAAAAAGTACCGCGTTACCAACTCTGGCCCTGGCCCAAAAAAACTATTGGCCAAGAGTTTAGCACCGCCGTTGAAGAAATTATCCTTCGTGGCGGCCGCATCATCATTAAGCCGCAAAACCCGCAAGAAGCCGGGGAACTGCGTCAACTACTACTGCTAAGTCAAGACCATGACAATCAAGAGGTCTGGATTGACCCAATTATCACTGGTTTGAATTTAGATTTAAAAAAAATCCAAATCGATGAAAAATAGAGTAAGAAAAACCCCGGTACGCACCAAGCGCTACCGGGGATATTTTTATTCAGGGAACTGAGATTGAATTAGCAAAAGACTCAATTTATTAGCCTTTTCTGCATAATCATACTTCGCATAATGTATATTAATACACCTAATAAGCAGGCTAAAAGCAAGGGCTATAAGACATTAGGTCTTTTAATAGATTGTCAGGCCCAAAAAATTAATCTGTGGGACAAACATTAGAATTGTTTTTACAATCAGTAAAAAAAGACCGACGCTGATTAAAGAAAAAATAAACACCGAGAAGCCAAACAGAACCTTGAACATTGTTTCCATATAATTGCGAAGCTAGCGGTATTCCCCGCCGCACTTCTTTAGTTACTTTTTGTTACTTAAAGTAGGCGCGATCGCCATAACGAAGATCAATATACTCCAAAGCATTAAATTGCTCTGGCTCTTGCTCTTGTTTTATGATTACCAACTTATTGAGTTGTTTATCCAAATCATCTTTCACATTAAAAAGAATGTTGGGTCCGGAAGCAAGATCAGCTTTCAGGGTATTAAAAGCCCCCTCTAACAAAAAGCGATTAACTTTAAGCTCTGGATAAGACCGCATCTTTTCATAAAGAGCAAAAAGGGCGCGCAAATAAGCCTCATCGATTTCTAAGCAATCTTTGTCATCTAGATAGTCTAAGTCGCCACTAGCTTCCAAAATAGCATAATTAGCCATATCGCCCTCGTTTAACGACGCCTCAGGCACAAGACAGCCGCGGCTGTCGCTAAAACTCTGCCCAGATTTATCTCGCCAAATAAAAGCCAAACTACGCTCACCGGCACTAATTACCAAAGTATGCGGCCAGCGCTTATAAACCCGCAAAGAATCGAAACTAAAATTTTCACTCAAAGCGGCAGTCAATGTTTCTTCTTGAAAAAATAAAAGATTGCTTTGTTTAAAAATGAGGGCCCGGCGACCCTGGCTCTGTTGCCAGGCAAAATCCGCCAATTCTGCCTCAGGAATACGACTGACTCCTTCAATTTTCACCTGACGCAAAGAAAAAAGTGGCGAGAAACAAAAAAGATACAAAAGAGCCGAAAAAATTAAAATTACAAAAAAGAAAACAAAATAGCGACGAAATTTATTTTTAGAAACTCCGGGTTTTTGTTGGCGCTTATGAAAAAAAGGGTTATGCAGAGTTTTATGCTGATAATCTTTTTTTACACATTTAAATTTTTTTGCCCTCCTTGCCAAATAAGGGCTAGACTTCCCTTTCAACATAAATTAAATAAAAATCAAACAATATTTCTTCTAATATTAGCCTGTAATTTAACTAACAACTCATAGGGGATGCTTCCCTGCAGCCGTGCCAAATTTTCCAAAGAATTAAAATCTTCTCGCCTAGAAGAAATTAAGCAAACCTCTAAACCAGGGGCAATCGATTCTTCCCTGCCAACATCTAAACAACAAAGATTCATGCAGACCCGACCGGCTAATTTAGCTTTAATCCTATTTTTACCCTTAACAACTTGAAACTCGGCAAGATTAGAAAGTCGCCGATCTAAACCTTCATAATAACCAAAAGGAATAACCGCTATTTGCGTGGCTGCTGGAGCCTGATAAGTAGCATTATAAGAGACGATTTCACCAGGATCAAGATTCTGTACAGATACAATCGTACTCATCAAGCTTAGAGCCGGGCGCAAAGATTGAGCTTCACTGAAATGAGGACTATTTTCACTGAAAGGATTATAACCGTAGAGCGCTAGGCCGGGGCGATAAGAGTTTAAGCGCTTGTCTTTTAAAGTAAAAATACCGGCGCTATTGCCGAGATGAACATATTTAGGAAAAATTCCTTGTTGATTTAAAAAATCTAAGTCTTTTAAAAATACTTCCGTCTGTTTATGATTGAGAACGCCATCACCTTCAGCCTCAACCAAGTGAGAACAAAGACCGATAATATTTAAATGAGGCCAATAATCAAGATTGTCTTGCCAGAAATTAGGCAGATCCTTAATTCCCTCCCGATTCATCCCGGAATTAACAAAAAGATGAATATTCGCTTTTATTTTTAAGCTTGCTAAAGCTTTAATGGTCTCCTTATTGTAAACACAAATCTCTGTGCGCGACCAATGCAGATAACGATAAGCGGGAATTGGCATTTCGCCAATTAATAAAACTTTACCGCGAAAATAACGATAGGCTACTTGCGCCTCCGGAAAAGAGTCAACTGCCACCATTTCTACATCCGCCCGATTAAGAATTTGGCAGATCTCCTTCAAGCCATGGCCGTAAGCGTTTGATTTCAAAACAGGAATAATTTTGGCCTCTGGCTGCCGGCCCTGAAGAAATTTAAAATTATCTAAAATCGCCTCAGCTTCTATTTCTAAGCGATTAAGGGTCTGGTAATTTGGTTTGCGCCAACGACGCAGATAAGAAATAAGCATCCTATTGAGCGACAACTTCACCGTGATTACGATTAAGGCGGTCATCAGGCAAAGAAGAGTCTAAATCACTTAAAGCAGCGGAGATTTCTAGTCCTGTCCAGGCGTCATCAGCGTGATATTGCAAATCATACAATAGGGGCGCATTTTTACCGACCTGTTCTTCACTAGGAATTAGGGTTAAAGCAAAATTAGCAATATAGTCGCCACCAGCAGCACTAAGGCTATCTAATTGCCAGATTAAACGCCGGGACTGCTGGTTATAAGAAAATTTACCAGCCAAAAGACTCTGTTCATCACTTAAAGAGACGCCTTCGGGCAAGCGCGCGCTAAACACTAAATCTTCTAAATCATTGCCGGAATTTAGAGCCTTCACTATTAACCAATATTTAGTAGGAATGCCCACTACCGGCGGCAAGGGACCAATACCAAGCTGATCGCCCTGAGGGCTATGATAATAAATACCGGCTTTTATTTCTAAATCACTGGCAATTTTAATCTGGGACAAAGATAACTCCTTTTCTTTTTTCTTTCCAGCAGAACTAAGCTCTGTAACAAGCTTTAATTCTAAACTCCGAGGAAAATCACTTTTTACCGTCAGCCAATCAAATCCTAGCTCTAAACTACCCTGAGCACCGGCCGCAATATCATTTAAAACTATTTGCCCCTGCTCTAAATTTGCCTTTTCACCCGCTACTTCTAAATTCTTAATTTGAAAGGCAGCACTCGTAAAGTCTAAAGAAAGGCGCGCTTGATCAATATCGAGATTACCTTGATTGTGATAGTCAATTTTAACTATCAACCTATCCCCTAATTTCACTACCCTTTTTTCGGGAACGGCCTGAATGTCTAATTCCAGCTTATTATTCAAAATACCATCAGTACTGGTGGTACCTAAATTTTGTAAATTAAGAATATCAAGCACTAAGGGATTATAAAGAGACAAGCGCAAAGAAACGCCGGCTAATAGTAAAATTAAAACTACCAAAAAAATATCTAAAGCAAGGTGCCAACGATTACGTCGGTAAAATCTTTCTCGGCGGCGATGCCACCAGTTAATAATTTTTTTATACATATGCTTAGATATTTAAATTAAAAACCCTTGATACTAACTGACACCTCTGCTTCCCCGCTCTTATTGGAATAACCAACGGTGATGCCCCCGCGGAAATCTTTGTCATAAGCGAAAAAACTATTTAATGATAAACCATCTTGATTAAAAATCCTCACCTGGGGTCCGCCACCCGGGCCGGCGCCGGTAATAATTTCCGCTCGACCATCAGCATTCATATCTCCGGCGGCAACGGTAACCCCGCCGCGAAAATTTTTATCATAAGCGAAAAACTGACCAACAAGTGAACCTTGATTGTTAAAATAGCGAACATGAGGGCCGCCACCCTTACCGGCACCAGTTATAATCTCGGCTCGGCCATCGCCATTAATATCGCCGGCGGCAACATTGACGCCACCGCGAAAATTTTTGTCATAAGCGAAAAAATTAAGCATTGCCTTACCTTCAAAACTAAAAACTCTTACTTGTGGACCACCGCCCGCACCGGCGCCGATAATGATTTCCGGCTTATTGTCACCATTAATATCGCCGACTGCGATTGACGCCGAGCCTTTAAAGCCGGCGGCAAAGGGCAAAACGGTCCAAATTATCTTGCCTCCCCGCTGGCGACTAAGCCTGCCTTCATGGCTAAAAATATAATCTGTTTCTCCATCTAAAAAAGTATCAACTAAAACTTCACTACCGCTCGGTAAGCTGCTGATATAGGAAAAGAAACCATTACGAGCTTGCTGCCCGTCACTTTTAAAGATTCTTAAAAATCCACCATTGGTAAAAACGCTTCCCTGCCAAGCTGCCAATTTTTTTAAAAGAATAATCCCATCCTTTGGCTCAAGCTTCAAATAATTAATTTTTAAACCATTATTAATATTAGGATCCTGAGTGCCTTTAATTTTTTCAAACTCCTCCTTGCTAAAAACAAAGCTCTGAACTTTATCGGTAGAGTTGACAATAGCTACTCCATTTTTAAAATCACGTCGCCACAAGCCCGATTGCCAATCAGTCTTACCGCCATTAATAAGATTATACGGGGCCGACTGAGCACTGCCCAAGTCGACATCATACTCATCATACCACCAAGTCTGGCCATGATTGCTCACATCATAATCAAAGCTATAATAACCATCGCCTAAAAGTGCACTCGCAAAGCCATAACGAAAGCGGCGGTAATTTTCCTGATTCTTTTCATAAATATTAATGATAGGCAGGGTTGGCCGAAGATTTAATTGAGCTAAACGCGAATAAGAACTCATAGAGCCCGACCAAGTACCGCCGTTTTCCCAAGATGAAGGAAAATTTTCCAGCATCATGCCGTTTAGTAAGGTCTGATAAGGCCAGTGGATGCGGCCATTGCCAACGATTAAAAAATCGGGTCCGCACAATTCTTTGGTTAAACGTAAAATTTTACTTGTACCTTCAACCCAGAGACTATTAGCTACTAAAATTGAATCTTGCTGGCCGTCATTATTAAAATCAAGATTACCGCCGTTAACCCAGGCTACATCACCCCAGATATTATCATAAAAAACTCCATCCCAAAGACCGCTAGCTTGGAGGCGCTCATGCACAAATCGGGGTAAGAATTCATTAAACTTTTTTCCATCAGCGTTGCGGGGAGACTGCTCGCTTAGATTAAGCATGGAAGTAAAGGGCCAATTAACGACATGCCGCCCTTCCTTATCCTTTAAATACCAAGAAGAATCAATCTGAGCGGCTAATTCCTGGCGCAACCAAGCATTACGATAATCTTCAGTATTATCCATTATTTCCTGAGAAGTGATATAGGCCAATATTTTTACCTTCGGATTCAGACGACGGATTTTCTCGATTAACTCAGGGTTATTCTCCTGATTTTCCATGTCTAAAATAATTAAATCCCACTTAGCTAGTTCCTCCGCTTCTTGTTCCGTCATTTCCCATCTTAAAAAATAGTTAGCTAGGCGCGGATAAGAATCCTCCGCCCCGGCTACTTGCGGGATGAATAAAAGTAAGAGGAAAATTAGGACCAGGAGATAAGGGCGCATGCAGATTTAAAATTTAGTTTTATCAGGAAAAATTAATTCCGGAGATCCCGGCAAATAAGGTCTTAATACTTCCGGAATGCGCACGGAGCCGTCTGCCTGTTGATTCTGCTCCAAAATTGCCGGCAATAAGCGGCTGGTGGCCAAACCGGAGGCATTTAAAGTATGCACAAACATATTTTCCCCCTCTTTATTTTTAAAGCGAGTCTGACCGCGTCTGGCTTGATAGTCTAAAGCATTGGAAATACTACTTACTTCCTTATAAATTCCCATGCTTGGCAACCAAACCTCTAAATCATAAGTTTTAGCCATAGCCGCACTGCAGTCGCCGGCCGCTAGCTTAGAAACTTGATAATGAAGACCCAGGCCTTCAACCAGTCCCTGGGCATTTTTTACCAACTCTTCAAACATCGCCCAGGAATCCTCGGGACGACAGAAAATAAACATCTCCACCTTGTTAAACTGATGTCCGCGCACCATTCCCCGCTCTTCTTGACGATAGCTCCCGGCCTCCCGCCGGAAACAGGGAGAATAAGCAAAATATTTCAAAGGCAACTGTTCAAGAGGTAAAAGTTCTTCCCGATGATAATTACCCAACATCATTTCACTGGTAGCATTCAGACAAAGCTTATCCTGAGTCCAAAAAAGATCATCTCTAAATTTAGGCAAATGCCCAGAAGTGTAAGCTGATTTTTCACTAAGCAAGAAAGGAGGGATTAAAAACTGATAATTATTCTTCGTGTGGAAAGAAATAAAATAAGATAAAAGCGCCCATTCTAACAAAGCCCCCCAGCCACGATAACACCAAAAACCGCTGCCCGACATTTTCACTGCCCTATCATAATCAATTACCCCGAGACTCTCGGCCATTTCCACGTGATCTTTAAAGGGAAAAGAGAAAACCGGTTTTTCGCCAAAAGTATAAACGACTTCATTATTTTCCTTGCCACCGGCTACAACATCATCAGCCGGAATATTAGGAAGCGCCGCTAAAGCTTCTTGTAAATTATTTTCTAAATCTTGCAATTTAAGGTCTAAAGATTTAATGCGCTCACCTAATGCTTTCATGGCACTAATAGTTTCTGGGCTAGGTTTCGACTTAGAATTAAGGTTGCGCTCCGCTTTTAAAACTTCAGCCTCTTTAATTAATTCCCTTCTCTGGTCATCAAGCGCGACAAGACTTTCCAAATCAAGTTTTTCCGCTTCCATTCTTTTTAATAAAGCCTGGCGCACCGGTTCTAAATTTTCACGGATGTATTTAATATCTAACATATATTTTCTTAAATTTATAAATAATGATTTAAACAGCTTCGCCGCCAAAACTTTCTAAGAGACTGCCTAAGACTCCACTCGGAGGCGGCGTCTTTGACTCTGGAGTTAAGGGGGCGGGATTATTGGCAACCGGTAAAGTCGCATCTAGCTCCAAATTCTCGTCCAAAGAAGTGTCAATGCTAAGCTGTCCACCAAAAACTTCAGCAAGCGTAGTTTCCATAATCGGACGGATAGAGGCATCAAGAATGCGATCACGATGGAATTTATATTTAAAGCGTAAAGATAAAACGCCTGACGATAAAGCTTGAGGTAAACAATTTTGTAAAACAAAGGAAAGAGAGTGGTTATACTTTTTAATTTTAACCAAGACCTCCGGCCATCTAGCTGCTACCTCAGTAGCATCTAAATCTGGCGCACTGGCCATAATTATGCCGGTATTATTTTCTGTTTTAACCGGTGTAGACGCAGAAATAGAACGCACTATCTTAGGCGTAGATAAGGAGGCGGGTGCAGAGGAGCTGGCTAAATCTGAAAGCAGACAAAGTTCGACTACGGCTATTTCTAAAGGTAATTGGGGAATGCTCGCCGGTTTTTCTTGAGCTAATTCTAAAAAACGACGCAAAGCCCGTAAACAGGCGGGCAAGGAAAATTCTTGAGCCAGTTCACTGATTCTAATTTCCAACTGTTCGCCAAAATCTAAACCGAGTTTCTCCGCCAAACCTGGCTGGGCGGACTGCAGCATAATCTTACGCAACATTGTCACTAGTTCTTCTAAAAAATTCTTAAAGCTGACGCCGTTATCCGCTAATTGATTGGTAAGAGTAACGGCCGCCCCAGCATTATGTTTAACAATATATTCCAACATTTCTAAAGCTTCCTGATGGTGATGACGGGGCAACACTAATTCTGCTTCCTCCACCCCAATTTTTTTTGCCCCCAAAGCTAAAACCTGACCAAAAAGACTTTCCGCGTCACGCAAATGGCCGGCAGACTGACGGGCGACATCTTCTAAGACTTCCCGGCTAATTTCTATTTTCTCTTGAGCGGCAATAAAGCTTAACTTCTTAACAATCTCAGCGGGACTAATGCGTTTAAAATCAAAACGCTGACAGCGGGAAATAATAGTTGCCGGCACCTTATGAATCTCCGTAGTGCAAAGGATAAAGAGAACGTGGCGAGGCGGTTCCTCAATTATTTTCAATAAAGCATTAAAGGCCGACAAAGAAAGCATGTGGACTTCATCAATAATAAAGACGCGCATTTTACCCAGGCTTGGAGCCAAGCGGGCGGAAGAAATAACATTATCACGAACATTATCTACTCCCGTATTAGAAGCAGCGTCAATTTCCATAACATCAAGAGAGCTGCCTTTTTTTATACTCTGGCAATTACTACACTCGCCGCAAGGTTCGGATTCACCGGCAACTCGTTTCTCACAGTTTACCGCCT
The DNA here is from genome assembly GCA_937983635.1 of uncultured bacterium. Taxonomy (GTDB): domain Bacteria; phylum Patescibacteriota; class Patescibacteriia; order Patescibacteriales; family UBA12465. The sequence continues at coordinate 5,132 of CALJZR010000049.1, read as the reverse complement.
GAGCCAATACTCTGGCCATCGTCGTTTTACCCACCGCTCGCGGACCACAAAAAAGATAGGCTTGGCCGAGCTTATCGGAAGCTAGTTCGTTTTGCAAAGTAATTTTCAAGTGATTCTGACCCAAAATATCAGCGAATTTCTGAGGGCGGTAATCACGATAGAGCGTAGGCATAGGAAAGAATTTATCAAATATTAAAACGGAAAAAATTTATAAAGAAGCTGCAGTGGAGGGAGAGCTGGAGCGAGCAGAGCTGAAACTAGGAGCGGGCGTTTCCGTGCGCCGAATAATTTCCGCTTCCACAATTTTGCGATCCTGCCCAAACTTCAAACGGCTCAAAGCTCTGATTTTGGGGGAGACCCCTTCCCTCTTGATACCCACTAGCGGCCAGATGGTTTTCATGGAAAAGGGACGACTGGGGCTATTATCAACTAAGAGTTTAATATAAGCCGTACCCTTGTCAATATTAATTAAATCATAGGCATTAAAAACCGGGGAAAATTCTTTAACCAGAAACTCAGCATCTTCGGTGCCGATTTTAAAAGTAATCATAGTGCCGACATTACCAAAGACCGCATCTTTAATCTCCGTATTATTATTCTTACTCAACTGACCAATATACTGATGAGCAATAACTAAATTTAAAGCATACTTACGAGCCTCCGAAAGAATCTGACAAATAGAATTAGTGGTGAAGTTTTGAAACTCATCAATGTAAAGATAAAAATCTTTACGCTGATCAGCCGGCATATCTGTGCGCGATAAAGCTGCCATCAAAATCTTGCCCACCACAATCATACCGAGCAGATAAGCATTCATTTCTCCGACAACACCTTTAGGTAAGTCAATTAAAAGGATTTTCTGCCGATCCATTAAATCTCGGAAATTAAAAGAGCTTTTTTGTTGGCCAATAATCGGCCGCATCATATCATTAGAAATAAAAGCGGTAAGCTTAGAAGTAATATAAGGCACGATGTTAGCTAAAGCAGCGTCACCACCCGCCTTTTCCGCTTCCTTCTTCCAAAAATCAACCACGGTGCGATTATGACAACGAGAAAGTTTCATTTTACGGAAATTTTCATCAGAAAGAACTTTCGGGATTTCCATTAAGGTGGAGCCACTCTCCGGATCTTCCATAATCAACAACAAGGCATTGCGCATATACTGCTCAAACATCGGACCACCTGTCTGCTTCAAGTCATAAAGTTTATCAAAGATACCAATCATCTCGTTGATAACAAAACTTTTTTGTTCAGGGTAACGGGGGTCGTACTCTAAAAGATTAAGAGCTAAAGGTCTTTCTAAGTCAGCTGGGGAGAAAATAACGACATCTTCGGCTCTCTCCGGAGGCATACGCTGCAAAATATCTTCAATCAAATCGCCATGCGGATCTAAGACGCAAACACCTTCACCATTTTGAATATCCTGAATAGCCATATTCGCCAATAAGACCGATTTACCCACGCCCGACTTACCAATAACATAGGTGTGACGGCGACGGTCTTGGCGCTTGATCCTGATATCTTTTTTCACCCCCCGATAAACATTTTGACCAAGCATTAAACCATCAACTGGAACATCGGCGGGTGCGGGGGCATTTTTTGCCGTTAACCATAAGATATTCGGGGTCTCCATGTGCTTTAAGGGTAAATGAAAAAGGCTGGTTAATTCTTCTGTATTCAGTAAAAAATCATTATCTTCACGGAAGCGACGGTAAATAAAGTCTTTAATTTGGCGCTCCTGTCCGGTTTTTATCGCTCGAGAAAAGTTATTGCCATAGCTATAATTATTATATTCCGTAAAAACACTGGCAATATTTTCTAAATAAGCGGCCGATCGTTCTTTCGTGGCACTAGAAACAATTAATCTTAAATTCACATCTAGTCCCGCCCGTAAGTTTTTCTCTTCAATCGATTTTAACATTTCTTCTTCCACGGCGGATAAACGCTTAGGAGCACTATTAACAGGATTATTCTGATCTTTTTTAGTGCCGCTATTGAATAAATCGCCAAAAAAAGTGAAGGCTTGGGAAAGACTGCCCCGACGAATTCCTTCTGTTACTGAATTTTTCTCTTGGATGCGTCGAACAATTCGACGAACGCGCCGATGCCAAACGCCGTAAGCGCTGCGGACAACATATTGCAAAGCTACGCTTTCTTCTTTTTCCAGCTTAGACATGATGTTAATCAAGGAATTTAGAGGATCAACTTCCATCTTCTGATAAGTACGGAGCGGCAAAACAAAACTTTTACGGGTTTTCAAAAAAGCGGCCGCAACCTGTCCGTTCATTCCAAAAACATTATAGTCTTCAATCTCCTCAATTACTGCTTCCGGATAATGGGCGGTAATCTGCTGTTCTAAATAGCGAGCCAGATGACGAGGGGCGGCGGCATAGAAAGCAATCTTGTTACGACTAGCCACTATTTCAAAAGCAAAATGATCATTGCGCCCCAAGAGCCAAGCAGTAAAGCCTCTCTGTGCTTTTAAGCCACCAATGCTAGCAAAGATAGTTTCCCCTTTAGCAATTTCTTCCCGCATCTGTTGCAAAGAAGTATCTTTATTTTCATCCTTTGGCTTTTCTTTGGGTAAGCGAATAAGAAAAACTTGATGATCAAAATAGGCATTATCCACGGAAAAGCGCCGTACAAAAAAACGAAAAGCAAAAACCAGGCCGACCAAAATGAGAGCCGCGGCTAAAAATATCAAAACCGCAAAAATACCGGCGCCTAAATCGGTTTTGAAAAATATTAAAAGATTAAGCCAGGCGGAAGACATAATTTAAAGATTTTTTTTCATTTTTAAAATTTTATCGGCTTTTATTTTTGCTTCCTGCTCCAGAAAAAATTTATTAACATGCGGGATTAAAGCCAGCCAACGTCTAATTAACACCACTAACCTAGCTACGCCCACTTTAGCCTTGCTCAAAAGAGCACTAATTTTAGTAGCCGCCCTCTCCCCTTCAGACTTGAAGTTCGCCTGTTCTTGAGGGCTCATCTGCAAAAAAACCTGATCCAAACCGTCAGCTAAAATATTTTCAATAGCTTGAACGCGGGCACGCTCATCCGTACTTAAATTATCTGTGCTTAAAACCGGAGCAGCGCTAACAATAGGTGCGGGTTCTTTGGCTAAATCTTTTTTAGGAAAAGCCTCAAGCTTTGGTTCCGGCTTTTCAAAAGAAGTCTCCGCTCCTTTTTCCGCCTTAGGGGGAGACAGAGGGCGCTCCGCCCCGCTAGTAATTTGTTGCTCTAAAGATTTTTCCACCGACATACTAAGCGGTAATAGCATTAACTGGACAGCTGGCGGCGGCATTACGGGCGCAAGCTTCGTCAACCTGAGCAATGACTTCCGACTTGCCATCAGCATTCATTTGAAAAACTGCTGGGCAAACTCCGGCACACAAACCACAGCCGATACACTTGTTCTGATCAACACTAATCATAAATTTATCAGCGGAAAAACAGTACGCTTACGCCTACCGCCCTTCCTTCTTTTTTAAAATATTAATACCCAAATTATAGCATATTTTTAAAAAAATAACAGCGGCAAAAACGGACAATTTTCAGCTTTAAAAGCATCCAAAAGAAGCTATAAAAAAGGAAAAATACTAACAGTTGACAAGGACAAAATATTTTGTTATATTAGCTGTATTGATTTAAAAATCTTTAACGAAAAAGCGGCTGGCCGTTTTCTTTTTATTAGGGCGACGGCTGCCTCTAAACCTGTATGGCACATAAGAAAGCCGCCGGTTCAACTTCATTAGGTCGCGATTCAGAAAGTAAGCGCTTAGGCGTTAAGCTTTCCGACGGCCAAGTAGCCAAACCCGGCAACATCATCATCCGCCAACGCGGAACCAAATACCATCCGGGCGAGAATGTCCGTCGCGGTAACGACGACACACTCTTTGCGGTGGCCGATGGTAAAGTTAAATTCAGCACCAAGAAATTAAAGAAATTTGACGGCAACTTGAAGACTACAAAAATTGTCAGCGTCATTAAATAATTAATTCTCAGATTGAAATCCTATATAAAAAATACCCCTAAATGGGGTATTTTTATTTAAAGGTGATTCAATATAAAAAAAGAAAAAACCTCGCTATCAATTAGAAAGCGAGGTAAAAATCTGAATATTTTTGGTTTACATCAATCCTGCTTTTCGCATCTGGATATGCATAGGATTGTTTTGATTAAAGACGATAGGACCATCATCCTCAACAAAAACATCATCACCGTCCTCCTCATCATTAACATCCTCATAACCTTGGGGTTTAAAGTCAGGATTATACGCAATCGTTTGCGAGCCGTAGTCACGCTCATCAACGAATTGCATGGCAATGTTCTCAGCCCACCCAAGTGGAGCAAGAACTAGAGAATAGGAGTCAGCCCCTGATCCGGATCCGCGGGATTCGCTGGCCAATTTTTGAACAGAACCAGAATTATTCCAATCTATCCAAAAGCTTGGCCAACGTTTTGAGCCGGCACCAGGTGCATATTCATGCACAAGCACAAGCTCTTTTTCAGTCGAAGGTGTTTCGGTGCTTGGTCTCAAAAACCATAAGTCATCCTTGCTGCCAACATTGACAGCTAGATACTCGTTAAGGTTTTTATCAACTCCATAGCAGAGAATTCTGTCCTGTCTGCTCGGCCCGCCAGGAACAATGAACTTACCGCCAGCCATCCTGATGCCATCGGAAACCCTGTTTCCGGAGAGGGTTTTGGTGTTATATGTTATAGCCATTGTACACCCCCTTCTTTTTCAGCCGAGGTGGCCGCGGTCATAGCCTCATAATCATCCAAAGACATAAAAGAAAGCATACCTGCTTGGTCAAAAAACAGAGCATAAACTCCGGTTTTATACCCGCCATCCGGAATTACTTTTACAACATCTCCGGGCTTCATAACGACAAGCCCGTCGTCCCAGGAAGCGGTACGGCCGGCAAGACCGTGCGCACCATAGCCTTTAATTAAAGTCAGGGGTTCCCCCGCAATAGTCTCCCAGCGGCCATTGGCGCCGCGAGTGTAAACTACTCCGGTGTTAATGCGAACTAGGACACGATTGTCGCCGCTATTATTGGGCTTGGCCAAAACATAAAAAAAACGTTCCTCCTTTGTTTTATCGGGGGTAATCTTGATTGGGT
>CALJZR010000048.1 GCA_937983635.1 uncultured bacterium | reverse complement strand
ATGAAACGTAATAGCACTACTGCCGGTACTTTCCGTACCTCAGAGCATAGTGGTGATCTAGGTAGTTTTTTCTTGGCAACCGCCGACGCTACTAATACTGTTCAAGTTTTAAATAGTGATGGCTTTCAAATTGGTAGCTCTGCCAATGTTAATGCCGCCGCCGGTCTTTATAATTATTTTGGTTTTAAAAATGGCCCTAATTTTAAAGTTGGCACTTACAGCGGTTCAGGAGCGGCTAAGGATGTTGATATCGGTTGGCCGCCCGACACTCTCTGGATTAAGCAAACAGGTGCGGTGCGTGGCGTCAATCGTAATAGCAGTATGAGTGGTAATGGCGCCTTGCCTTTTTTAAATGCTGGTTTAATTAGTAATGCTATTACTGGTTTTACCGCCAGTGGTTTTTCTTTAGGAACGGCTGCAGAGACGAATACTTCAGGTACTAATAATTATCGTTACGTTGCTTGGCGTAATACTAATAGTTTAGTTACTCCCAGTTTTAAACTTAGGACTGGTTATTATGTTGGTGACGGCGGGGCCAAATATATTACTGGTTTAGGTTTCAGTCCCCAGTTAGTAGTTATTAAAGCGGATGATGTTGGTGGTACTGGGGCCATAATGAAAAGCAATGTAATGCCTGTTCTTAATGCTGCTTATTTAGGTGTCGCTACTGCTGATTCTACTGCGGCTCCCATCTCTTTATCAGCTAATGGTTTTGAAGTTGCGGGCACTCTCACTGATGCCAGTAATTCGCGCTATACCTGGATTGCTTTTGCTGGTTCTGACTGCAGCGCTAGCGGAAACTTATGCATTGGTTCGTACACTGGTAACGGTACTTCGTCACGGGCGATTAACACTGGTTTTCAGCCAAATTTAGTTTTGGTAAAAGGAGCGACGGCCGTGGCCGCTAATTGGTGCTCTTCAGCTATGCCTGATAATTACGGCCAGTATTTTATGGCCACTACTCAGGATACTAGCGGCGCCTTGTTTAGAACGCTGGATGGCACCGGTTTTACCGTGGGCACGAGTAATAATACAAATGCAGTGGTTTATTATTATATTGCCTTTAAAAATACTCCCGGAAGCATTGCCACTGGTGCTCATACTGGTAGTGGGGCTGCAAAAAATGTGACCGGTCTGGGTTTTAAACCAGATTTTGTTTTTACCAAAAATGCTAATGCTACCACGGCAGTAGGGGCAGTTTATAATACTTATACCTCCTACGGTGATTATTCAAGTTATTTTACCGATACTGCTAATGTCGTGGGGGCAATTACCGGTTTAATTAGTGATGGTTTTAGCGTGGGCACCAATGCTACCGCTAATGGTAGTGGTAATAACTTATACTATGCCGCTTTTAATGGGGACTATGAAAATGATATTAACGCCAGTGGCTCTTTTCAAATTGCTCGCGGTTCTTATGTCGGTACCGGCGTTTTAACAGCGATTAATAATCTTGGCTTTGAACCGGATTTAGTGATGATTAAAGGTGACACTGCTCAGGCCGGTATTTTCCGCACCCGCATGATGGGCGGTGATAATAGCGCTTATTTAGATGCCGCTACTGCTAATTTAACTGGGGCAATAACTTCGCTTAATGCCGCTGGTTTTACCGTTGGCACTAGCGCCACGGCTAATAGCGCCGGCGTTACTTATTATTGGACGGCTTATGGTAATGCTTGGCGTCCAGAGAAAAACGATGGTGCCTCCGATTTTTATATTGGCACCTATTACGGCAACGGTACGGATAATCATAATATTACTGGCCTGCCTTTTGCCGCTGACTTAGTAGTGGCTAAGAGAAATAGCGCTACGGCTGGTACTTTTCGTACTTCTGCTCATAGTGGTGATTCAAGTAGTTTTTTCTTGGCAACCGCCGATGCGGCTAATTCTATCCAAGCTTTAAATAGTGATGGCTTTCAGATTGGAACTTCTACCTATGTTAATCTAGCAGCGGGTGTTTATAATTACTTTGGCTTTAAAAATGGCTCCAATTTCAAGGTTGGTACTTACAGCGGTTCAGGAGTCGCCCAGGATGTTGATATAGGTTGGCAACCAGATAATCTTTGGATTAAACAAACGGGAGCGGTGCGCGGGGTAAATCGGAATAGCAGCATGAGTGGCAACGGCGCCCTGCCTTTTTTAAATGTTGGTTTAATTAGTAATGCGATTGTTGATTTTATTAGTAACGGTTTCAGTTTGGGAACAGCCGCAGAGACTAATACCTCAGGTACTAATAATTATCGTTATGTTGCTTGGCGTTTGCCGGATAATGGTGTTTTAAACGCGACTTTTAGCGGTAGTATGAATACTTCCGCCGGCATTCCCAGTGCCGCTGCTTATTTGGGTGGTGCTTTAATTTTAAGCCGGAGCGAGGGAACTGAGAGTATTGCCAGTATTAAATTATCAGAAACCGGCACGGTTAATGCCGACACTTATCTTAGCGATCTTACCTTAAAATATGATACCG
>CALJZR010000047.1 GCA_937983635.1 uncultured bacterium | reverse complement strand
AAGGCTCTTGCGAACTCCCTTAATAAATAACTTAAATTTTTGAAGCAATAAATCCACAGAGTGGGGACGAAACGAACCGGAACGGCTTTAAAACAGAAGGCTGGCTAGTGATAAGCCGAAAAAGAGTACCGCCAAAACAATAGTGGCGGTAAATAACTTTTTTTCCAGACCGCGTTTCGTCAAATAAACGCCGCCGGTACCGCCAAAAGCACTACCGAGGCCAGCGCCGCGATTCTGAAGCAAGATAACTATGATTAAGAGGAGAGAAACAACAATTAAAGCAATTTTTAACCAAGACATAAGAATTATTTCTTAAGACGCGCAATAATTTCGGCCAAAACTTTCTTATTATTAACAGCCAAATCAGCTAAAATTTTGCGATCAACCGTAATATTGGCAACTTTTAAAGCACCAATAAATTTAGAATAAGAAAAGCCATGTTCACGCACGAAAGCATTAATTTTAACCTGCCATAAAGCACGCATATCGCGCTTCTTTTTACGGCGGTCACTGTAAGCATGAGCTCCTGCCTTAGTGCGGGCAGTCTTAGCTAATTTGATTAAATTTTTACGACCCCATTTATAGCCTTTAACCTGCTGCATCAGCTTACGGCGGCTTTTAGTGTGAGTAGTTCCTCTTTTAACTCTGGGCATATACGATTAGCTTAAATCCGCATCCTATCGATACGGGGTTAAAGTTTTAATGGTTTTTACTAAAGTAGCATCCGCGCCAATATCCATGCGTTTTGCGCGCTTGGTGTTGCCAGTTTCCCGGGAATTAAAGTGATCCTGACCGCACTTTCTCTTCTTTAATTGATCAGTACCAGTCAAACGAAAACGTTTAGCGGTAGCTTGATGAGTCTTTATTTTCGGCATAAATTTGATAAAAAAACAGGCGAAAACACCTGAAGGATAAAAAGATGTTTATTTCTTATTTACCAACACTATAGTAAATCTTCCGCCTTGATTTGTCAAGGCTTGTTCAATTTCTATCACTAAATCAGGTTTTTGGCGAAGTTGAGCCACAAAATTGTCAACGATTTCTCTCGCCTTCTGCGGATACTGTCTCTCCCGACCACGTAAAATTAATTCCACTTTAATTTTGTTTTCTTTAGATAAGAATTTTTCGGCTTGAGCTAAACGAAAACCAAAATCATGCTCACTGATCCGAAAAGAAAGGCGAATTACTTTGGTGTCAATCTTCTTTTGCATCACTTTCTGGCGATGCAATTTCTTTTCATGTTCGTACTTTAATTGGCCTAAATCAACAATTTTAGCGACCGGCGGTTCAGCCTTAGGATTAACTTCCACTAAATCAAGGTCCAGCTCTTTGGCGCGCGCAATCGCTTCTTGTGTACTCATAACCCCCACATTTTCTCCGGTTTCATCAATTAAAAAGACCTGTTCGGAACGAATCTGAGTATTAGATTTGAAAAACTTCTTTTCTTTCTGTTCAACGCGATGAAATTTAATGCGCATGGTAAAAAAATTATTATTTATATAGCTATTTATAGCGGAAAACTGAAAAAAAGTCAAATAAAAATCAAATATAAGCCGCGCCAACAAGAAAAAAATTAATAAAGACTATTTATACCCCTTAAATTAAAAGTCGCCAATTTTTTAAAAAGGCGATGAGTACTTAAATTATTTAAGTGTTAGTCACTCTTGAAAGAGTGTGGGAGGGGTTTTCTATCTAAAAAGATAGTGCTACTTCTGCCGATTATTGGCACGAATGGTTTTAACCAGCTTTACAACAATAAGTGTTGCGGCGGTAGCAGCGGCACCAGCGGCGGCGCCAATAGCAATGGTTTTTACAACCTGACCAGTTTTTGTTGACATGGCTCAACTTTTTAGAAAGTTTCATTAATAGAATGAACTGTGCTTATATATTGCTACTTATTTTTAATAATGTCAATAGCCATTGGCAATGTTAGTAAATTACCCTTATACATTGACAAAATATTAATTATATGATATAATTAGCCCAGAATTAGTACCATACAACACATAATATTCACCATAAAAACCTGTAAAAATGAGCGCAACTGTAGTTTTGGCCATTATGGCAACGATTTTCTGTTTAATCAGCGTTTTCCTGGGCAAGGAAATGCTAAAAAAATTCGGGTTTATGAGGAGCTTCATAAAAAATTCGAGCTTGCTCATAAATTACCGCTACCCGGGGAGTAAAGCAGCCGGGCATAAGCCTGGCATGAGAAAAATTGCCTTTCTCGCAAAAGATAATCAACAATTTTCTTTGCTAATCGGCTTTGAACTCTCCCTACTGAAATCCACAGGCTTCGACTATTACGGATCGCTAACCAGCAACAACAAAGGCATTCTGGTTATTGAAACCTACCTCGGCAAATCGCCCGTAAATTTCCAATTCCTCAAAAATGAGGACATTGAAATACTAATTATTGCCGATGAATCAGTGCAAAATATGGCGCCAAGCGCCAGCTACCCACCCCATTTCTGGCAGAGGCTAGGATTATGGGGATAAGATCTTCAAAAAATTTTGAAAAGAGTCCGCACACCTGGGCTCTTTTTCTTTTACAAAAACAACTCCTCTTTGGAGCTGTTTTTTGTATTTATATAAAATAATTATTTTACAACTTCTGGGGATGGTAATTGTTGTTCTTTGCCCTTATATACCCATGAATATATCCACTCATCTGCGATTGATTTAATAGAGTCGATCGGGTCTTCAATTAGACTATTAACATGGAAAAGCATTATGCCTGCGATCATTAAAAAATCACCCCTTGACCCAGAAGGATGAATAGATCTTGCACGAGGATTTTTTCTAATTATATCAGAGGAACTTAATAAAGTAGTTAGATAATCTTTTACCCGACCCTCGTCTAAATTGACATGCGATACATTGTGAGCAAATTCATTACGAATTTTTCTTATTAAATTTAAATCACGCGCAAATCTCTGACTTATTAAACCGAGCCTGAGTGTTGTTTGAATCTTAGAGTGAAACGATCCTAATGGTGAATTGGGAACATCAAATAATTCATCTTGATCTCCACTACTTGGGAGTAAAAATTTTTTTAGAAGATTCCCTATGGCATTATCAAACAATGATGCCGTAAGAACGACGGCCGCTCTGTCCGTTTCTCGCTCAAACTCTTTAATAAGAAAATCCTGCCAAAATTGTGGCAATGTTTTGTTAATCTCTTCGCTCATATTAAGTCTGATATTTTTTAAAATTGGTAAAAACAACAAAAACCCCCATTACGAGGGCTTCTGTAATCTGGGGGTTAGAACCCCCGTAAATGGAGCGGGTAAGGGGAATCGAACCCCTTTCTCAACCATGGCAAGGTTGCATAATAACCATTATACGATACCCGCAAATCTACCTTTTATATAGCAAATATTTTTCGGCAAGGCAAGCCCTGTCAAAATACGTGCCGCGGGCGGGAATCGAACCCGCACTGTATCTCTACAACTGGATTTTAAGTCCAGCGCGTCTACCAGTTCCGCCACCGCGGCCAATCTTATGTGGAGATGATGGGAGTTGAACCCATGTCTAATAAGTACCCCTAGATAACTTTACAAAATTAGTCCGATTTAATTGGTGTCACCGTCGTCATAAAAAACCGAACAAAAGCAACGACGGTCACCCCTCATTGTCTCGAAAATAACCAGAGGGGGTGATTATTTCCAAAGCTTCAAATTATGACACCGGATGACGGAGCTGAAGCCTCCCCGGTCCGATGGCTATGGCTATTTTTTAATTAAGCCATAACGGGAGCGAAACTCGGAACTTTCCAAGTAAACGCTCTGCCAGTAGTTTTGGCATGTATGTTTTTAGATTATTTTTACGGTTTAACCAAAACCCGTTTTGAATATCTAAGAGCAGTCGTTATTATCGATGCCCGGCATCCCCATTATCTAACATTCTGTCTCTTTGTTAAAGTTCGTATTTGCCGTTCGACCTCGCGCTTCTTAATGCTTTCACGCTTATCATATTTCTTCTTTCCTCGACCTAAGGCAAATTCTAATTTTACGAAACTGCGTTTAGTATACATTTTGACTGGAACCAATGTCAAGCCTTTTTCCTGAGTCTTCCCAGAAAGGTGCGCAATCTCATTCTTCTTTAATAATAGCTTGCGTTCGCGTACCGGATCATAGTCTGGGAGCTTACCGGCAAAACGATAGGGGGAAATATGGGCGTTGATTAACCATAGCTCCGGACCATTCTGACCAGCCCGCATACTGACATAGGCACCGCTTAGATTAATATGCCCCGCCTTAGCCGATTTGGCTTCATGGCCTAACAAAATCAGGCCGGCTTCATAGTTTTCTAATAAGTCGTAATCAAAACTCGCTCTACGATTGTTTGCCAGAGTCGGCATAATTCCAAGATTTTAACTGAGCAACGACTTGATCGTTGAACATCATATTTTCTAAATGGCGGCGATATTCCGGGCTATTTAACTGCTTAGCCGCCTCCGCTTCCTGCCCATACATTTTCTTTAAACCCTCCAACTTATCTTCTAAATCCGCTTTTTTCACCTCTACCTTTTCAATAATACCAACTTCACGAATAATCAAAGCGGTCTTAATCCGCTTAACAGCGTTGGGTAATAATTCTAAGCGTAATTCGGCTGGGGTTTTCTTTAAGTGCTTTAAATAGTCATCAAAATTACCGCCCTGGTTGGTAATATTGCGTTTTAATTCTGCTAACATACTATCTGATTCGCTTTCTAACAAAGACTCAGGAATATCTCCAAATTTAGCATCAGCGGCAATCGCCTCCAACATTTTTAATTCTGCCTTAATATCTGCTTGGCGTTCGCGATCGGCTAAAATATTTTTTCTAATAGCATCTTTAAGATCATCTAAATCTTTAAAATGCATCAACTTAGCTAACTCATCATCTAAAGCGGGAAGTTCTCGCTGGTAGACAGAGGTAGCGGTAACCGCAAATTCAACCATCTTCCCGGCTAAATTAGCCTGATGATGAGTTTCGGGATATAACAATTTAAATTCTCTTTTTTCTCCCTGTTTAATCCCTAAAACCTTATCATCAAAACCGGGAACCATATACTCCTTGCCAAGGATAACAGTAACATCTTGTGCCTGGCCGCCTTCGACCGGCACCTTATCCAAACTAAGACTGACATTTAAAATTAATTTATCTCCTAATTTTGCGGCTTCGGCACTTAAACTTTCCTTAGCCCTCATTTCTAAAATTTCTTTAATAGTCTTATTAAGATCCTCCTCGTTGACTTCTGGCTTTTCCCGCTCAATTTTTAAATCCTTATACTTTCCTAAAGCCACTGTGGGCAACAAGGAAATAACCACTTTATACTCCAAAGGATTTTCAGGGGCAAGCTTTGTAATTTCCACGCTGGGCTGACCCACGGGCTGACGACCCGCCAATTCTTTGGCAAAAACATCATCAATAGTTTTACGGATGGCAATATGAGCGGCTTCTTCTAAAATACTAATTTCACCGACTTTCTGTTTGAGAATTTCATAAGGAACTTTGCCGGGGCGGAAACCCTCAATTTTTACATGTTCAGAAACATGTTGTGCTCCTTTTTCAATATATGGCTTAAATTCGTCAAATTCTAAAATAATCGCCAACTCGACTTGTGATTTCTCTAAATCTTTTTTAGTTACTTGCATATTCTTTAAAGCAATTAGAAGCGAGCTTTAAGGGCCCGCTTATTTTTTCTTTCATTAATTGCTTATATTTTAGCATTATTTTAAGAAAAAGCAAGTTTGACCAAATACTAAAGTTTTGTTAAAATCACTAAAACATTCAATAAAAAGGGGGAAATATGTCGTACTATGTAACCATTGCCGTACTTAATGAAAAGGCCCTAAAGGGCAAACCTTTCTCCATAAGAGAGGTTAATGAAGAAACGATTGCCCGGGGTGGCATCTCCAGAATAGATATCTGCTATCCCACCAGGTACTATTTTCAAGATATGTTAGAGGCCGGATTTTTGCAATTAACTGATGTTTCGGGAAAAGAGCCTCTTTACCTCGCTGCCGAAAAATTTATACGCCTGGCCCAAGCCCACCCCCAGTGCGTAGAAAAAGGGATTAGAGTAGATCTTTTAGAAAACCTGCAAACAATGGCAGAACTCTTGAGTTAAACTCTAAAGAGTACAAAAAAGCGCCGACCTAAACAGCCGGCGCTTTTCTTATTCAATCAATCTAATTTTAGATTAATAGACCAATAATCAAGAGAGCGACAATATTTAATACTTTAATCATCGGGTTAATAGCGGGCCCAGCGGTGTCTTTATAGGGATCGCCAACGGTGTCGCCCGTAACTGCTGCTTTATGAGCGTCTGAACCTTTACCGCCAAAATTACCAAGCTCAATATATTTCTTAGCATTGTCCCAAGCGCCGCCACCAGAAGTCATGGAAACGGCGACGAAGATACCGGTAACAATCGAACCAACTAATAAGCCACCCAAAGCTTCTACCCCGTGGCCAGCGCCAAAGAAGTTAAAGCCTAAGCCAACAATGATAGGAGCGACAACCGGAATTAAAGCGGGTAAAATCATTTCTTTAATCGCCGCCTTAGTCACAATATCAACAGTCCGACCATAGTCCGGCTTATCCGTTCCCTCCATAATACCAGTTTTTTCTTTAAACTGGGCGCGGACGTCTTCAACCACTGAACCAGCAGCCCGGCCGACAGCTTTCATCGCCATCGCTCCGAAAAGATAGGGTAAGAGACCTCCTAAAAACAAACCGGCTAACACAAAAGGATTATTAATTAAGAATTCCGCGCTGCCACCTAAGTCAGTAATTTTGAAAGTGAAGTCAGCGAATAAAACGAGAGCAGCTAAAGCAGCCGAACCAATAGCATAACCTTTGGTAACCGCCTTAGTAGTATTACCAACCGCATCTAAAGGATCGGTGATATTGCGAACATCTTCGCCTAAATTTGCCATTTCCGCAATTCCCCCAGCATTGTCAGTAATCGGACCATAAGCATCAATAGTGACAATAATACCAGCCATTGATAGCATCGCCATGGCCGCAATCGCAATACCGTATAAACCAGCCAAAGAGAAGGCGGCTAAAATCGCCACCACAATCACCACAATCGGCCAAGCCGTTGACTTCATTGAAACCGCTAAGCCGGCAATCACGTTAGTGCCGTGTCCAGTTTTAGAAGCTTCAGCAATTCCTTTAACGGGCGCAAAAGCGGTTGAGGTATAATACTCAGTAATTATTACTAATAAGCCCGTAACCACTAAACCAATTAAACTAGTTAAATAGATATTTAAACTCATAGCTGGGTCGCTCACAAACATTTTAGTGATAGGGTAGAAGGCAATGGCTGACAGTACGCCAGCAGCGATTAAGCCCTTATATAAAGCCTGCATGATGTTCTTATTCTTTCCTAAGCGGATAAAGAAAATACCGATGATAGAAGCAAGAATCGAAACTGCTCCTAAAACTAAGGGGAAGAGAATAATATTCTTAGAATCCATCGCCCCTCCCACCGCAAACGTGAGAGAGCCTAAAAGCATGGCGGCAATGGAAGTAACCGCGTAAGTTTCAAATAAATCCGCAGCCATGCCCGCACAATCGCCGACATTATCACCGACATTATCGGCAATCACGGCCGGATTGCGAGGATCATCTTCCGGAATCCCCGCCTCTACCTTACCAATTAAATCCGCCCCCACGTCGGCCGCTTTGGTATAAATACCACCGCCTAAACGGGCAAAAATAGAAATTAAAGAACCGCCAAAAGCAAAACCGATTAAAGCGTGTAAATCACCAGTAACAAAATAAAAGCCAGCCGTGCCTAATAAGGCTAAACCAACTACGAGCATACCGGTAACACTGCCGCCGCGAACAGCCACGGTTAAAGCTTTTTGCAAGCCGCCGCGAGCGGCTTCTGCTGTGCGTACATTCGCCCGGACACTAACAAACATCCCGATGTAGCCAGTTAAAGCAGATAAAATCGCGCCGATAATAAAGGCTAAAGCCGTCATCCAGCCCAAAGCCGGAACAAAACCGATAGCAAAGAACAAAACTAAAGCAACAAGCCCGACCGCCTTATACTGGCGGTTTAAGAAAGCGCGTGCACCCGCTTGAATAGCGGCGGCAATTTCTTGCATTTTCTCGTTACCCGCCGGCAAGCGGAGAACTGACATCATCGCGATTAAGCCATAAACAATGGCGGCGACCGCGCTGAGGATGATTAAGAGATTGGTCATATTAATATTAATTTAAACGTCTTGCCGATGAGGCAAGGCAAAAATAAAATTATTCTTGTTCAGGGGTAGAAATTTCTTCTGTTTCTTCAGTAGAATCAACAGCAATAATTTCTCCGCTCTCACTATCAGCCACCTTTTTTTCGCCGTCTTCCGTGGCTTCAATAATATCAATTTTCCAGCCGGTAAGATGCGCGGCTAAACGCACATTTTGTCCGCTCTTACCAATCGCGAGAGATAACTTATCAGAACTAACTTTAACGATGGCTTTCCGTTCGCTCTCGTGTAGTTCAATGCTTAAAGTCTTAGCAGGCGCTAAAGCATTAGCGATAAACTTAGCGGGGTCATCGCTATATTCAATAATATCAACTTTTTCACCGCCAAGTTCACTAATAATAGTTTGAATACGGGCGCCTCTTTGCCCGACGCAAGAGCCAACTGGGTCGACATTCTCCGCTTCCGTATAAATAGCCACTTTGGAGCGAGAACCAGCTTCACGAGCCACCCCCTTAATTTCTACCAAACCATTAGCAATTTCCGGAATTTCTAAATAAAAAATCTTTTTCAAAATTTCTTCGCTGCGACGGGAAAGAATAATTTCAGGACCTTTATGGCCATCACGCACTTCTTTAATATAAACTTTCACACGTTCACCGGGTCGATAGTATTCGGTAAAAATTTGTTCTTCTGAGGGCAAGATACCGATAGCCTTGCCTAAATCAACAAAGACCAAGCGACCTTCACGACGCTGAACAACGCCGCCAACCACTTCTTTTTCTTTATTCTTAAATTCACTCAAGACCATATCCCGTTCCATCTCTCGTAGTTTTTGGATAATGACCTGCTTCGCGGTCTGAGCGGCCATACGGCCATAGCTTTCGGGAATTGGTAATTCCGTCATAATTTCATCGCCCACCTTAGCTCCGTGTTTCATAATCGCCGCTTCTTTTAATTGAATATCGGTTTTGGGATTGAATTTTTTTTCTTTTTCTTCATCAGAATCAAGCTCTTCGCGGCGCTCTTCCTTTTCTTCGCGCTTATAATCCGGGTCATTCAAACGACGCAACATCTCTTCCTCCTCTTGCGCCGGCAAATTTTCGACGACCGTTTTCACGTCGAAAATTTCAGAAGTAGCCGTATTAGGATCAAAATTGACCTTGATATTTTGGTTTTTCTCGCCATAATCTTTACGATAGGCGGCCGCCAAAGCCAATTCAATCGTATTAACAACGGCTTGATAATCCAAATTTTTTTCTTCGCACACCTGTTTGATGGCGTTTGTTAAGTCAGACATAATGTTTCGGCCGCTACGGCCAAAATAGAGCCGAGCGGGAAATTTATAATTACCTTATTTACTAGCCGTGTCGTTTTTAAACTATGAACGCGGCGGTAGTTAGAGAAAAAGCTAATTGTGTATTACAATTAGCTTTCCTTAATACAATAGCAAAACTTGAAGATTTTGTCAAAATAATCTAGAAATTTAAATAATTAGTCCCGTTAATAGCCGCCCGCACTCTTAATAAAATGAAATAACTAATGGACCAGGCACTAAAAATGATAATTAAACCAATGACCGCTTGGGTAATTTGTTTTAAAGCATCTTTAACTTTCTCCTCATTGCCAGCCGCTGTCATATATTTAAATCCAGCAAAAACCAATAAAATCACAAATATAACCCCAATAACAGTAAGGGAAATCATAATAAAACGAACCACCGTATAGCGAACATCGTCAGGCTTATCATTACCAAAAGCGCTCTGAATCTCATTTCCCTTAAAACCTTCCTGGGTTTGCAGTAAATCTTCGGTTGCCAAGGCTGGTTGAGTAAAAGAAACCAGACTTAATTGAAAAATACCGAGAAAAAGCAGGAAAAGAGCGGATAATAATTTTTTCGTGGTCATGCGCATATAGTTTATGTTATGATATAATCATTATATAAAATCTTTCCCGAAAAAACAAGAAAATATGAGTTTGTCCAGAAAAATATTCCATAATACCCTAGTCCAAGTGGTAGGTAAAATTAGCTCAACCGGCTTAAACCTCTTCGCCTTTGCCTTAATGACTCGCGAATTAGGACAAGCCGGCTTTGGAGAATACACTACCGTTATCACCTTTCTCTCTTTTTTTGCAATTGTCGCTGATCTTGGACTAACTTTAGTCACGGCGCAAATGATTAGTGGCGCTAAAGATCGAGAAAACTTTATCTTAGGCAATCTTTTCGGCTTAAGACTGCTCTCCGCCGTAATTTTTATTGGTCTCGCCCCTTTAGTAGTGCTCCTTTTTGACTATAGTAGCGGGATTAAAGTAGGGGTCTTGGTGGCTGCAGCCTCTTTTATCTTTACTGCCCTCAATCAAATTATGGTGGGCCTATTCCAAAATCGCTTAAAGATGGAAAAAGTTGCTTGGGCCGAAACTTTAAGCCGTTTTATCCTTATCGCCGGCGTTATCTTGACTGTGCAAAAAAATTGGGGCTTAAACGGCATGCTTATTGCTACTTCTGCCGCCAGTTTCGCCAGTTTTGGCCTGCATTTCTTCTTCGCCCGCCGCTTCGCCCACATCCGCCCAATTTTTAACCGCCAACAATGGCGAGAAATTATTAAATTATCTTGGCCTTTGGCGCTAACCATTGCTTTTAATCTCATCTATCTCCGCGCCGATACTTTAATCCTCTCTTTAATTAAAAGTGCGGAAGAAGTCGGTCTTTATGGCGCTGCCTACAAGATCATTGATGTTCTCAGCTCTCTGCCTTTCATGTTTGCTGGTATTATTTTACCCCTCCTAATAACTTCTTGGCAAAATAATGACCGTCCCCGATTCAACCGAATTCTCCAACGCTCTTTTGATATTATGGCGATGGTCGCCCTCCCGCTCTTAGTGGGGACTCAATTTCTGGCCGATGATATTATCATTCTAATCGCCGGCCGAGAATTTTTGGAAGCAGGCAATATTCTTCGCGTATTAATCTTAGCGGTGGCCGCCATCTTTTTAGGGAACATGATGGCCCACGCCGTGATTGCAGTACAGGCGCAAAAAAAAGTAATTTGGATTTATGCCTTCACCAGCCTCACCGCTTTAAGTGCCTACCTCTTCTTCATCCCCCGCTTCTCTTATTTCGGAGCGGCGGCCGTCACTATCTACAGCGAAGTGGTTATTGCCGTCCTTTCCACCATCTTCATCTGCCGATATTCAAAATTTAACTTGAATTGGACCGGTTTGATAAAAGCAACCGCGGCTTCTTTATTAATGGGCCTGCTTTTATGGCTAAGACCGGAATTTTTTAAAAACTCAAATTTAGGCTTGGGAATAAGTTTGGTTGGAGCAATTATTGTCTACTTCCTTTTTCTTTGGCTCCTGCGCGCCTTCACTCGAGCCGACCTTAATTTAATGACTAACAAACAATAATATGACGAAACGAATTACGACACCGCAAGGAGATATTGAAATTATTTTTGAAAATGAATCAGTTTTAGTGGTTAATAAACCGGCAGGCTTGATTGTCCACGAAGCCGATAGCAGCGAAGAAAAAACCTTAGCCGATTATCTGGTAAAAAAATATCCCGTCCTCAAAGGCGTTGGCGAAGATCCAAAGCGCCCTGGTATTGTCCACCGCCTCGATAAAGAAGCGAGTGGCTTGATGGTCGTGGCAAAAAATAACGAAGTCTTTGAATTTATTAAGAAACAATTTAAAAAAAGAACTGTTAAAAAAGAATACACCGCTTTAGCTTACGGCAAAATCAGCAAGGACGAAGGAGAAATTCTGTTTCCCATTGTCCGGGCTAAGTCTGGCCACAAAATGGCCGCTCTGCCCATTAGTATGCGCGAGGGGAAAAATAAAATTTCCAACCGCGACCAAGGTAATATGGATGCCAGGGAAAAAGCCCGAGAAGCTATTACTCTTTTCACTGTAGAAAGAAAATGGCCCCATGTCAGCCTCCTAAATGTTAAAATCAAAACCGGACGCACCCACCAAATCCGCGTTCATCTAGCCGCCTATGGACACCCCCTGGTCGGAGACGACTTATATGGCACCCCAAAAACGAAAGCAAAAAATAAAAAAATTAATCTGGGCCGAATTTTCTTGGTAGCTCGACACCTAAGGTTTAAAGACTTGGATGGAACCAACCTGGAGTTTAGAATTGATTTGCCCAAAGAATTAAAAGAATTTTTAGAAAAATTAAAATAATTTTGACTTTAAAGACATTATTTTCTATAATTATCTAATATAGAAAATAATTTTTATAAAAATATGAAAAAAATGTGTAAGAGATTTTTAAAGGATAAGAAGGCGATAGCCATGGCTATTGGCCTGATCGTGGTAATTGTCGCCGCGGTTTTAATTTTCTCCATGAAAAACAAGGAAAGTTATAAAGAAATTAGCATTGAAGAAGCGAAGGCAAAATCTGAGGATTTTATCAACAACTTCTTAATGCCTAGTGGCAGTAAGGCTTCTATCACCGAGACTTCGGAGGAATATGATTTATATAAGATGAAAATTGATATTGGCTCTGAGAGCCCGGTAGAATCTTATGTTAGCAAAGATGGCAAATTATTCTTTCCCCAAGCGATTGACATGGCTAAAACCGCTCAAGAACAGGCTAACGCCAACGGAGAACAGGCTGGGACCACCGTTCCCGCCAATATCCCAAAAAATGATAAACCGGTAGTAGAGCTCTTCGTTATGAGCTATTGCCCCTATGGTACTCAGATTGAAAAAGGAATGTTGCCTGTTATAGAAACCTTGGGCAACAAGATTGATTTCAAATTGAAGTTCTGTGATTACGCAATGCACGAAAAACAAGAAATCGATGAAAACTTAGTACAATATTGTATCCAAAAAGAACAGCCAGAAAAATTAGCGGAATACTTACAGTGTTTCTTAGCTGAAGGCAAGGGTGCTGATTGTTTAAGCAAAGTTGCTAACAAAAGCAAAATCGAAAGCTGTGTTGCGAAGACCGATAAAGAATTCAAAGTTACTGAAAACTATAACAGCAAGACTGATTGGCGTGGCAGCTTCCCGGGGTTCAACGTCAACAAGGCTGATAACGAAAAATATAGCGTAGGCGGTTCCCCGACCTTAATCATCAACGGTCAGGAAGTCCAAAGTGGCCGTGATTCTGCTTCTTTACTCGCCACTATCTGCGCCGCCTTCAATAACGCTCCGGAAGAATGCAGCGCTCAGTTAAACAGCCAGTCACCGACCCCAGGATTCGGCTTCGACTATAGCGCCGCTTCAACGGCTGCTTCCTGCAATTAAAAAGACAAGGAATGATATAAAAAAACCGACGTTGGTAAAACGTCGGTTTTTTAATACCAGTAAAAAATATTAAGAGCGCCAATGCTTAGCCGCTAAAATCCGACGAACAGCTAAAATATAGGCCGCCTGGCGCAAACTGACGTTAGCTTTTTCTTTATATAAAGAAAACATTCTCTGCCAATTGGCGCGCATCTTCTTTTCTAATAAAGTGCGGAGATATTCCTCATCTAAAATCTGACCAGTACGATTCTGCGCCCATTCAAAATAGCTCACAATCACCCCCCCGGAATTAGCTAAAATATCAGGCACAATAATTTTACCCGCCGCATCTAAAACTTTATCAGCTGCTAAATCAATCGGGCCGTTAGCCATTTCTAAAATATATTTAGCTTTAACCGCCGGGGCATTAGCAGCGGTAATCTGGTTTTCTAAAGCCGCTAAAACAAGAATATCAACCTCTAACTCTAATAATTGAGCATTAGTAATTGCTTCACCAGTTTTAAAGGTATTTACAGGATTGCCCTGAGCTTTAAAAGCTGATAATGCTGGAATATCAAGACCATGAACATGATAGAGGCCACCCTGACTGTCAGAGGCAGCTACAATCTTATAGCCGTCAGCCGCCAGTTTCTCGGCCATAAAGAGACCAGCATTACCAAAACCCTGAACAGCCACTGTAATCTCTTGCGGCTGTTTATTAGGCATAAATTCCTTCACCATTTCTTGAGCGATAAAATAAGAGCCTTGAGCAGTGGCATCGGAGCGTAATTTAATGCCACCGAGTTCCACAGGCTTGCCCGTGATCATGCCCGGTTCATGCTTGCCGATGATTTTTTCGTATTCATCTAAAATCCAAGCCATCGTCTGGCTATTAGTATAGACATCCGGAGCAGGCACATCCTTGTCTTGGCCTAAAACTTCATGAAAGGCACGAGCATAGGCTCGGCTAACTTCTTGCAGCTCAGCTTGGTCAGCTTCCTTAGGATTAAACTTAACCCCGCCCTTAGCGCCGCCATAAGGAATATCGGCTAAAGAATTTTTTAAAGCCATCCAAAAGGCCAAGGACTGAACTTCATCCTCGCTTACTTCTGGATGAAAACGAATTCCGCCCTTACCTGGACCTAAATCATTGCTATAAATAATCCGCCAAGCTGGGTATTTCTTGCCCTTAATTTCTAAATCCTGATAGCTCACACGGGCCGGATGGCTTAACAACTCTAAATCGGCCGCACTGATATTATCCAAAGCCGCCACGATTTGCAGGCGCTCTAAATTATCTTGAACAATACTCATATATTTAAAATAAAATTATTAATAAAGAAAAACGACCGCAATTAACGGCCGTCTTTTCTGAAAAACTAGAGATGCTTTTCTAACTCTTGGCGCAAAGTTTCCTGAGTGCGCAAACCAATATACTCGTCAGCTACTTGACCGTTTTTAAAGAGTTTCATATTAGGAATGCTTTGAATCTGGTATTGCATGGCTAAATCTTGATTCTCTGGATTTTCCGTATCCACTTTAACGATTTTAACTTTTCCTTCGAGCGCTCCGGACAATTCATCTAAAATCGGAGCCATCATCCGACAGGGCATACACCAGGGAGCCCAAAAATCTACTAAAACCGGAATTGGGCTTTTTAAAACCTCGGCTTCAAAATTACTCTTTACTACATCCATCGCTTTGCTCATAAATTTATTCGCGCTAAACGGCGGGGAACCGCTTAACGTCCTATTTAATATTTTTATTTTTTAATTACTTCCTTAAAAATAACCGCCATCTTTTCTCGCTTTTCTGGGGCTAATTTGCCGCTAAGGCAACGATCCAATTCGGTGGATAAAATCTGCTCAGTTAAAGAAGACAGGGCGGATTTAACTGCTTTCATTTGCGTGAGTAAAGCAAAACAATCTTCCGGCGCCTGCACCAGCATTTTTTTAATGCCTTCAAGCTGACCAATAATATTATTAATTCTTTGTTCGGCGGTCTTCATATGAGCTATTATAGCACACCCCTGGGGGGTGTCAAGATAGGCGCTACTTCGGCCGGGCAATTACCCAATAGTTAAAGCGGTCATTGCGGACCGACTCTATTTCCCAGCCAGCCCGTCTTAGTTCATAGCGAAAATGCCGCTTAGTAAAAGCATAATAATAACGGGGGCTTATCTCTTCGCCCTTGGCATTTTTCCAGGGGAAAATTAAATCACGCCAGCCATAAGAATGGCGGCCTGTAATTTTTTTCCACCAAGTATTATAAAGCTTTTTTCGATTCCGACCCTCTAACTTCCAAAAACTAATAATTAAGCGCCCCTCGGGGTAAATTAAAGCTAAAAGTGAACTTAAAACTTCACGACGTTCTTTTTCCCCGGGAATATGACTAATTACCGCTGAACAAAAGATCAAAGAAAATTTACCAGCGACCAGAGAAGCCGCTTCACTTAAGTCGGCTTGGATAAAATTATAGCCCGGATGCTTGTCGCGGGCATAAGCAAGAAGGGCGGAGCTTTGGTCCACGCCTAAATATTGTTCTGGACTAAGTCTAATATAATCTAAGAGGCGACCGTTACCACAACCAGCGTCAAACACTTGATCATCGCTGCCGATCTGATTAACCGCCCAAATAAAATCTGGCGCCGCCACCTTCGAACGAGTTTCATTAAAATGCTGAGCGGTCAGCTCATAGGAAGAGGCAACAATTTCTTTTAATTTAGCTAAACGCTTAGGTTTCATAAAATAAATTAATAATCTCCCAGATATTCTTTAGCCGGCAAACGATTTTGCTTTAAACAATTATCACAGCGACCGCAAGTGCGCGGGTCAGCTTCACCAAAATACTTTAAAATATATTGCTGGCGGCAAAGCGAGGAATAAACATAAGATTCCATTTCATTGAGCTTATTATATGCCCTTTCCGCTTTCAACTCTAAAGAGCGAAAATCTAATTCCAAATCATCAGGATCACTAAATTTTAAAATTCGGATTTCTGTGCCTTTAAAGGGCGGGCGATAATCCAGTAATTCCTGTTCCGCCATCTTTTTAATTACCCGATTTAAAACTTCTTTCTTAATTTGCAAAATAATAGCGACTTCATCAGCAATAAACTGCCAGCCAGCAACAATTTCTTTTTCAAAGCGAGCCCGGAGCTTCTCCGCGACCGCTAATTGCACTTTGGCACGAGGACTAATATCCGCCAAAACTTCATCCCAATTTTTTTTCAGTTTAATAAAAGTGTTAGTGGTGCGTTCATTGGGCCGAGAGACATAACCTTCTTTTTCTAAAATCTTGATAGCTGTACCCACCGCCATTTCTGGGGCTGGTTCCGATAAACGCTTAGTCAGCTCGGAATAAGTGATAAGCACGGAATTTTCCCCCTCGGGATTTTGCTCTTGAGCCTCCAGAAGAAAACGAAAAACATCTTTAATTAAATTGGGACTGGGATTATCGCCTTGAATAAAAAATTCCTGCAAGTATCTGTCCGAAGGAGAATAGAATAATAAGCAGACGCTGGACTGACCATCGCGTCCGGCCCGGCCCGCTTCTTGATAATAAGCTTCTAAAGTGCCCGGTAAATCATGATGAATAACAAAACGAATATCTTTTTTGTTAATACCCAAACCGAAGGCATTGGTAGCCACCACCACTTGCGCTTTGCCTTGCATAAATTGATCTTGCACCCAATCCCGACTATCACTATCCATGCCGGCGTGATAAGCAACAGCGGCGACATCGTAGTCAGCTAAAAATTCCACGATTTCATCGGCCTTTGAGCGAGTGCCCACATAAACAATACCGGAGCCGCCCTCTTGGCTGCGAACAGCATCAAGAATATATTCAAGCTTACGATTATTACTTGCCATCACCGCTGCAAACTGCAAATTAGGACGAGCAAAACCGCTGATTATCAGTTCATAATCATCCAGACCCAGTTGCCGAGCAATATCGGTACGGACTTCAGGCGTAGCAGTAGCTGTTAAAGCTGCCACCACTGGAAAGCCGCACAACTTCACCGCTTCTTTCAAACGTAAATAACTAGGACGAAAATCATGCCCCCACTGACTGATACAATGAGCTTCGTCAATGGCAAATAGAGCAACTTTGAGATTTTTTAATTCACTAACAAAAGATTGGTTATAGAAACGTTCCGGGGCTACATAGACTAAACGATAAGCCCCGGCTCTAATCTTATTAAGACGCTGGGTAGTCTCACTCAAAGAGACGGAAGAATTGATAAAAGTAGCGGGAATACCAACCTTGTCTAAAGAATCAACCTGATCCTTCATTAAAGCAATCAGCGGCGAAACCACAATAGTAACCCCCTCTAAAACTAAGGACGGTAACTGAAAAATCATCGACTTACCACCGCCCGTCGGCAGGACGGCAATGGTATTTTTCCCAGACAAAATCGCATCAATCGCCTGCTCTTGTCCAGGGCGAAAAGAATCATAATTAAAATGAATCTTCAAAAGCTCAATTAATTGTTTTTTCTTATTTTCCATGGCACTAGACAAGGAAAGCCATGCGGACATGGCTTAAAACTTGTTTCCAAATTATTAAGAGTTTAGCGGCGACTATAAATCTCCCAGACATTCTTAAAGAGAAAAGCGATTGTCATTGGGCCAACACCGCCCGGGACCGGAGTAATGCCAGCAGCAACCTTGGCCGCTGATTTAAAATTAACATCACCAAGAACCTTATCGTTTTCCTTAGTAATGCCGACATCAACCACTAAGACTCCTTCTTTAAAATATTCCTCGGTCAAAAACTCGGGCAAACCCAAAGCACTGACAACTAAATCAGCCTGACCACTAAGGACACAGAAGCGTTGGCGTAAAGTATTATCTTGGCGCGGATCTTCATTTTCCGCCACCGCTATCAAATCAACATTTAAATCTAATTCTTTAAGAGCAGAGGCTAGAGCCTTACCAAAAACGTCAGAGCGGTGAAAGACACAAGCTCGACCCTTAACTTTATATTCCCGGACAATAAATTCCACGGCTGCAATTACGGGAGATACAACATAAGCAGGGTGAAGTGGGTGAAAACCATCAGCGTCTTTAAGAGGATTAATGGCGGCAATAATTTTATCGGCGTCAAAAGAAGGGGGTAAGGGTAATTGTAGTAAAATAGCATCAACCGCCTCATCTTTATTTAAGAAATCAATCACAGTTAACAATTCTGCTTCTGTACTTTCCCCTGCTAAGCGGTAGAGATGAGTATCGATACCCACCTTTTTCGCTTCCCGCTCTTTCAGCGAGACATAGATTTCCGAATCTGGCCGCTCGCCCACTAAAATAATGGCGAGACTGGGACGGCGCTCTTTGTTATTAAAAACATTTAAAGCAATCTCATCTTTAACCTTTTCCGCAATCTGACGGCCGTCAATAATTTTATTTTTTATCTCCATAAATTAGGCGGGTAGAGGAAAACGACGGCAAAGTGCGGCGGTAACCTGTTTTAATTGCATTAAATTATTTTCATCAGCCCGGTCTTTAATAGCGCGGTCAATAATATCCGCTAATTCCAACATCTCCGCTGTCTTTAAGCCCCGAGTGGTAATAGCAGGTGTGCCAATGCGGATGCCGGAAGGATTTAAAGGGGGGTTGGGGTCATTAGGAATAGTGGAACGGGAAACAGAAATGCCCACCGCCTCTAAAGCTTTCTCCGCTTCTTTGCCGGCCAAACCTTGAGGAGAAAGATCAAGCACAAAGAGATGATTATCAGTTCCGCCGGAAACCACTTTATATCCCCTATTAATGAGAGCGGACGCTAAAGCCTGGGCATTGCTAATAACTTGGCGGGCATAATCTTGAAATTCTGGGCGCAAGGCTTCAGCAAAAGCAATCGCTTTAGCCGCCGTGACATTATCATGCGGACCACCCTGCATACCCGGAAACACAGCTCGATCAATCTGTTTCGCATATTGTTCTTTGCATAAAATAATGGCGCCCCGCGGGCCCCGCAAAGTCTTATGAGTTGTGCTAGAGACAACATCAAATAAAGGTACGGGATTGGCTAGCTGTTTACCAGCAATCAAACCGGCAATGTGGGCAATATCGGCAAAAGTATAAGCGCCCACTTCATCGGCAATTGCCTTAAAACCCGCCCAATCAATTTCTCGAGAATAGGCGCTAAAACCAGCCACAATCATTTTTGGCCTTTCCGCCAAAGCTACTCGGCGTACTTCTTCCATATCAATAATACCCGTTTCAGGATTAACGCCGTATTGTACAAAATTATAGAGCCGGCCGGAGAAGTTAACGCTATGACCATGTGATAGATGGCCACCATGGTCAAGACGTAAACCTAAAACCTTATCTCCTGGCTCTAAAAAGGCCATGTAGACGGCGGCGTTAGCCGGGGAGCCGGAAAGAGGCTGAACGTTGGCATGTTCAGCGGAAAATAGCTCCTTGACTCGACTAATCGCTAAAGACTCAACCTCATCAATAATACTATTACCACCATAATAGCGCTTACCGGCATAGCCTTCGCTATATTTGTTGGTTAAAACCGAAGAGAGGGCGGAGCGAACAGCGGGGGAGGCGTAATTTTCCGAAGCAATCAGCTCTAATTCACTGTCTTGGCGAGTGGCTTCACGGCTAATAATATCCGCCACGGCTGGATCTTGTTGTTGTAAAATATTGTTTTCCATATGTTTAATCTTAGTTTAGCGCCAGTCTTTTGTCAAAAAACCGAACTATAAAAGGGCTTTAAATAAAGGTCCATACATATCCTCATTAATATCAATGGAAAGTTCTTGAGGATTAACTTCATCGCAATACTCAACTGAGGCGCCGCTGACCACGGCCAAAGGCATCCGTTCAGAACCCTCACCCATGCATAAAACTGCCGCGGTCGCCAAGCTGTCAGCCACATCAACTCGGGAAAAGCGAAAAGGGCGGCCAAAAAGATCTTCTTTCCCACGATATTTTTTAATACCACAAAAGCCAGCATAACCCAAAGCAACACCAGTAACGCCGGCCCGCAAAGGAAGACAACGACTGTCGCTAATAATCACCCCCAAGGCACGAAGCTGATAATGTTTTAAACAATAATCTCTAATAGCCGCAGCCGCCTTAAAACTATCCTTCGGCAAAAGAATAAAATTATCACCGGCATTACTTTCGTCAATCCCAGCGTTAGCCATCACCGCTCCATCCTTAATTGTTAAGTAAACCTGGGATGTCCGCAGGGCAAAAGAACTTTCTTGGCGAATAATTTCTTCTTTACTAATATTATCTCCCTTCGCAATAAGCCGATTCTCAGATAAAGCGACAATTTTAGAAGTAACCACTAAAATATCCCCATCTTGTAAAGAAGGGATGTGTTCAGTAATAAATAAAAATAAGTCTTGTCCAGCGACAAAGAGACTAGTCTTGAGGGCGCGTATTTCCATAACGAAGTAGGTAAACCCCTAAGTAAGATAAAGGGGTGTAAGCAAAACCCATAGCTACTTTATAAAGCCACCAAGGCAAGCTTGCTAAAATAATTGTCTTAAACGGGTAAATTCCCGCAAAAGCGACAAACATAAAAATTAAAGTATCTAATAACTGTGACCAAATATTGGATAGATTGGACTGTAGCCAAAAAAAACGACCGTGCAATAATTTCTTAAAAAAGAAAAAAGCGATTACATCCTGGTATTCAGCAATAAAAAAAGCCAATAAAGAAGCCAGAGACATCCTTAAAGAAACTCCGAAGATGAGCGCGTAAGCTTCGGGCAGCTTTTCATTAGTCGTCGACCATGGCAAGGATAAAGATAAGGCGGCATAGAGAGTAAAAAGAGCGGTCGCTAATAAACCGGCGTAGACAAAATTCTTCGCCCAGACCTTACCATAAACCTGGCCGATAACATCGGTACTCAAAAAGACGAAGGGAAAGAAAAATACCGCCACCGAAAGATGAGTACCAAAAAGAAAAGGCATTAATTTCAAACCCAGCGTATTAGCGGCTAGCAATGAACTGAGATACAAGACCAGAACAAGAATAATCTTAAAGTTTATTTTTTCAGAATTCATAATAATATTAGATTAATAAAAAAGCGCCCCCAAAGGGCGCCGTCTTTCACAAATCAGGCCCTTTGGTTAATTAAAAACAGCAGAGATAGCAACAAAACCGGACCAAGTTGTGATATTTTTAGTAATCAACATAGTGCTTTTATTATAGGCCCATAATCTAAAAAATACAAATAAACTAATCCTGGGAAATTAAACGCTTAAATAGATAAGACTGACGCAGGCGATAACCCTGTTTGCGATAATAATCCCGGACGCCAACGCCAGAAATTACAGCAATCTCCGAGGCGCCCGCGGTCTGGGCTAATAGTTCCGCCCGCGCTAACAATTCTTTTCCTAAACCGCGATGTTGGACGCCAGCACCCTTGCCTACGGGGATTAATTCACCATAAACATGCAACTCTCGAATTAAGGCCGGAGCGATCGGGCTTTGCACATCTAAACGCAAACGACAGAAACCATAAAGGGTTTTATGATCAAGGCTGTCAGCACTTAAAAAATATTCTTTACCGCCAGCGGCCGCATACTCGACTACATTAATCTGATATTTAACAATCAACTCCCCTTTAGCCTCCCGACAGCGGATACAATGACATTTTACTCCCTGCTGCTTCATGATTTGACGCAGGTTAGTAATTTTATTGCCAGCCACGATTGATTCTGCCGGGATATCACGAATCAAGCGAATAATGCGGACATATTCCGGCACTAACGCCTTGCATTTGATAATTAAATTCTGCAAAACTTTATCCGAATAGGGTTTATACTTACCTTGCTTATACCATTTATATAAAAGACTACCCTCGGTCACGACGGTGGGATAAAATTTTATTTGATCCGGCTGAAAACGTTCATCGGTAAATAAAATCGCAAATAATTTTAAATCAAGACGGGGGTTAGAACCAGGCAAAGCCGGCATCAGGTGATAAGTAATCTTAAAGCCATACTTTCGTAGTAAAGCCGTAGCGGTCGCAATCTCAGCGACGCCGTGGCCGCGCTTATTAAGGGCTAAGATCTTATCATCAACTGCTTGGACGCCCATTTCCACCCGCGTACAACCCAGCCTTCTCATTTCTAAAAGCTCCTGCTCATTAATATAGTCCGGTCTCGTTTCTAAAGTGAGGCCAATGATGCGATAGCGGGCTTTTTCATTACGCTTCTGTTCCTGGGCTAAAAATTTCCGAGCGTCTTCTAACTTTAAATTATGACGATAAGGGGAACGGGCTAATTTGCCGGCCGCCGCATAATCGTTAGCCGCGCGGAAACAATTTAAGATATACCAGTACTTATATTGCTCCGGCAAATAACTCCAAGTACCGCCAATGACAATAATTTCAATCTTTTCGGGCTGATGACCATTGTTTTCTAGGGCGCGTAAACGAGAGACGACTTGCGTATAGGGGTGATATTGGCAACGGATTGCCCGCATTACCGCCGGCTCATTGGCTAAATAACTAACTGGCACTTCCTCCTGGCGCGGACAATAGGCGCAAGTGCCAGGACAGGGGAACGGCTTAGTCAAAACCGCTACCGGCGCAATGCCGGACAAAGTTCGAACTGCCCGCTTTCTTAAAATATACTCTAACTCTGGATTAGCCTTTATTTTCTTCAAAGCTAAAAGTCGCTTATATTCAATAATAATATGAGAATTGAGAAGGGAATCAATTTTATATTTCTTGCTTAAAATACGTTTTAAGGACGACAAATCATCCCGGCTATGAACGGACTTAGCAGCCTCCTGGATTAAATCAGTAATTGCTTCTAGCATAGTTTTAGGATATAATATTGGTATTATTATAGCAAATTTTTCTTAATTCTATCATTATGTTTAAAAAAATCACCCTTAGTCTCGGTCTCTTGGCCGCCATGCTAATTTTAAACCCCAGTCTAGTACAAGCATCCTCCCTAAAATCTGGTAATGATGTCTATCTCCCGCAAGGAGAAACAATTGATGGTAATCTTTACGCCGCCAGCAATAATATTACTATTGACGGTGAAGTCCAAGGAGATTTAATTGCCGCCGCCCAAACTATCACTATCAATGGCCGCTTGGAAGGAGACTTAATTGCCGCCGCCCAAACAATAACCGTTAACGGCGAAGTCAATGGTAATGTCCGAATAGCCGCTAACAGCGGTAATTTAAACGGAAATATTGCTCGTAACGTGAATTTCATCGGCAATTCCTTAGCCATTGGCCCGAAGGCAAAAATTGGTTGGGACGTATTAAGTGGCGCCACAAACACCAATATTATGGGCGAAGTCAACGGCAATGTTGACGCCGGAGGAAATAATATCATCTTAACGGGCAAAGTAGGAAAAGATTTTAATTTCGGGCAAAGCCAACAAGCTCAAAAAATTACCATTAGCTCAGGAGCTAAGATTGCCGGCAATTTAAACTACCACGAAAATACTGATTTACAAAGAGCTGATGGTTCGCAAATAAGCGGTCAAATTAATACCCTAAAAAACACCGAATCTAAGGGTCAAACAGGTAAAGATTGGTTTTGGTCATTATTATATGGCATATTTTCCGCCATGATTGTGGGTTTAATTATCATTTATCCTGGCAAAAACATTATTTTAACGCTTAAGAAAATTATCCGAGAAAAACCTTTTGCCAGCTTGGGCTGGGGAATTATAACTTTATTAGCCGCACCGACCGCTGCCATTATCCTAATCTTTACTATTATCGGCCTTCCTTTAGCGGTTATTATTTTCGGTCTTTGGCTCTTAATGCTCTGGCTGGGCAAGATAATCTGTGCGATTATTGTTGGCCAAGAAATACTTAATCTTTTTCTAAAAAATAAAGAAACTGAGAAAAAACTTCTAACCAGTATGATTATTGGGGTCACGCTACTCTGGCTACTCTTTAGTATCCCGATGATTGGCTGGGTCTTATCTTTAATAGCGACAGGCTTCGGACTTGGCTCTTTAATTCTCAGTCTCCGTCGCAACTAAATCATCTAATCAATTTATATGTTTAATCCTAGTATTTTTAAAGCCTACGATATCCGCGGAATTTTTGAAAAAGACTTTGATCTATCTTTTGTTTTCAACCTCGGCTCTGCCTTTGTTAATTTACGTCGCCAAGATGGTGATTGTCCGGCCGGTGAAGCTCTCAAAATAGTGGTAGCGCAAGACATGCGCCTCAGTTCGCCGGCCATCAGCGCGCAATTAATCCAAGGATTGCTAGCGGCTGGCGCCGAAGTTGTTGACGCTGGTATTATTTCTACCCCCGCTTTCTATTTCACGGTTTCCGACCAAGGCGCTGATGGCGGCATCATGGTCTCAGCCTCGCATAATCCGAAAGAATGGAACGGCTTTAAGCTAGTGAGAAAGAATAGCCGACCTATCAGCGGCGACACTGGTATCGAATGGCTCAGAGATCATATCACCGAACAAACACCGGCACTAAATTCCGAAAAGAAAGCGCTTATTCTGGCAGAAGCGGCCGCTAAACAGCTAACACACGACCTAAAATTTATTTCTCCTAACGATATTAAGCCTCTAAAAGTAGTCGCTGATGCCGCAAACAGCATGGGGGCACAATATTTAGAATTACTCGCCTCAGTTTTACCCATCAAATTAGAAAAAATTAACTTTACGCTCGACGGTTCCTTTCCTGCTCATGAAGCGGACCCTTTAAAGTCAGAAAATTTAGAGCAGCTCTGTACGGCGGTAAAAACCGCTCAAGCAGATTTAGGAATCGCCACTGACGGTGACGGTGATCGTGTCTTTTTCGTAGATAATCTCGGGCAGCTAATCGACCCGGCGATTATTCGCGGCTTATTAGCTCAAATATTTCTTAAAGATAAACCCGGCAGCAAAATCTGCTATGATGTCCGCCCCGGAAAGATTACTGTTGACCTAATTGAGGAGGCCGGAGGCATTCCGGTGCCAACCCGGGTTGGCCACTCTTTAATTAAAGAACAGATGCTTGCGGAAAATGCTTATTTCGCCGGGGAGTCATCGGGGCACTTCTTTCTTAATTTGGAAATTGGCTGTTTTGAAATGCCGATGATTATGATTGGCCGCTTGCTCACTCTCTTTTCTCAGCAAGATCAGAGCGTTGCTGATTTCATTCAGCAATACCGACGCTATAGCCACTCCGGGGAAATCAACCGAGCAGTTAAAGACAAGGAAGCGGTCTTTACTCAATTAAAAGAGAAATATACAGACGCAGACATCAGCTTATTAGACGGTGTCAGTATTACTTATTCTGATTTCTGGTTTAATGTCCGCGGCTCGAACACGGAAGATAAGGTCCGCCTCAACTTAGAAGCTAAGGATCCAGCCATCATGGCCGAGAAACGTGACGAAGTTTTAGCAATAATTGAAAACTGTTAATTTTATTAATTACACAAAAAAGAGCCGCTAAATTAGCGGCTCTTTTTAATAGTAAAAGTTTATTTCTTTTCAACGACAATACTGCATTTATTTAGTAAGGCGGCTAAAGCGCCGACGGCTGCTAAAACGGGGGCAAAAACGGCGCCCACCACGGCTACGGTTACGGGGATTTCCATCATCACTTTATCTTTTTCATTCTTAATGATAATACGACGGATATTGCCAGCCTTAATCAATTCTTTAATTTTTTTAACAAGTTCTTGGCCCTGCAATTTAAATTCCTCAAACTGGGGCTGTCCTTTAGTATTTTTTGATGATGTTTTTTTAGTAGCCATAAATAATGATTTAATTTATAAAACAAACTAACTTTTATTATTCTTAGGAGTAATCTTCTGCGCCTTGCTTAAAGAAGAAAAAACAATAAACAGCATTTCGAGCTGATTAATCATGGAGCGGACAAAAAATTCTTGGTCACGATTTTTGAGCTTAATCGGCAAAATACAACAAGCTTTAATATTTAAATTTTCTTGATCTGACTTAATAACAGTACAGCCGTCCAACTTACACTTATCATTTAAAATTTCTCGATTATCAAATTTCCCTAAAACAATATTTTGATGATTGCGAGTAAATTTATCTTCCCGCATGGTCCGCCCAGTTTTTAAATCAATAATACGCAAAATTACCCAATCAACATTAACCATTCCTAAAATCTTTTCTGAAAAATAGATAAAAACCGTACGAATATCTTTTTTATTCTCCGGATATTTTTTAAAATTAGCAAAAGCTTGCCGCATTTCCTCCATCTGCAAATTAACCGAACCAATATATTTAAAGGTTTCCTGAAGACGATCTTCTAAATTAACCTGATAGCGGCGCAAACGGCCAAATTCTCTTAAATATAAAAAATTAACCGTATAGGCTAATAATAAAAGGAGGGCGAGGGCAATAATTTCACAAACTTCCTCATTAAGCCCAAAAATGGGACGACGAATTAATAAAGGGATGATGGCCGTCAAAATAAAATCAAGCGCTAGCAGGATAAAAAACAATTTCCGCCACTTGAAGATGTGTTGCATAATTTAAGATTACAGATAAGACCTCAAGCGAAGCAAAACTTCTCTGGGGGCATAAATAAGTAAGTATAAAAATAATTAGCAGAAACTTTAGCCCCTATTTCTATTATAGCTTTTTTCGGAAAAAATAGTAATATCTCCAGAAAACCCCTATTTTAAGGCCTTCTTTGGGAATAAAAGCCAAACCGCT
Organism: uncultured bacterium; assembly: GCA_937983635.1. Classification (GTDB taxonomy): domain Bacteria; phylum Patescibacteriota; class Patescibacteriia; order Patescibacteriales; family UBA12465. The sequence goes on along the minus strand of CALJZR010000047.1, from coordinate 7,208 downwards.
AGCAAGGTCGCAATCGGCATAGTTAAACACAGGCCGATAACGCCCACAAGCGACCGGACGATTTCGGTAGCAATCTCTTCATGATTAATTACCTGAGAAAAAGATAAAAAGGGTTCGCGGTTAATATTAAACAAGAGAATTAAAGGCAAAGAAGCACCAGCGTAGGCTAAAAATAAGGTATTAATAATGGCACCTAAATGAGCGCGGCCAATCGCCATGGCCGAACGAAAAAGATTGAGCCGAGTCTGTTGCGGGTTATTAATTAATAATTGCTCAACCGCTTCAATCTGACCAACAGCAATATCATCTAAAACACCCAAAGCACCAATAATAATAGCTGCCAATAATAAACCTTGAAAATTAATAGCTTTAATATTGTCGCTGATTAAAAATACCACCTCTTCGCTGGCGGTGCCGCTTAATTGAGTGAGCATCACAAAAATCCAAGATAAAAGAAAAGTAATAATCAAGGCAGAAAAAATACTAAGAATGGCAATATGAGCCTTGCGATTAAAGCCCTCGGTAATATAGACCAAGCTGATTAAAATTAAAAAAGTAGCAATCGGTCCTACTAACAGCGGATTATAGCCCGCGAGAATCAAAGGGGCTAAAAATTTCATAATTAAGAAAAAACTGATAGCTAGGGCGATTAAGGAGCGCCAACCAATCTTGCCACCGACTAAAACTACAACGGCGATGAAAAATATAAAGAGCCAAATCAAACCTCGCTCCCGAACATAGTCAGTAATATAAACCATCGTTTTTCCACTGTCATCCTGATCGACACTAACAAAAACTAAATCACCGGCCTGATAAGTACGTCCGGAAACCACATCAATATCACTAATACCCTCATAAACCAAAGTCTTACCCTTATTCCCGCCCGCTAAACCGATTAACTCTACATTTTGCTGAATAACAACGGCGCCATTCTCGCGAGTGAAGGATTTTTCCTCTAAAATTCTTACTACTCGCGCCTTGACGGTTTCCGCGGCCGACACATAAGTCGTCGGAATAAACAGACTGACTAATAAAAAAATAAATAGTCCTAAAAAAAGATATTTTTTATGCATAAATATAAAATTAGTAACTAATTATAGTATAGCATAAGATTACTGGGCTTTAGTCTCTAATTTGCTAAAGGGGAAAATAAGCCGTAAAATAAAGATAGAACTTTAAAAACTGAACGCCATGAAAAAAATCGCTAGAAATTGGGCCAGCCGCCCTATGATGTTGATTTTTTGGTTACTCGGATGGTGGTTATTTAAAATTAGAAATAAAACCACTATTATCGGACGCGAAAAACTACCACCACAGGCCGGATTGCTGTTGTTATCAAATCACCAGAGCCTAATCGACTCACTACTAATTGCTTATGCTTTATTCCAACCGCGAGACATTTTTTTTCGCTATCACCACATCCCCTATAACGCTCCGGCTTGGGAAAACTTTTTTAAAAAACCCAGCCGTCGTTTTTTCTGCCGCTTATTAAAAACCATTCCCGCTTACCGTCATGGTGGAAAAAGTAAAATTACTGGCAATATCTTGTCGTTTGAAGAAATTTTAAAAAGCGACAGCTTATTGCTCTTTTTTGAAGGCACCCGTAGCCGTGACGGACAAATTGGACCATGTAAATATGGACCAGCTAAATTAATCATTGACTGCCAGCCGACCGTTGTTCCTATTAAAATAGAGAACATGGATAAGGTAATGCCGATTGAAATTGGTTTTAAATGGCACCAAATTAGAAGTGGCCAAAATATAACCATCAAAATTGGCGAACCGCTAGTATTTCCTTCTCTGGAGATAGAGGAAATAAAAAAGTATATTCAACACCAAATCGCTCAATTATAAAACCCGGAAACAAAAGTTTTCGGGTTTTAAAAATGTCTAAGCTAAAGTTTCCGATAATCGTTTTTCTAACTCTTCAATTCCTTTTAAGCCCTCCAAATACTGATCTTTAATCGGCCCCTCCTGGTTAATCAGGCCTTGGGAATAAAGATACCAGTCCGCCAGATAAGGTTGGCGGTCAGGCCCAATCATGACGGTGGCTCCGGCCGGATTATTGTGAATAAAGCCCGCCTCGGCGGCTTGAGTGTAAATATTTTTTAACTTTTCTAAAATTTCAGGGATATTCCAGCTACGTAAAGACTCTTTATTCTCCAATAAGAGCATACTTAAGTCCGGACCATCAACAAATTCTTGTAACAGGGAGCCGCTTAAATCGTCATAAGCGGCGCCGTAGAATTTAGGGATGCCAGGAATGCCTTGTAAAGCCTTAAGTGCCCGCTCTTCGTTATAAAGATAGTCAATTACAATCTTGTTCTTATGATGATCGGCGTTATTAATAATTTCATACCGCGGTTCAGAATCATTTTTACTGGCTATATCATCCATCTCCACCAAACAAAAACGGCGTTCAATATCCTTAATTTCCGTAAAAGAACGTTCAATAATATAAAATTCCTGACCGCTGGCAATTTCTTTCACCTTCAATTTAAAAATAGGCCCAAAAACACCACCGCTACAAATTTCACGATCACTTAAAAGTTCCAGTCCTTGCCCGGCTAAAACGTCTTTGACTTTAAAAATATCTGGCAGTTTTAAAGCCTCCGCCTCATTAATTGGGCCCTCTAGATCTTCTACTTGTTCTGGACTTAAGGGTTGATCTTCAGGATTAATAGTCAATAACTCTTCTTGATTGTTTAAGGGGTATGATTTTTTTGCAGTCATAATATTAAGGATAATTAATTTTATCTTACCTTATCTATAAAAAAAGAAAAGAGACGCCTGGATGGGTGTCTCTTGGGAACAAGTTGTTTGGGGTTATTTTATTCAATAATGACGAATTTTTTTGGTCCAACGACCCTTTTCCCGCCACTTGATACAAATGTAAAGCTTTTATCTGTATTATTACAGAGGATTTTACTTTTGTTGGTCACCCCGAACTTAATATTGGGGACGTTTGCTGGTTCGTCCTGACAAAAACGGCAAGGAGCATCCATTTTTTTCATAAGAGATTCATGGATGTATACCACTTTACCATTTTCTCCAGGGAGATCAGCGATAAAATATCCATTATTAAGCTCCATGTAATACCACTGACCATCAACTTTGACTTTGGCTGAAGGCTCCGTCAAAACATGGTGCTCCATATGATAAAAAAAATCTCTCACAAATTGAGCATTATTAACAGCAAATAAAATTGTAAAAATAGCTAAAAAAACGATGTGCTTTTTCATGATGATTTGTTTTTAAGGTTTGAGATTAATTACCAAGGCCACCTCTCAAGATGAACTTAGTAATTAATCCAATACCTATTTGTTAAAAAACACTAATTAATAAATATATTATATCACATTTACTATATTTTGTCAACTAGTTTGTCTTTCCAATAGGGGGCCACTGAAGCTAAAACAAAAATAACTCTAATATTAGAGTTATTTTCATATGTTCCCTTTAGGGGTGACTAAGAGCAAAAGTTGGAAAACTTTTTTGATAGAATATTTAGTAAAATAAAAAACCGCATATCGAATCATGCGGCTTTGAAAGGACTGTCCTTTATTTTTTACTTTTTTGTGAGCCTTAATGCCAGAAAAAATCTCTGGGGAATTGTGAGACTTTTTGAGTCAAGAAGCTGCCTAAGCACATTAAGGGGGTGCTGTTTTACTTGCCGGTTACCGTAACAAATTATTGGCGATATTGTGCCAGCCCAAAGCTTCTCTTGTAAAACCTTCATGTCAGCGATCCCATCCCATGAAGATGTCTCGAGCTTTAAGCAATAAGGCGCGTTTTGTGCCGGTAATAACTCTGCCTTTGCTTTTCCAAATTGGTAGATACCAAATTCTCTGGCATTATCATAATTCTTTTTGGTGTAATTCGGAAAAGCTATGATAGAAGCTTTAAGAAAAACTCTGGAAAGAATTTCGATTTGTTTTAGCACTTCGAAGTCATCTGTTACTTCGATGTAAGGAGCGCTCTCTAAGTCAAAGATGTTTTTCCCAACAAAAACATTATTGCTGGTAGGAGTTGAGCCGACATTGGCCCTAAACTCATCATTTTTTTTAAGGTAAATCCACATTTTTCTTCTATTCTTTGATCGAGAGTAGGTTAATTCCCACATTTCGTCTCCAATCTAGAATTGATTATATAATATCATATTTAAATAAATTTGTCAAATAGGCTTGTCTTCTCGTTAGGTGTTTAATAAATCTAAAATAAAAATAACCCTAATATTAGAGTTATTTTTATACATTCCCCTTGGGGACGGCTAAATGCAAAACTTGGAAAACTTTTTTAATGGAATATTTGGTGAATTGAAATAAAAAAAGAGATCAATTAAGATCTCTATAATAAAAACTGCTATAACTTTTTTATTTCTTTTAGAAAAATTCGCTTGGAAAGCCTCCCTAAAAAATAAGAAGTTTCAACTCTTTGTTTTGTCTCCACGCCTTGAAAATACTCCTCAGAAACGCTTATTTCAGCTAATTGATTTTCCATTTCAACTTGTAAAATAAACTGGTCAGAAATAGTGATAGGCCCCGTGCGAGTATACATTTCAAAGCCTTTGATAATAGACTTATCAATAATCTCACCGCGACCCTTTCTTAAAGGGGTTACCATAGTATCAATTATGTCATACAATCCTTTAATAATTTGAATAATAAGTAAACATAACGTAAACAAAAGACTTGACAAACAAATTATAAGAATTCCAGAAAAAACATAATCTATAAATTCTGGTTTTTCTGAAGAAATAAACAAAACTTTAATCGTTGTTTGAAAAAAATCATTTAGAGCTTCCATTTTTTTAGTTTTTGGTTAATTAAAGGTTAATTATTAAATATACTAAATTTAATATATTTGATAATTAACCTAATTAACTATTTTAATGAACTGATAATAATAAAATATATCATATTATTATATTTTTGTCAATTAGTTTGTCTCCCCAGTAGGGGTCTAACAAAACTAAAACAAAAATAACCCTAATATTAGAGTTATTTCTATACATTCCCTTTAGGGGTGGCTAATCACAAAACTTGGCAAACTTTTTTGATGGAATATTTAATCAATTAAAAATTTTTTCAAGAAAATGGCATTATTTTTCCAATTAACATCAGAAATGTCAATATTAGTGATATAATAACCACGATTTAATAAAAGGCGCAGCATCTCTTTTGATATGTTATACACTTTTGTGTATATATACTCAAACTTACTATTTTTAGCGTAAAGCTCATTTAGCTCAATAAGTCTAGTGCCCAAGCCTTTATTTCGATAATCTTTATGAACTCCTAAAATCCATAAATACCACGAGTTGTCTTTAACAAAAGAAATCGAATTACCCACAATCTTATTATCTACTTCAGCCAAATAAATAAGTGGTTCTACATCTTTTAATCTGTATTGATATTGGTCAAGAGAGTATGGCTCATTCTCATATATCGATTGAAAGATTGAATGATTAAAAGCTGCGATTTTTTTTAAATCAGAAGTGCTTCCTGTTGTTATTTCCACCATATAAATAGAGCTAATTTATTATCAGCTTAATTATATCAAATATTAAAATATACCAAAAATATTAGAGTATACTTGTTGAGAATCAGTTTGAATAGTAAGCCTCGCTTCTTGCCTTATATAACAGAAAAAACGAGCTTTTAGACTCGTCTTTTCCAACTGGGGTGCCCATCGGGAATCGAACCCGAAATAACAGGACCACAACCTGCTGTGTTACCACTACACCATGGGCACCATGCTTATCTTAAAATAAATTAAGCCTATTTCTTGTCGCCGCAGTGATGGGAACAGGAACTACAATCACAACCAAAGCTAAAAGCAAACATTTCCTCAATTTCTGCGCGAGTTTTTTTAGTCATTGCCGCCGGCTTTTTTACCGCCTTCGGCTTCGCAATCGTCTTTTTTAAAGCGGAGACCGCCGCTTTCTTCTTATTTTCCATATAATTAATAATACAAATAATTAAATTCGTACGCCCAGTAGGAATCGAACCTACATGTCCAGCTTAGAAGGCTGGTGTTCTATCCATTGAACTATGGGCGCAGACTGGCACAATAATCTGATAATACAAGATAAAAACAAGCCTGTCAAATTAATAATAACAGCTAAAATTAGCGTTATTTTTTCAAATCTCTCTGTCTCCGGGCTTCAAAAACCAAAATTCCGGCACTCACAGAGACATTGAGAGAATCAATCCCGGCCTGCATCGGGATAATAATATTTTCATCGGCATTCTCAATCCAAAAATCACTGAGACCGCTCGCTTCAGTTCCCATGACAATGGCGGCCGCTTTTTTCCAGTCAATGGCGGTATAGACTTTGGCGGCCTTAATATTGGTAGCAAAAATTTTAACTTTTTTTTCTTTAAGCCAAGCTAGTGTTTTTTCCTTATCTTCTAAAATTACCTGATCACTAAAGACATGTCCGGAACTAGCCTTAATCACATTCGGATTATATAAGTCAGTTTGGAGATTATTTAAAATTACGGCATCAACTTTGGCGGCATAGGCGGTGCGCAACATCGCCCCTAAATTACCAGGCTTTTCCACAGCCTCTAACACTAAAATTAAAGGATTGGTTTTTAATTTAAGTTGATCTAGGCGATAATAGCGGGGACGCACTAAAGCTAACCAGCCGTTAGGATTATCAGCGTAGGCAATTTTTTGAAAAATTTCGGGACTAACTTCAGTTGGTAATAAGGGTGCCTCCGCCCAAGTCTCCTGATTTAAATCTGGACAATGAAGAATTTCTACAAACTCAAAACCGTAGTCAAAAGCGACTTTAATTTCCCTCAAGCCATCAACCACCACTAAGTCTTGGCGCTTGCGCAGACGGGCCTTGCGCAGGCGAACGATATTTTTTATTAAATTGTTTTGGGGGCTAGTAATCATATTTTTACATTATATCTTATTTGACAAAATTTCAACATCTGATAAAATAATTGTCATGTTAGTCAGACAAATAAACAATCTAGTCATTATTATTAGCTTGATTATTATCGGTCCAGCCGGTTTTTATTTGTCTTAATTCTAGATAATACCAACAAGACATTAGAAATCGGCAATTAGGTGCCGATTTTTTATTAGTTCTTTTTATTTAACCATAAATCCTCTAAAGCCATGAGTAAGTTGCAGCAAGAACGGGTAATAAAGTTACAAGAAACTTTAGCCCAAATGTCCGAATCCGCCCA
>CALJZR010000046.1 GCA_937983635.1 uncultured bacterium | reverse complement strand
CCTCGCTTATCGTCGAATTAAACCACATGCTCCACCGCTTGTGCGGGTCCCCGTCTATTCCTTTGAGTTTTAAGCTTGCGCTCGTACTCCCCAGGCGGGATACTTAACGGGTTACCTTAAATTAACAACACTGGCAGGGTCGATACTGCCAATGCTTAGTATCCATCGTTTACGGCGTGGACTACTGGGGTATCTAATCCCATTCGCTCCCCACGCTTTCGTCCACTGAGTGTCAGAATCGTCCTAGCAAACTGCCTTCGCATTTGGTGTTCTTGCTGATATTAATGGATTTAACCCCTACACCAGCAATTCCGTTTGCCTCTTCCGATCTCTAGTTTGTCCATCTCTCCCGCTGGCCCGAGGTTGAGCCTCGGGATTTAACAGGAGATGCGATAAACCACCTACGGACGCTTTACGCCCAATAAATCCGGATAACGCTTGGGGCCCTCGTATTACCGCTGCTGCTGGCACGAGGTTAGCAGCCCCTTATTCATCAGGTACCGTCATTGATTCGTCCCTGATAAAAGCACTTTACACCCCGAAAGGCTTCTTCATGCACGCGGTGTCGCTCCTTCAGGCTTTCGCCCATTGAGGAAGATTCTTGACTGCAGCCTCCCGTAGGAGTCTGGGCAGTTCTCAGTCCCAGTGAGGCGGGTCACGCTCTCGCGCCCGCTACCCGTCATAGCCTTGGTAAGCCATTACCTTACCAACAAGCTGATAGGACATAGGCCCCTCTCGAAGCGTCGGAGCTTTAATGGCAGAACTTGAGTTCTGACATACTATCGGGTATTATTCTCGCTTTCGCAAGGTTATCCCCGTCTTCGAGGTAGGTTACCAATGTGTTACTCTCCCGTTTGCCATGCCAGTATTGCTACTAGCATTCGACTTGCATGCCTTAGACACACCGCCAGCGTTCATCCTGAGCCAGGATCAAACTCTCTGTTTAGTATAGAGATCATTATTCCCGAAAGAATAATGAAAAGATTCTGGTTATTTCTATTATCCGAATTGATGCCGATTCGCATCAAAATTTTTTGTTTATTCACCAAGTTTGAAATTGTCAAAGTTCTGCTCTCTGAAACATTTTTGGATAGGACAGAAAAAAACAGAGATATATTCAAATACCTTGTTTTTAAAAGCGTATTCTGTTTTTATGTTTCAAGTATCCCTATCTTATATCATTTGTCAGTAGCTGTCAAGAGTTTCCTAGAGTGCCATTTTCACTGATTATTCGGGCTTTTTTTGAAGGCTTTAGACGAGCACTTTTAGTTTTTTTAAAAAAAATACAAAAAAGTTAAATATTTTTAATTTGACAGAAAATCAGTAGTTGTTAAGATTAATAATCATTAAGCAGTTCCTTTAAATATCCACCCTAAAATTTCATGTCATGTCAAAAATTCCTGTTTTCTTGCAAGCAGACCCCTTAAGCCTGGAAATTAAGGCTGCCGGTCTAGAGTTAATCCACCAAGGTAAGGTCCGCGATACCTATAAATTGCCGGGCTCTGAATTACTTTTACTGGTAGCCAGTAATCGCGTTAGTATCTTTGACTTTGTTCTACCGGCTTTAGTGCCGGAAAAGGGACGGGTTTTAACCCATCTCACCACGCTTTGGCTCTCTAATGTATTATTTAATTTTAAGAATCATTTAATAAGTTACGGAGCCCATTTAGACCGGCATCTGCTCCCAATTTTACATAATAATGTTGAGTTGCAAGCCAGGTCTATTGTGGTGTTGGATTTGAAGATGATTCCGGTTGAATGTATTGTACGTGATTACCTGACTGGGAGTGGTCTCGATTCCTATAAGGAAACTGGTCATATCTGCGGACACGCTTTGCCGGCTGGTTTACATGACGGCTCCCGTTTACCTAATCCCATTTTTACACCTACAACCAAGGCAGATGAGGGGCACGATGAACACATGGATGCTTTTTCAGTAGAGCAGCTTTATGGTTATGGACCGGAAGAATTATCCTTGGCGATTTTTGAGAAAGCTTCTCGCTACGCCGCCGAAAGAGGAATTATCATTGCGGACACTAAGATGGAGCTCGGCTACTATAATAGTGATATTTTGATCGGCGATGAAATTTTCACTCCCGACTCCTCTCGTTTCTGGTTGAAGGAAAGCTGGGAAGAAGCGGTGGCGCAAAAAAAATCACCCGCCGGTTACGATAAGCAGCCGGTAAGGGAATGGGGCAAGACCGTCTCCACTCCCTTTGGTGTTATCGGTATCAACAAACTTAATCCCGCCAACAAAGAGCATGTTGAGTTTGTGCACTCTCTCACGGTGCCACCCGCGGTGATTGAAGAAACCACGCGCAGGTATCTGCAAATTGAAAAAATGCTTTTTTCTTAACAGGTTTACACATTAAAGAAAGGCCCCGTTTCCAGGGCCTTTTCAAATAGACATTCTTTATTTATTAATATTTATTTATTATTAGCTATAAAAAATTAGGCTATTTCCCCTCAGTTCTTCTTGACATATTTTATAAAAAATGCTAGGATACAAAGAATACTCAAACTGGGTATTTTGTACCTTTACATTTGAATTCCACAAATCCCAACATAATTCTCCCAATCCACCAAGTAACATTAACATTAAAACTGATAAATCATGAGAAAAATTATGGTGATTGCCCTGGCCGCTTTTTTGCTTGGCCCGATTATTTGTACCGCACAGGTACTAACGAAAAATTCTTATGGCACAGAAATTGATGTCTCCACCAAAAGCGGTGGCCCGGTATCCATTTCGGCCAATGCCACAAAGAATTTAACCTTCCTCACGGTGAACGAAAGTTCGCCGGTGACCATCTTCATCCGCTACCGTAATGGTAGTGGATACAAGGTTGATAAGAAGGAGGTGATTATCAGCTCTAAGAATCTCGACCTGTCGCCCAACATGGCGACTTACAAAAAAGGTGAAAAAAGCACTACTACCGGTAAAACGGCGACATCTACCGAAAGCGGTCAAAAAGATCAAACTCTTTCTGGGGACAAAGGCTCGTCATCGTCAATGATCGATATGCCGGTAACTGGCGACCGTATTTCTCTTACGGTGAGAGATAGTTCTAGCCACCGTTTTATGGTCATTGGTCCTGTGGGCAGTCCTTTTATAGGCATTGCCTTAGCTCCGGACCAGGTTTCCAACCCGGTTAATGCCAGCATTGGTCTTCATCAACTCACCGCCTTGGTCGATATGGACCAGGAAGGATCATCCACCGGAAGGAACTTTTCACAGGCTGTAATCAAATTGATCGTAGTTGCCGGCCAAGAAGAAATCGTCGTTCGCGACGAAAACATTACGCCTATCACAGGCGGGCAGGTAAAGGTTCAGATCCGTTCAAATTTTCCTTTCAGAGTTGCTTTCGTTTCCGGTAAGTTGGCTGGTAAAGCGATGAAGAGAAACCTCAAAGGAAAATATGAATTCGATATGGGGTTTAACTCCCTTTCAATTCAATTCTTCAAGAACGGCGTTCGCTATCAAGCAGACGTCGAATTCTTGGTCGCCGAAGGCGACAAGACTATCGTGCTTGGAGAAAGCAATCTCCGAAACGTAGTCGCTGTCGGCGGCTACAGCACATTTTAATTTTCTAACTCGTTCTTCTCAGGCCCGGTATTCCTCTTTTGGATGCCGGGCTTTTTCTTGGTCAAAAAGCGGAGAAATTGACCTTCGGGACGGGCTTTGATATAATCAAAATAAGGTTGGAGGACCTATTTTTGTTGTTATTGCTAATAAATATTTTTTTAATTTTCGGTCAAAAATTATATGATTCTTACTTGGTTAGGACATTCTTGTTTTAAAATGCAGGATAAGACCGGCTCTGATGGCGTGACGGTTATCACTGATCCTTTTGATAAAGAAACCGGCTTAAAATTGCCGAACTATGAAGCCGATATTGTCACTGTTTCTCATGATCATCACGACCATAATAATGTCTCGGCTCTCCGTGGCAATCCTTTTGTAATTAACTGTGCCGGTGAATATGATGTTAAGAATATTTTAATTGAAGGCATTGATTCTTATCACGATTCTAATAATGGTTCGGATCGCGGTTCTAATTTAATTTTTCGTTTTGAAATTGACGACATTTCGGTTGTGCACTTGGGAGATTTGGGTCAAGTTTTAGACAGCACGCAGTTAGAGAAGCTGGCGGGCACCGATATCCTTTTAATTCCGGTGGGCGGTAAGTATACTTTAGATGCCCAGAAAGCAGTGGAAGTAATTGCGCAAGTGGAACCTCGTATTGTTATCCCGATGCACTATAAGACGCCGGATTTGAAAATTGATATTGAAGGAGTTGATAAATTCATCAAGGAAATTGGTTTAACTCCGTCCTATGAAGAGAAGCTTAAGATTAGTAAAAAAGATTTGCCTCAGGAGGATATGGAGTTAGTTATTCTCCAATTTTAAATTTGTTTTTATTTTTTAACGATATTTATATGATTCACCCCAAGAAAGAAAAGACTTTTGTAATTTTAAAGCCCGACACTATCCAACGCGGCTTGGTCGGAGAAATGATTAAGCGTTTTGAATCCGCCGGTTTAAAAATGGTTGCCATGAAGTTAACGATAGCGCAAGAGGAAATGCTTTGGACACATTATAATAAAGACGAGGCTTGGTTTCAGAAAAAAGGCGAACAGACAATTAAGAACCGCCAGGATTTAGGCATGCCGATTGAAAAAGAAGCGGCAGAATATGGCAGAGATATTATTCGCGCTTTGGTTAAATTTATGAGTTGCGGCCCGATTGTACCGATGATTTTTGAAGGCAATCAAGCAGTGGCCGTGGTAAAAAAGATTGTGGGAGGCACTGAGCCGACTACTTCCGACGTTGGCACTATTCGCGGCGATTTGACTTTGGATTCCTATGAATTAGCCAATCGCGATGAGCGGGCGGTGCGTAATTTAGTTCACTGTTCTGATGAAGTGACTGAGGCGGAACGGGAAATTTCTCTTTGGTTTAAGCCGGAAGAAATTTTAAGCTATCGTCTGGTCGCCGAACAAATTCTTTACGATGTAAACTTAGACGGCATCATGGAATAATTTATTAATTTTTTTGCCTTATGCCTAAATTAACTGAAGAAGACTTTGCTGTTGAAGCGAAGAAGCGGCTTCTGTTAAAAGTCGGAGTAGGAATATTTTCGGCCCTGATTATTGGTTTTTGGCTTTTAAGTTTGCGCCTGACTGCTGATGGTAAAATGGCAGCTGAAGCTAATAACAGTAAGATGGATGCTTGGCAGGAAGAGTTTGGCCGCACTATCAACGCTATGCGCTCTGGCCTAGAAACCGAGACCGAAACGGCGAGCACTACTAAAACGGGCAAAGAATTTTTATCGGAAATGGCTGAAAACTTAGAGGAGTCTGAGGCGGCAACAGCCACTGGTAGCAAAATCATGGCTACTAACACGGTGGTAAGCGCTACCATCACTCCCGAGCAAATGATTAAGAGATTAGAAGATAGGCTGCCGGCCGCTAATTCTGCTTGTCCGGAATTTATAGATTGCATGCCGACCATTGGCGAAGCTAAGCCCTGCGTAATTCCGCCGGGATGTGAAAATATTACACAAATCGCTTATTGATATGAAAAAAAATAAAGAACCACAAGATTTAACTTTAGAACCGGAAAATAGTCCCGCCTTACCTGATAATCAGCAGCGGACCGCCTTTGGTTTAGTTCAGGATCAGCCTTTGGTGGAGGAGATGAGCCGCTCTTATCTAGAGTATGCGATGAGCGTTATCGTTTCTCGGGCTTTGCCGGATGTGCGCGATGGTTTAAAGCCGGTGCATCGCCGCATTCTTTATGCCATGTGGAGTATTGGTCTGCGGGCTAACGCTAAATTCCGTAAATCGGCGACGGTGGTCGGTGAAGTGTTAGGTAAATATCATCCGCACGGTGACAGCGCCGTTTACGAATCGATGGTGAGAATGGCTCAGGATTTTTCCATGCGCTATCCTTTGGTTCGCGGTCAAGGAAACTACGGTTCAATGGATGGTGACGGGGCGGCGGCCATGCGTTATACGGAAGCGAAGCTGGCTGGCATTGCTGAAGAGATGCTGTTTGATATTGATAAAGATACCGTTGATTTTATTCCTAACTATGACGGTTCTCATAAAGAGCCTCGGGTTCTGCCGGCAAAACTCCCCAACCTCTTATTAAACGGCACTATGGGTATTGCCGTCGGCATGTCGACCAATATCCCTCCTCATAATTTAGGCGAGTTAGCGCAAGCTATTTGTCACCTATTAGATAATCCCGAAGCAAGCATTGAAGACTTAATGCAGTTTGTTAAAGGCCCCGACTTTCCAACCGGCGGCATTATTTATAATCAAAAAGATATTTTAGCCGCTTATGCTACCGGCAAGGGCGGGATTATTATTCGCGGTAAAGCTGAGATTGAAGAACAGAAGGGCGGCAATTTTCAAATTATTATTTCTGAAATTCCCTATCAGGTTAATAAAGCAGATTTGGTGGAAAAGATTGCCGACTTGGTAAAAGATAAGAAGCTGGAGGGAATTAAAACTTTGCGCGATGAATCTGATAAAGATGGCGTTCGCATTGTGATTGAATTGAAGAAAGATTCCTATCCTAAAAAGATTCTCAACGCTCTCTATAAGCATACTTCTTTACAGACCACTTTTCACGTCAATATGTTGGCTTTGGTGGACGGCATTCAGCCGAAGGTTCTGACTTTGAAGATGATTTTGGAGGAATATATTAAACACCGCGAAGAAGTTATCCGTCGGCGCACCCAGTTTGAATTAAATAAGGCCAAAGACCGCTCGCATATTTTAGAAGGCTTGTTAATTGCTTTAAAGAATATCGATGAGGTGATTAAAACCATCAAGGCCTCTAAAGATAAAGAGATTGCTAAAGCTAATTTGATTAAGAAATTTAAATTATCAGAACGGCAGGCAGTGGCGATTTTAGAGATGAGATTGCAGAGTTTAGCTAATTTGGAAAGATTGAAGATTGAACAGGAGTGGGAGGAAAAACAGAAGCTCATTAAAGAACTGGAAGGTATTTTGAAATCAATTGCGAAAATCCGGGGAATAATTAAAGAAGATATCCAGGGTGTGGCTGAAAAATTTGATAATCCTCGCCGGACAGACGTGGTGGCTCATGGTATTAAGGAATTTAGTTTGGAAGATTTAGTTCCGAATGAAGAAACGATGGTGATGATGACGCGGGATGGCTATATTAAGCGCTTAGAGCCCGATACTTTCAAGGTTCAGGCTCGCGGCGGCAAAGGCGTCATGGGTTTAACAACCAAGGAAGAAGACACGGTCGAATTCATGTTTACCACCTTCACCCACAGCGATATTCTTTTCTTTACCACTCGCGGCCGGGCCTTCCAATTAAAAGCCCACGAAATTCCTCAGGCTTCAAGAGTAGCCAAGGGTAACTCTATCGTCAACTTCCTCCAGCTTACTGGCGGCGAACAGGTTACTTCTGTTTTGCCTTTGGATAAGATTTTTGGCAGTAAATATTTATTCTTCGCCACCGAGAAAGGTCTGGTCAAGAAAGTAGAATTATCCGCTTTCAATAATGTCCGTCGCAGCGGCTTGATTGCCATTAAGATTAAAGAGGATGACCGCTTAATTTGGGCTAAGCCGACTTCCGGTAGTGATCACATTCAGTTAATTACCGCTAAAGGTCAGGCGATTCGCTTTAAGGAAACCGATGTCCGTGACATGGGCCGCAACGCCGCTGGCGTTTATGGCATCCGTTTGCATAAGGATGATGCTGTGGTCGGCATGGGCGTGGCCAAGACTGATAAAGAAAAGAAGCGTAATTATCAGATTTTAACTATCATGGCGAATGGTTATGGCAAGCGCACCGAATTATCTTTATATAAACTCCAAGGACGAGGCGGTAGTGGCATCAAGACGGCGAAAGTGACTGATAAGACCGGCGATATCACCAATGCTTTTTTAGTGAATGCTGATTCCATGGATGAACGTGATTTAATTATCATTTCTAATAACGGTCAAGTTATCCGTACTCCTTTCAAGACTGTTAGTCTCTTGGGTCGCGATACTCAGGGAGTGAGAATTATGCGCTTTAAAGATAATGATGATCAGGTTTCCGGGGTTACTTGGATTTAGTTACTGTTTTAATATTTTTATTAACAAAAAAACCGCTGTGATGGCGGTTTTTTGGAAAAGAAAACAAGCTTCGCTAGGGCGAAGCTTGTGGGAAGGGATAGGAGCGAGTCTTACAAATGTACAAATATATAGCCTTTGATGGCTTTTAGCTCTTCCGCGTATCCTAAGGCGATTAAACCTTTAAAGATTTTGCTTTCGAAGCTTTTCATGATCCCGCTTTCAAATCGTGGAGATTTTTGAGTGGTGAGATTGTAGCCAGCATCGAGGTAAAACGCAAATTTTGCCTTTTTTGATATTTCGTAATTTACGAAGTACCCAGCAATTTGCTCGTTGCTTAGGCTTTCTTTATTGAATGTCTGTTTGAATGCCGCCACCTGATACAGGCGGTTATACTTGTGGGTTAAACCCACTAAGTAATTAGTGCTACGTTCTCCACCGATAGCGCCAACGGCGTGGATTTCATGGTTGTTAATTTTGGTGGCTAAGTGGGTGGATATTTCCAGATTTTTATTTCTAGAAGCTACACCTATTTTTATGCTTCCAAAATCTGTTTTATAACCGATCTTAGCTCCGATTGTGCTCCCAGGCATTTGCGACTCAGTCCAAGTCTCAAAGTGACCATTGGCGGTCGGCGGCAGAGGGCGGATTTCGGTAGCAGGAGTGGCCATTTTACCAAAGTCTAAACTCCAACCTTTATGGTGGAGATTGACATAGAATTGGTTGTTGATGGCGTCATTGCCGTTCGTGCGGTTATAAACGGCGAACGTTTTAACGTCGGCCCATTTACTGGCGTGCCAGGTAATCATGGCGGCGGCCTGCAGGTTGTAGGGGGAGCTGAATGTTAACTCCTTCGTGGAGAAGTTGACGCTGTTAAGCACCCCCAGGTAAATATTGTTGATGACAACGCTGCTGTCATCGGTGCAGTTAATGTTCTGGATTTGGGCAAAAGCGCCGTTGCTACAGATGGCAACCATAACAATCATAACAATTTTTTTCATTTTTACGGTGTTTTTTGGTGGATATTGTGTTTATTATTTAATTTTCAAAGGTCTTTAATTAACTGATAATTATAACACTTTTTATAATATTAGTCAATAACTACTCCAAATAGGGAAAGTGGGCTATAATTTATCTATATGAATAACACAATCTTATTTTTTCTCTTTTTAGTTTTACTAGCCGGGATTATCGCCGTAATTTTTCTATTATTAAAGAAAAAAGGCGGTGGGAGCGACGCCCAGGCGGTGGCTACCCTTGAACGTTTAGCCCAGCAGTCGGAAAAATTGTCGCAGTTAGCTCTGCAAAATACCGAGCTAAGACAGGAATTAGATAAAAAATTGAGCGAAACTCACCGGGCCAGCCAGGGCCAGTTTGAGCAGACCACCCGTGTTATCCAAAACATCAGCAGCCAATCGGCTCAATTAATTGCCGATGTCACGGAAAAATTAGCCAAGCTCGATGAGACTAATAAGCAGGTGGTTAATTTTTCTTCGCAGTTGCAAAGCTTGCAGGATATTTTAAAGAATCCAAAACAGCGAGGCGTTCTGGGTGAGTATTATTTAGAAGAAACTTTAAAAAATGTTTTGCCCCCGAAGTCTTATGCCCTGCAGTATGCTTTAGGAAAAAATGAGAAGACTGGCAAAGATTTGATTGTGGACGCCGTGGTTTTTGTGAAAGATAAAATCATTCCGATTGATGCTAAATTTTCTTTGGAAAATTATGAGCGCTTGCTTAACACTAGTGATCCGGAGGCGCGTAAAAAAATTGAAGCCCAGTTTAAGCAGGATTTGAAAAATCGCATTGATGAAACCGCTAAATATGTTTTACCGGAACGGGGAACTTTGGAGTTTGCCTTCATGTTTATTCCCTCGGAAGCAATTTATTATGATTTATTAGTTAATTCCGTTGGCGCGGTTAAAGTAAATACTCGTGATTTAATTGAATATGCTTTCCGTGATAAGAAAGTAATTATTGTTTCTCCTACTTCCTTCTTAGCTTATCTACAGACGGTCTTACAGGGTTTAAAAGCGATGCAGATTGAAGAAAAGGCCAAAGAGATAAAGGCTAATATTGAAAAGTTGGGCAAACATATGCTTAGTTATGATGATTTCCTTCGCCGCTTAGGCGGAAGTTTATCAACTACTGTTAATCATTATAATGATGCTTATCATGAGTTTAAAAAAATTGATAAGGATGTAATTAAAATTACTGGTGGCAAGAGTGAAATTGAGCCGATGAAACTGGACCGTCCCAAATAATCATTTATGGTGCGTGACTATAATAATTTGTCGGAATTACAACTGGCCTTGATTAAGATTGTGGTTTTTTTCGATATGTTTTCCTATCCCCTGACCGCCTACGAATTGTGGCGTTATTTGGGGGTAAGCGCGGAGTTTAAGGAAGTGTTTGCGGAGGCCCAGGGCTTAATTACTCTCGGCTTTATTGCCGGTGAGCAAGGTTTTTATTTTTTGCCAGGACAAAATCAGCTCGTGGCTACCAGGAAACAGCGTTATCATTATACTAACCGCAAGCTTAAAATTGCCAGACGGGCAGTACGGCTTTTTCGTCTTTTGCCAACGGTTGAATTTGCCGCCCTCAGCAATCTTATCGGTCGGCATAATTTGCGGGATGGCAGTGATATAGATATTTTTATTATTGCTAAAGAAAACCGCATCTGGATAACGCGCTTATTTTGTGCCGGGTTAATGAAGCTATTGCGTCAGCGGCCGACGCCTTCACGCAAGCGTGATAAAATCTGTTTAAGTTTTTATATTGACAATGCCCATTTAGATTTAAGTGCCTTAGCTGACGGCCCGGAAGATTATTATTTTCACTTTTGGTTGGCCGGACTTTATCCGCTTTATGATGCTGGTGCTTATCATCATCAACTGATGATGGCTAATAGCTGGCTTAAGCAGTATTTGCCCAATGGTGATTTTGTAGTTAACAATAATTCTTATCGAGAATCTCCCCGTTATTGGCTGACTCGGCGCTTAGTTTTGAAATTTTGGAATCATATTTGTAATTTTTTGGAGACGCTGGCACGCTCCTTTCAGCTTTTAATTATGCCAGCAGCCCTCAAAGAAAAAATTAATTTAGACTCGCGGGTTATTATTCGCGAGGGTGTGCTCAAGCTTTACCTGGTTGACCGCCGCCAGGAATTTATGCGCCGCTATCAGGAGCGTTTGCGCCGCTTATTTCATGCCTCTTAAATTTTGGCCACGTTTAAGTTTTATCCTGTTGGCGCTCTGCGCCTGGGCTTTGCCGTGGCAGACAAAATTAATTTTGCGCCCCGCCGCCAGTAATTATTGGGAAATTTCTCTTTTTGCTGGCATTTTTTTATTGTGGTTAGCGATTTTATCTCTAGTTCTGGCTGGTTTTATTAATCAAAATATTTGGCGAGGACAATCTCGACTTTGGCGCTGGTCTTTGGTTTTATTTTTGTTTAGCGGAGCCGCTTCTATTTTTGTTTCTCCTGACCATTGTCTATCTTTTTCCCGTTATTTATTTTGGTTGAGTGCAATTTTTATTTTTTGGGGTTTGGCGTCAGTGCCAGCCTCCTGGCGGCGTTCTTTTCTTTTTATTCTCTTAGCGAGCCTTTCGGTTCAGGCTCTTATTGGACTAGTGCAGTTCTTCGGCCAGTTATCTTTTGCTAGTTCTTATTTAGGTTTAGCGTCCCATGATGCCGGTGCAGCCGGTTCAGTGGTAATTGAAACAGTGAGCGGTCGCTGGCTTCGGGCTTATGGCGCCAGTGATCACCCCAATGTTTTTGGAGGCTTAATGGCAATTGCTAGTCTCGCCTCTATTTATCTTTGGACTCAGGTTAAAGAGCGAAAATGGCGTTCATTACTCTTAGCCGCTTACGTTTTATTTTTTACCGGCCTCTTAGTGTCTTTTTCGCGAGCTGCTATCCTTGCTTTCGCCGTTGGTCTAATTGTTTCTATTCGGGAACATCGCACTTTGTTGCGGGCTCACGTTCGGGGGGTAGTGGCTTGGCTGTCTCTCTCCTTGCTTTTGGCTGGCCTTTTTGGCTGGCAATACCAAGAATTAATTTGGGAGAGAGCACAACTTTCCAATCGTTTGGAGACTACTTCCATTAACGAACGACAGGAGTTTAATGAACGCGGTCTCAACAATTTTTTAAAACATCCATTTTGGGGAGTAGGCTTGGGAGCCTCAACTGTTTTTGACCGTCAGGCGGATTTAGCTGTCGGCTTGAATCAATCTGCCTGGTCTTATCAGCCTGCTCACAACTATTGGTTGCTAGCGGCGGCTGAAGGCGGCTTTGTGTTTGTTTTGTCTTTGCTGGGTTTGTGGTTTTGTGCCTATCAAAAAAGTCGGCAGAGCCGACTTCAGGGTTTGTTTGCGGTTTTAGTAATCCTTACTTTATTTGATCATTGGCTTTTTACTTTGCCCTTAGCCCCTTCCTGGCTTTTCTTTTTCTTTGCTTTAATTTGATAGTCTTTCTGCAGAATTAGTAGGTCGGTTTCCAAATTTTTAAAAGCTTTTTCAATCAGCGCCCTTTCTGCTGCCGGCGCTGATTTTATTTCTGTCCTTAGCTGTTCCTGGAGCAGGCGGACAAGGGTTGCGGCCGTGCCGAAATAGTCTTCATTGTCTACGTGGAAACGGACACTGGCGGCGTCTTTTAAAAGGCGGGCGTTGGCCTGCAGTTGGTAATTTTTATTTTTTCTTATCATTAGATGATGCTTAGGTATTTGTTATCGCCGATAATCAGATGATCAAGAATTTCGACGTCTAAAATTTTACCAGCCGCTAAGATCTGATCGGTAATTTCGGCATCGGCGCGGCTTGATTTAAGGACGCCGGAGGGGTGATTATGGGCAATAATGATGGCAGTAGCGCCGTATTCTAGGGCAGGACGGAAGACTTCTCGCGCTTGCACTAAAGAAGCGTCAATCGTGCCGATGGAAATTACCTCGTCGTGAATTAATTGATAGTGATTATTGAGATAGAGACCGCGGAATTGTTCTTTCTTGAGGGTGCCCATATCTTTAAGATAGGCAAAAGCCTGAGCGGCGTTGCGAATCGTGACTAAGCCGCCCGGTTTCTTTTGGAAAAGACGGCGGCCTAATTCAAAGCAGGCCACGATTTGGCAGGCTTTGGCTTCCGGCATTTTCAGCTCTTTAACGATAGTGAGGGGGTCTTTCTGGGCGGCGATAGCTTTTTCTCCGTATTCGCGCAAAAGTCGTGAGGCCATAGCAAAAACTTCTTCCCGTTTTGTGCCTACACCCAAGACTACCGCTAATAGCTCGGCTAGACTAAGGGCGCCAACGCCTTCGGCAATCATTTTTTCACGCGGCTTTTCTCCTTCGGCCATGTCGCGCACGCGCTTGATTTCGTAAGCGCGGCCATGTCCGTTATTTGTTTGTTTTGTTTGTAAGCGATAGGGCATATTATTGGCAGTTAAGCTTAATTAGCTTCGCTTTCCATTATAACAGAGATGTGTTAAATTTAAAATATAATTTTATTTCTATGTTTAAACATAAAAAAGTAATTTTGTCCAATAAAATACCCTTGATTTTAGCGCCGATGCCGGGGGTAAAGACGGTAACCGCCTTGGTGATGGTTAAGACTGGTTCTAAATATGAAAGTCGCGCCGAAAGCGGCTTATCGCACTTTTTAGAACATCTTTTTTTTAAGGGGACGAAGCGCCGTCCCAATACTTTGGCATTATCGGCCGAACTAGACGTCTTAGGGGGTGAATATAATGCTTTCACCTCCAAAGAATATACTGGTTACTTTGTTAAAGTTGCCGCTGGCAAGCTAGAAATCGCTCTGGATATCTTAGGGGACATGCTTACCGCTTCTAAGTTTGAAGCCAAGGAAATTGAGCGGGAAAAGGGAGTGATTGTGGAAGAGCTGAATATGTATGAGGATAATCCGATGATGCATATTGAGGATGTTTTGGAGTCATGTCTTTATGGCGACACTCCGGCGGGTTGGGATACTATTGGCACGAAGAAAAATATTCGTTCTTTCCGTCGTGCTGATTTTATCCGTTACTTCAAGCGTCAATATGGGGCGCAAAGTATGAGTATTATTTTAAGCGGCGCCATTAGTCCTCGCGATCAAGCGGCGGTGAAAAAGATATTTGGTAAAATTGCGCGCAATCCTTGGCGAGATAAGCCGGCGGTAGTTGAATCTCAGAAAAATCCGGCTTTAAAAATCGTGGCTAAAAAGACGGATCAAGTTAACTTAGCTTTAGCGGTCAGAGCCTTTCCTGTGGGCCACCCTCAAGAGATCGCTTTGAAGCTTTTAAGTGTGATTTTAGGCGGTTCAATGAGTTCTCGACTTTTTATTTCTTTGCGTGAGCGCTCCGGTTTGGCCTATTACGTCAAAACGGCCGCTGAATTTTATTCTGACTCTGGTTATTTAAGCACCCAAGCGGGCGTACCTAAGGACAAGGCCGAAGCGGCGGTGGCTATTATTTTAGAAGAATATCGCCGCATTGCTCAAATTGAAGTTTCAGCGGAAGAATTAGCGCGCGCTAAAGATCTTGTTTCCGGACGTCTTTTAATGCAACTAGAGGCTAGCGATGAAGTTGCTAGTTGGTATGGCCGCCAAGCAATTTTACGTCCCCGTTTTTCTGATCCTGAGGAGGTGGAAGCCCGCTTGCGGGCTTTAACGGCAGCGGATATTAAAAAAGCGGCTGCCTTGGTGATGAAAAATAGAAACTTGAACTTAGCTTTAATTGGACCGATTAAAGCCGCCGAGAAAAAACGTCTTCGCCAATTATTGCAACTATAATATGGAAGCCCCTAAGCTCCAACTTAACGCTGGTCAAAAGGCGGCGGTGGAACACCGTCAGGGTCCTTTGTTAGTGGTGGCGGGGGCAGGTACGGGCAAGACCAGCGTTTTAGTTAATCGTTTGGTCAGCATCCTAGCCGAAGAAAAATTAGATAGCGATCGGGTGTTGCTTTTAACATTTACGGAAAAAGCCTCTCAAGAAATGGAAGAGCGGGCCGACCGGCTTTTACCCTATGGTTATTTAGATCTTTGGATTAATACTTTCCATGGTTTTTGTGAAAGGCTTTTGCGTGAACATGCTTTAGATATTGGCTTGCCGGCCGATTTTAAAGTTTTAAGTGCAACTGAGCAGTGGATGCTGGTAAAAAAGAATCTTGATCTTTTTGATTTAGACTATTATCGCCCCTTAGGGAACCCCACTAAATTTATTGCCGAGTTATTGAAGCATTTTTCTCGCTTGAAAGATGAAAATATTTCGGCTACCGAATATTTAGAGTATGCGGAAAATATTGCCGCCGCTGGCGACCAGGCTTTAAGCGGCGCTCCAGGCCGGAAAGGGGAGAATATTGATGACGAGGAGGAAGATGTTTTGGAAAGCGGCCGTTTGCAGGAATTAGCGGGGGCCTACCATCTCTATAATCGCTTGCTGTTGGATAATAGCCAATTAGATTTCGGCGACTTAATCATTTATACCTTAAAACTTTTGCGCGAGCGTCCCAATATTTTAAAATATTATCGAGAAAAATTCGCCTACATTATGGTGGATGAATTTCAAGATACTAATTGGGCTCAGTATGAATTGGTGAAGCTTTTGGCGGCTCCGAAGAATAATCTAATGGTAGTCGGTGACGATGATCAGGCTATCTATCGTTTTCGTGGAGCTTCACTGGCTAATATCATGCAGTTCAAAGATGATTTTCCTCAGGCCCTGGAGATTGTGCTGACAGAAAACTATCGTTCCCGCCAAGATATTTTAGATATTTCTCACCGCTTTATTAAGCATAATAATCCTAACCGCTTGGAGGATAGGCTGGCGATTGATAAGGCTTTAGTTGCTAAGGGTGCCTCTGCTCAAGCAGGTTTGCCGCCAGCTTTCATTCTTTTAGAAAGACAGGAAGACGAGTTGGCTTTTGTGGCAGATAAAATTGGGGAAATTTATAATCGCGAACAGGCGGGCAAGGATGGCGCTGCCTGGTCAGATTTCGCTATTTTAACTCGTTCTAATGATACGGCCGATTTGTTTGTCAAAGAATTGAATCGCCGTGGCATTCCCAACCAGTTTGTGTCTTTACGGGGCCTGTACTACAAGCCGATAATCCTCGATTGTCTCGCCTATTTACGCTTACTAGATAATTATCATGAATCCTCCGCCTTATTTCGGGTTTTAAATATTGAGCCTTTCCGGGTGTCTCATGCCGATGTTATCGCTTTAAATCGTTTCGCTCGCCGTAAAGCCTGGTCTTTATTTGAGACTTTAGGCCAGGTGGAAATGGTGCCAGATTTAAGTGCGGAAGCGGTGCCGCCAATTAAGCGTTTGTTAAAATTAGTAGAACAGCATTCTACTCTAGTGGCCAGCTCTTTGCCTAGCCGTTTATTTTTTAAGTTTGTGGAAGAATCCGGCCTTCTCAAAGGGCTAGATATTGATCGTGATCAGGAAATATTTTCTTACTTAAATCAGTTCTATCAAAAGATGAAGCGTTTTGAAGAAGCGGATGCTTCCGTGCGCCTATCTGATTTTATGGCGGCGATGAATTTGGAAATGGAAGCCGGCGACAGCGGCTCTTTACGTCTAGACTTTGTGGATGAAGAAACTGTTAAGGTGATGACGGTGCATGCCGCTAAAGGTTTAGAATTTCCCTATGTCTTTTTAGTGAACTTGGCGGATAAAAAATTTCCCACTATTAACCGCAGTGAAAAAATCCCTTTGCCGGCAGGCTTAGTCAAGGAAATTTTAGTTGATTCCAAGGATGCTCATTTAGAAGAGGAGCGACGTTTGTTCTACGTAGCTTTAACTCGGGCCAAGCGCGAACTTTATCTTACTAGCGCCAAAGATTACGGCGGCGTCCGTGCTAAAAAAACTTCTCGTTTTCTGGAAGAGGCGGGTTTGGAGGCCACTAATACTGTGGGTGTGGGTAAGGGTAACGAATTGTTGCGCGACCTAGCGGCCGAGGGGGCTCAGTTTCTGGAAGAGGAATTAAAGCCGGAGATCTTGCCAAAACGTTTTTCTTTTTCCCAGCTGGCAGCTTATGATAATTGCCCCTTGCAGTATAAGTTTGCTTTTATTTTAAAGATTCCGGCGCCCGAAGATAAACCTAGTTTGATTTTTGGTCGGGTAATGCATAATGTATTTTACGATTTTTTGAAACCATTAAGTTCCGGTTTGCAGGCGAGTTTGTTTGGCGGTGGCGAGACAAATAAAGAGCTTTGGAGCCTCCAGCGCTTGGAGAAAATACTCGCTGATCACTGGGTGAGCGATGGTTATGAGAGTACTGTCCAGCGGGAAGAATATTATCATAAAGCCAAACAGGCTTTACGCGATTTTTTAGCTGCTTTTTTTTCTCAAGGCGGTAAGATTCCCCAACCCTTATTTTTAGAAAAGAGTTTTTCTTTTAAAGTCGGCGGCGAGACTTTGAAGGGAGCCATTGATCGAGTTGATCAAGTCGCTGATGGCGTTGAGGTGATTGACTATAAAACTGGCCGACCCAAAGAGAAACTGGAATGGAAAGATCGCCGCCAGCTAATTCTTTATCAATTATTTTTGGAAGAGGTTTTACAAATTAAGGTTTTATCTTTAAGATATTATTATGTAGAGGGCGGAACTTCGGTGGCCTTCAGTCCGAAAGATAAGGAAAAAGATAAATTGAAGTTGGAAATAGCGGCCCAAATTAAAGCGATTAAAGAAAGACGTTTTCAACCCAAGCCCTCAGAGATGTGTAAGTTTTGTGATTTTAATAAGATTTGTGAATTTCGGCAAAGGTAAAAGGGTGATTTAATCTTTTATATAATTTTTTAAATTATGTTAGGAAGATATTTCCATTGGCGCTGGTTTCTCTATACCCTTATCTTTGGAGTTTGGTCTTTATGGCTCTTGCAACAAAGGGTGGTAGCTTTTGATCGCTATATTGTTGATGATTGTTTACATGATATTAAGGGTCAGCGACCGGCGGTCTTGGTCCTAGGGGCATCTGTCCAGAACAAAAATCAAATTAGTCCCATCTTTATTGATCGCCTAGATACATCCGTAGAATTATATCGAGCTGGTTTAGTAAGAAAGATTATTGTTAGCGGTGACCATGGACGCAGTGTTTATGATGAAGTTAATGCTGGTAAAGATTATCTTTTAGCCCAACAAGTACCGCCTCAGGATATTTTTTTAGATCACGCTGGCTTTGATACTTACGACAGTCTTTATCGGGCTAAACAGATTTTTGCCGCCGATGATTTACTGGTAGTTACGCAAGATTTTCATCTTCCTCGGGCCCTATATATTGCCCAGCGCTTAGGTCTAAATGCTTGGGGCTGCCGGGCGGATAAAAGATTCTATGCTGACAGTAAATATCTGGAAAGAAGAGAGTGGTTGGCCTCAATTAAGGCTTGGCTGGATGTTAATCTTGACTCTAAGCCTCGTTTTGGCGGCGCCTCCTTCAATTTAGAAAGTGACGGCAGGGAAACTTGGGATGAATTATAAATTGCTTTAAAATTATGTCTGATAATCAACGTTTGCTTGATCCCCAAGAAACAAATGAAGAAGAAATGTTGGAGCTGACTTTACGTCCGCGCTTTTTGCGTGATTATATTGGCCAAGAAAGCATCAAGTCCAATTTAGAAATTGCCATGGCGGCGGCGAAGCAGAGAAAAGAGCCGCTAGAACACGTTTTACTTTACGGAGCCCCTGGTTTAGGGAAAACCACTCTTGCACACGTGATTGCTAATGAGATGGGGGCTAATTTACGCGTTACTTCTGGGCCGGCGATTGAAAAAAGCGGTGACTTGGCCGCTATTTTAAGCAATTTGGAAGAGAATGATGTTTTGTTCATTGATGAAATTCATCGTTTGCCCAAAACTGTGGAAGAAATTTTATACCCGGCGATGGAAGACTATGCCTTGGATATTGTGATGGGTAAGGGGCCGAGTGCCCGTACTCTCCGTTTGGATCTACCTCATTTTACTATCATTGGCGCTACTACCTTAGCCAGTCTTTTATCTGCTCCTTTGCGCGATCGTTTTGGGCTTTCTCATCATTTAGATTTTTATGAGCTCGCAGAAATGGAAAGAATTATTGCCCGGAGCGCTAATATTTTAAAAATTGACTTACCCTTACCGGCGGCCACGGCAATCGCTGGTCGAGCGCGGCGGACGCCTCGAATTGCTAATCGTTTGTTAAAGCGTGTGCGTGATTATTGCCAAGTGCGCAACAACGGTGAAATTAGTCTAGAGGCTTGCGCGGAAGCTTTTTCATTGTTAGCGGTTGATCATTTAGGCTTGGACGCTGTTGACCGTAAGATTTTAGAAGTGTTGATTGATAAATTTCAGGGCGGACCAGTTGGTTTAAATACTTTAGCGGCGGCGACCGGCGAAGAAATAGATTCTTTGGAAAATATTTACGAGCCTTATCTTCTGCAATTAGGCTTTCTTGATCGCTCTCCGCGGGGGCGCATTGCCACTATTGCCGCTTATCAACATTTAGGGAAGAAGTTTAATTCGGGCGGATTATTATAGTATTTTATGTTTGCTCTTAGGGATTTCGACTACCAATTACCGCGCTCTTTAATTGCTCAGGAGCCGGCTAAGCCGCGCGATCATGCTCGGCTTTTATGTTTGCAGCGTGGTAGTGGCTTGATTAAACATGACCGTTTTGACCATATTGGGAACTATTTAAAGCCGGAGATCGGAAGAGCGTCGGGTAGGGAA
>CALJZR010000045.1 GCA_937983635.1 uncultured bacterium | reverse complement strand
TTGATTTGATAACCACTATTACAAGAGCTGACCGTACAATTACCCCAAGCCCCCCAATCGCCTAAAGAGCAGGTGCGAGTCTGCAGGCCTTCGCCATTAGTAATATCGCAAGTTTGGGTAGAATTACCTACACAGTTCATCGGCACACAACTATTATTTTCCGCCTGATAACCGTCATCACAAGTCACTAAAGTACAAGTACCCCAATTAGTCCAGACACCGAGGTTACAGGTACGATTTTGCACTCCTCCCCCATTATTTAAATCACAGTTCTGTGTAGATTCGCCTGTACAGTTGATAGGCACACAACCAGCAATCATTAAACTCGGCTGATAGCCGTTATCACAAGCATTAAGATCACACTCGCTCCACTCCGACCAAACACCATTATTACAAGTGCGCATCTGTGTACCTTGACCATTATCGCGGACACAAGTCTGTGTATAGCTGCCAATACAGGTGGGTGAAGAGCCTCCTCCTCCACCACCGCCACCACCGCCACCACCGCCGCCACCGCCGCCAATATTACCATTATTAGGGATAACAATATTAGTGCTAGTGCCATTAGTATTGCCTGTATTGGTACTATTTTGAATTAAACCAGATAAATCCGAGGCGTGGCCATCAATAAGCGCTCCCGGAGAATCAATATTTTGATTAATTTGTAAAATATAATCGGAATAGAAGCGATTAGCCTTAAAAGCCTCGGCACTAGTGATACGACGAAAGGCGGCGCCAGCATAATAGTAATAAAAACCATCATGATTATTTTTGACTAAAGAGCCAGCAGGAATTTCAGCATCAGCTAATTCGGCCCCAATTTTGTAATTAACAAAAAAAGCATCGGGAACATCTACTACCCGACGCGACCAATTATCACCATAAAGCTTTTTTGCTTGATTCTCATCCTTAATTTTACGTAGGCTCCCATTTGGCTCTACCGCATAAACCGCTGGGTCAGTCGTAATTTTTACTAACTTCGTACCCGCTCTTACAACAATATTACCGCCAAGTGGATAACTTTGCAGCTCTCCTGCGGAAACATTAACAACGCTATCAAAATTTTGATACCAAGAAAAATAAACTGCCTCGGAAGGAAAAACATAACGCTTATTATCTGTGCCCAAATAATAGACAGAGGAATTATCCTTAGTCTTAATCAGACTTCCAGGAACGGCGGCTTCCGCTCGATCAATCTTTAACAATCCATGGATTAAAGATGACGGCGAAAAGCCAAAAAACCAAGCAACACCAACCATAAATATCGCCAGAACACTGAATATTAAATATCTATATATTATTTTCATATCAATAAAATATCAACCAACAGTCTTAGAGTTGCTGTTAGTTCTTTTTTTAAGTAATTTTTCACCAATACGAAAGACATCGCCAGCACCAATTAATAGTAAAATATCATCCGGACCTAAAATTTTATAAAGCCACTCTAAGGCTCCATTAAAATCTGGTAAATAGGAGGCCGGTTTTTTTCTCCCCGCTTTTTTGATAGCGTTCACTAAGTCGCGACTGGAGACACCTCCCTGTTTTTCTCGAGCCGAGCCGTATATTTCTAAAATGCCTAAAACATCAGCCTCAGAAAAACTATTTACAAAATTTTTAAACAAAGATTTAGTGCGGGTAAAAGTATGGGGGTGAAAAACTGCCACTAAACGTCTGTCCGGATAAGTTTCTTTAAAAGCTTTTAGGGTCGCCTGTACTTCCGTAGGGTGATGCCCGTAATCATCAAATACCGGAACTCCTTGATAACAACCAAGTAATTCCGCTCGGCGGGACGCACCTTTAAAGGCGGCTAAATGCTGCTTTAAAATTCTAGGATCTAGGTTAAGCGCCAGGCCGCTAGCCAAAACAGCTAAAGCATTTTCTACATTATGCCGGCCCAATAAACTAATTTTAAATTCGCCCCAATCATTAACCTGAAAATATTGCCATTTTTTTTCTTGGCGCAAAGAATGAGCCAACAAAGAAACAGTAATCCCCTTCGGGGCTGACTCCGCTAAAGCATAAGAAAATATTTTTCCTTTGACCGCGGGAAACAGACTTCTAACCTGAGTATCGCCGGCATTTGCCACTAAAAATCCACTCTTCTTTAGCTTCGCCACAAAATCAGCAAATACCTGAAAATAAGCCCGTTTGTTTTTAAAATAATCAGGATGGTCAAAATCAATATTATTTAAAATAATACCGTGGGGTTGGAAATATTGAAGCTTATTTTGATACTCATCAGCTTCAGCAATAAAATAAGGAGAATTGCCCAAAACTGCGCTCCCTTTAAGTTGAGGCACGCGGGCACCGACTAAAATATTAGGATTAAGGCCAGCTCGCTTTAAAACAAAGCCCAGCCAAGCCGCCGTTGTTGTCTTGCCGTGACTGCCACAAACCGCTAATCCTTGATAGGAACTGAAAAGAGCGCCAATCGCTTGAGCATAATTTAAAACTGGAAATTTTTTAAATTGCTCGGGATGAGCCGACAAATAAGCTCTTTCTGGATTATTATTTTCAGTATAGGCACTAGAGTAAATAATGACCGCGTTCTTAGGTAAATAAGTGGCGTCAAAACCAAGTCGCACTTTAATATGGGCCTGGCGCAAAACCTGATCAGTCATAAAAACATCAGCAACATCGACTCCACTAACATCCTTACCTTGCGCTCGTAAAAATTGCGCTAACATCGTCATGCCCACACCTTTAATGCCCAGCAAATAAAATTTTTGATAACGCAAAATATTCATAAATTAAACTTCTTTTAATAACTCTTGAATCAAAGCGGCCCCTTTATCAGCCGCATCCACTGGCAACAATCCCCGGATATTATCAGATAATAATCGGCGCCTGTTTTTGTCCACCCACAAATCCCTTAGCTCTGCAGCTAAGGCTCCCGCTTTCAAAACTTCTTGGTTTAAAACAATGGCGGCTTTTTTTTCAGCAAAATAGGCAGCGTTATCTTCTTGATGGGAATTAGGGATTGGTAAGAGAACGCAAGGCTTGGCTAAAATCGATAGCTCCGTCATTACTCCTAAACCAGCCCGCGAAACTACAATATCGGCCAGTGACAAAAGCCCCTTAAAATCTTCGTGGGATAAAGTTTCAATCACCTGATAAGCAAAACGGCTAGGGGCGCCCTCGCCCTTACCGATGCCTGTTTGGTGAATAATTTGCCAATCAGCCGGCAAGTCGCGCAGAGCTTCAAAGAATAAACGGTTAAGAGCTAAAGCACCGGTACCACCGCCAGTTACTAAAAGTAAAGGATGGCCGGAAACTAAATTAAATTTTTCTCTCACTCTTTCCTGGTCAGCAGCGGATACAGAACTGAGACTAGGATTGCCGATTAAAACCGCCCGCTTACCATAATCCGCTAAAGACTTAGGAAAAGCGACGCTGACCCGATCAGCCGCCCGACGCATTAAACGATTAGCCAGGCCTGGGCGGACATCTTGTTGATGAATTAAAATCTTGGCACCGCATAAACGCCCCGCCCAGACCACGGGCACACTGGCAAAAGAGCCGGCAGAAATAATTAAAGCGGGGCGTAGACGCCGGAAAAGGCAATAAGCTTGGATAAAGCCGCTTAAAATCTTAAAAAAATCTAAAATATTAAATAAAGAAAAATAACGTCGCCACTTCCCCGCGGGTAAAGCGAGATAATCAGCGCCTAAAGACTGAAGAATATCTCCAAATAAATCTTTTTCTAATTTGGGGGCATTGCCAATAAATAAAAAACGAGCGGGCGCCCCTAGATTCTGAAAAGCGACCGCCAAAGCTAAAGGCGCTGTGCTCGGCCCACCGCTACCACCGCCAGAAATAACTATTAAATTATTTGCCGCGTCTTTCATATTTACTATGTTTACTGATATTGGCGAGGACACCAATCGCCATCAACGTAGATAAAATTGAGGAGCCACCGGCAGAAACAAAAGGCAAGGGTACGCCGGTCATGGGGATTAAATTAATCATCCCCCCAATATTTAAAAAGGTTTGGACAGCCAGCCAAGCAATAATTCCAGTAGCCAGAGCACTACCATAAATATCTGGAGCATGTTTAGCGATTTTCAGGCCACGGTAAAATATTAATCCATAGAGAGCAATTAAAAGAGCGCTGAAGATAAAACCAACCTCTTCGGCAATAATTGGAAAGATGGAATCGCCCCAAACTTCTGGCAAATACATAAACTTCTGCCGACTTTGGCCAAGTCCTCGGCCCAGCCAGCCGCCCGAACCGACAGCAATCAAAGATTGATTAATTTGATAACACTCCTCTTGAACATCATAAGCGGGATCTTGATAGCAGCGGAAACGATCGCTCTGATAAGAAGAACTGGCATAAAACATAAGGGCTAGAGCCGAAACTCCTAACACCATCGTGAGAACAATATGGGAAAATTTACCGCCGGCCACAAAGAAAGCGGCAAAAGCGGCAAAAAGAATAATAAATAAAGTTCCTAAATCCGGCTGAGCGAGCATTAAGGCAGAAATAATCAGCAAGCTACTAAGAAAAGGCATAATGCCACTGCCTGCTTCTTTTAACTGCCCCTTTTTCGCCTCCAACCAGGTGGCTAAATAAATTAAAAAACCCAACTTAACAAACTCCGCTGGCTGGAGAGATTGGCCGAAAACGATAATCCAACTACGGGCAGTGCCGTGTTCCGCCCGCAAACCAGGAATAAAAACTAATACTAGAAGAACAACTGAAAAAATCAAAGCCCACAAGGCATAGCGACGCCAAAAACGATAATCAATCCGATAGAAAATAAAGAACAGGCCCACACCAATAATAGCCGCGATTAACTGATGAAAAAAATAATGATAGGTATTACCAAAGCGAGCATAAGATACAACTGAAGAGGCGCTCGAAAGCATTACTAGGCCAATCAACAACAAGCCGCCTACTCCTAGAAGAAACCAGGGATCGGCTTGATGCTCTTGAGCGCTCGGTGCTAAAAAATTTTTAAACTTCTTCAATATTTTCATAATTTTTCTACCACTGCCTATCAGCTAAAAAGATTAATAGCCCTAAAACCGCACCCATAGAGGCGATTACCCAGAAACGCATGACGATTTTTGACTCCGGCCAACCCAAAGCTTGAAAATGGTGGTGGATAGGAGAAGACAAAAATACCTTTTTACCGCGGAACTTTTTAGAAAGCATCTGAATAATTACCGACAAAGATTCAATCAAAAAAATAAAACCAATTAAAGGTAAAAAGAGAGCGCTGTTAGTCAGCATCGCGATCACCCCCAAAGTCACGCCAAGACTCATTGCCCCAGTATCACCCATATAAAAACGGGCGGGAGGAATATTAAACCAAAGGAAGGCGAGTAAAGCACCAATAATAACTCCGCAGAAAGCCGCTAGTTCGTAGCGGCCTAAAGCAAAGGCAATAATGCCATAAGCGGCGAAAGCAATCATCAAGGTGCCGCCAGCCAAACCATCAAGTCCGTCGGTTTCATTAACGGAAAAAGAAGTAGCTACAGTAACAAAGATAAACACCGGGATATACCACCAAGAAATTTCAAAATTACCAAAAAAAGGAATATGGAAAACCGTCCAATCAAGCTTAAAATAAAACCAAGCAGCGCCAGCAGCGGCAATCAAGGCATAAATCAAAAGGCGATGCTTTAATTTCAAACCACCACCGCCAAAGACGCCGCGACCGCTAACATCGAGCCAATCATCCAATAAACCAATAATTGCGCTCGCCACTAAAGCCCCCAAAGGTAACAAAGTTTCTGAACGGGAAAAAAAATTTAAATATTTAAAAATATCACCAGGCATAATATCCGCCAAAAAAGAAAAAAGCACCATAAAAACTAAAACCGTTCCCCAAATTAAAATTCCGCCCATCGTCGGCGTCCCAGCTTTGTGCGCATGAAGCTTACTAAAAATTGGAGTATTTCCACCATTACGGATTTGCTTGCCTAATTTATACTTATACAAAAAATTAGTTAAAGCCGGCGTACAAGCCATGGCAAAAATAAAAGCCAAAGCGGATAACAATAAAATTTTAACAATGTAAAAAATAAGCATAGATAGTTAGGCGAGAAAATTTATCAAATAAAGAGACATTAAAACTAGGGCTGCTAAAATTTGAGCAAACACTGTCAACAAGCCAAAAGCGTGGCTGAGAAAATGAAAATGCTCGCGCCGAGCAAAAATAGCCGTTAACAAAAAATTAAAGATAATAACCCCTAAAGCTAAAAGCGGAGCGCTAAAAACCCGGCGACCATCCCCGATAGAATCAATGCCGAAGTCAACATTATAATGGGCGACAAAAAGATCTTGACCGACGGTAGTAAAAATCTTATAAGCAAAAAACCAGAGCGCAACTTGGATAATAAGCGCTAGCACTAAGTAACGGCGATTAGGGCGGTAACGCCAATAGGAGCTTAAAAAAACACCTAGAGCCCGCCGCCAAGCGTACCAACGGCTGTAAAAAGAAAAGGCCATAAATTTAATAAAATTTGCTAAAAATTAGGAAAATAATCAAAATAATCAAAAATAGCCACCAAGCTTCATTGCTGCCATTTTATTTATATATAATATCATATTATTGGCCATTTTAAAAATCAAGCGGATAATGATATAATAAAATTATGTCAGAAAAAATAGCTAAGACCATCTGCCGCTATGCCCAGGAAAAGGGTCACAGCCATCTCCACCTAGAAAAAAAGGGGGCGACTTTAATTTGCGCTTGCGGACGCGGAGAAAATACAGATTATCTCCGCCTTGATAGAGAAACAGAAATCAGCGTTACTGAAACCTTCCGTCGACTAGTTGGGGCCGCAGAAAATGAACTTTTTGCAAACAAACGTTTTAAAATTACCGATAAGCAAAACCTAATTAGCGGTCGCGCCACCCTCCTCCCTTCTCGTGAGGGCGAAAAATTAATTATTGCTCTCAGTTCCGAAACTCCAGTTATAAAAAGATTGTCCGCCCTGGGTGCCAATAAAGAACAGCAAGAAATTTATCGACAAGGAATTAAAAAAAGAGCTGGAGTTATTGTTATTGTTTCGCCTGAAGAAAACGGCGCTACCAGCACCTACTATTCCCTGCTTTCCTTGGCAGCCGCTGGACGTAGCACCTATTCTCTAGAGGCTTACCCCGTTAACAATCTTTCTGGGATTAACACTGTCAATTTGCAAAAATACCCCAGCCCCACTGCGGCCCTGGAAAGAGTCGCACGTTTTGATAGCGAATTAATTGGAATTGACACCCCCTTGAATCCAGAAGATTTAAAAAATGCCTTCCGTCTAGCCGCTACCGGCCGTTTAGTTATTCTCACCTTGAGTGCTAAAGACGCCGCTAGCGCTGTTAAGATTCTTCGTCGCGCTGGTTTAAGCGCCGCCGCTATTGCCGAACAATTAATTTTGATCAGTGCCCAAAAATTATTCAAGCGTCCTTGCGCCCGTTGCCTACGCAGCTTTGACCCTGGTCCTGAAATTAAAAAAATTATACTGAGCGCTTGGCCTTCTGCTTACAATTTTTGGCCAAAAAAACTATTCCAAAACCACGGCTGCAAACACTGCCGCCAAGGAAATATCGCTTCCAAAACAGCCATTTTTGAAATTATGCGCTTCCTGCCAGACGGCCGTCTCCAAAGCGGATATCAACCCTTGATTAAAGAGGCTTTAACTAAAGCTGGTCTAGGTTTAATCAATATTGAAGAAATTGCTGCCTGGGCACAAATCCGCAAAAAAATATGAAAGTAGCCTGCGTCATTCCTGCCTGGAATGAGGAAAAACATATACGTTCCGTCGCTGATAAGGTCAAAAACTTAGTAGATATAGTAATAGTGATAGATGATTGTTCCCGCGACCGAACAAGCGCCCTGGCAAAAGAAGCCGGCGTTTTTGTATTAAGACACCCGATTAACCGCGGCCAAGGAGCAGCTTTACAGACTGGCAGCGACTATGCTTTAAAATTAGGAGCAGATATTATTGTCCATTTCGATGCCGACGACCAATTTGCCGCCTCCGAAATAGCCGATATAATTGCTCCCATTAAAAATGGCGAGGCTGATATTGTTTTCGGTTCCCGCTTCTTAGAAAAAAAATCAGAATTACCGCGCCTGAAAAAATATCTAATCTGGCCCTTAGGCCGTCTAGTCAACCGTCTATTTGGCGTCAAGACCAGCGATCCTCAAAGCGGCTTCCGCGCTTATACTAAAGAAGTGGCCCAAAGCTTCCGCATTGAAAATAACGGCATGGCCCATTGTAGTGAAATCCTAATTAAACTGAGCCGTGGCCGCTGGCGCATAAAAGAAGTGCCGATTACCGTTACCTACCATGAATACGGCCAGAAATTCTCTGGCGGCATCCGCATCCTTAAAGATCTGTTCATCCAAAAAATTAGCCAATAAAAAAGGCGCTCTTGCGAACGCCTCATTTCAGCATGACTGAAGATTAAAATAGTGGGAGTATGGCCTCCAACCCGAATAAACAACCGATAAGGACAATGATATTGACCAATACCGGCAACCAGATGCCTTTTTCTCTTCTTGCAGCTCCTATCAACTCATACCCCAAAATCACGATGGACATGATTAATAAAGAACCGAGAGCAATCTGGGCATAAAGAAGCCCGAAATCGCCCCACTGGAAATAGAAAAAAACTGCAGCTACACTTATATTAAGCGCGGCCGCTAATCCTGACCAAGCCTCTTTTATAAAAGCGAGGGTCAACCAAGAAAAGGTGAAGACGGAGCCAACAATCACCAATATGTCTTTTTCCTGAAGAGCCATGTTTGGCTGGCGAATGACCGCACGGACTAAAGTCCATGCAATGAAGAATTTGAGCAGGACAAGGCCCAGCTCTTTCCAAGAATTTTTCATGACGAAAAATATTTAGGGTTAAACAATAAAATGAACTAGAAATCTTTTTATCCTATAATATATAATAATCTTTGTCAAAATATGTTACAACAAGCAATCGCTCTAGCATTTATTGCTATCTTTATTTGGAGACTCTTAATCCAAAAGAAAAAAGGCCAAATTGGCGGCAATGAATTTCTCTTCTGGCTGGCTTTCTGGTCTTTAGGCGGACTGGCCATTATTTTTATCCGTGTCTTAGACAAGCTCTTGGTCAGCGCGGGCTTTTCCGGCTCTGGCATCAACTTTTTACTTTATCTCGCGGTCATCAGTTTGTTTTACTTTATCTTTAAACTGCGTCTAAAAATAAGCAAACTGGAAAAAGAATTAACCGACTTAGTCCGCGTTATTACCCTTAAACAATAATCTCGGAAAAATCTCTATGAAAATCGCCCAAATCGTCTGTGCCTTCCCGCCTTATGCCGGTGGCATCGGCCAAAGTGCTTATCGTTTAGGAGAAATCTTGAGCCGAGAACACCAGCTCACAACCTTTTCTTTAGCACCTCAAAATGAAAAAAACCCACAAGCACCGATAGGCGTACAACGTTTAATTTTTCTTCGACCGCGCCTCCGTGCTGGCCACGGCGCCCTCCCTCTCACCCTCCCCTTTCGTCTTTTGTCCTACGACTTAATCTATCTGCACTATCCTTTCTTCGGGGCTGATTTATTAATATTCCTTCTCAGTCGCTTCCGCAAAAAACAAAGATTAATTATCCATTATCACATGGATACGCCCGCTCTGCGCGGGGCTAAAAAATTATTAGCCCTGCCCTCACGCTGCTTACTACCGAAATTAATGAAAAGAGCGGAAAAAATTATTGTCAGCACTTTAGACTATGCCGAAAACGGACAACTAGGGGCGATCACAAAAATGTACCCGGAAAAAATAAAAGCCGTCCCCTTTGGGGTGGAAACGGAAATTTTCCGTCCGAAAATTAGTGGCGCCGAAAAAGGCATTAATGCTCGGGCCGCTGATATTGTTAATTTTGTCACCCGCCGCTTTATTAAAAGGGGCGGACACACCCTGCTCTTTGTCGGCGGCTTGGACGGGGCTCATTATTTCAAAGGCCTCAGCGTCCTTTTTAAGGCCCTACCCATGCTTAAATCTTCGGTTAGCCTTAATATTATCGGAGATGGCGATTTGCGCTCTCAATATGAAGCCCAAGTCAACAGTCTTGGCATCAAACGGCAGGTTAATTTTCTTGGACGCGTTACTGAAGAAGAACTTATCCGCCAATACCAGAGCGCCGATATTCTAATTCTTCCTTCAATCAACGCCCACGAAGCTTTCGGCTTAGTCCTCATTGAAGCGATGGCCTGTGGTCTGCCGGTAATCGCCAGCAATTTGCCTGGCGTACGCAGTGTCTTCAGGGACGGAGAACAAGGTTTACGTTGCGAGCCCGGTGATGTCGGCGATCTGGCGACCAAGATTAACACTTTAATCCAAGATGAAAATCTCCGCCAAAAAATGGCAAAAGCCGCTCGGACACTAGCAGAAGAAAAATATGCCTGGGAAAAAGTGGCTGACCGCATCTTAGACGAATTTTCAGAAAATTACTAAATTATGATTATCGGCATCGCCAACAATCTTTACCCACCTTACGGCCGCAATAGCGGCGCGGAAATTGTTGCCCAGAAAATGGCTGATGATTTGCGCCTGGCCGGCCATGAAGTTTTTATTATTACCACTAAAATTCCGACCGCTGAACGCCCTCGAGAAAAAGATATTTATTATCTCAACTCAAGTTACGAAAAACTTTCTTCCTACAACGATCTACAAAAAATAATTTGGCATCTAGGACAACTCTTTTATCCCTGGCATCACCGGCAGTTGAAAAAAATAATCAAAGAACGGAAACCAAATCTAGTTATTACCCACAACCTCGTAGGGCTTGGTTTTTACTTACCCCGTCTCTTAGCCAAACATCAAATTGAACACGAGCATATTTTACATGACATCCAACTACTTCACCCCTCAGGACTAATGTATTGGGGGCAAGAAAAAATTATTGACTCCCTGCTTGCCCGTTGCTATCAAATCGGTACTTGCTGGTCCCTCCAAAACGCAAAGAAAATTATTTCTCCTTCTCAGTGGCTGCTGACACTTCATCAAAAAAAAGGATTTTTTAAAAAACAAAAAAGTGAAGTCCGTTTCAACTTTCAAATACAACCTCAAGAAAAAAAGACTCTTAACAGACCGGTGGCCTTTGCTTTCATCGGCCAAGCCGAAAAACATAAAGGCCCAGCCATCCTCCTAGCCGCTTGGCGCGAAGCTGGCCTTATCCCGGAAGAAGCCAGTTTAACGATTGCCGGTAAAGGCAGCCTTTCTTCTTGGATAGAAAAAGAAAGTGCTAATTATAGTAATGTCACTTATCTCGATAATTTAGATCGAGCTGGCATTAAACAGCTTTTAAATAAAACCGACGTTGTCGTAGTTCCCTCTTTAGTCTATGAAAATTCACCAACTAGTCTCTGGGAAGCAGCCAGCTACGGTCTCCGCGGCCTTGCATCTGATATCGGCGGCATTCCCGAACTCTCCCCTTTCCTAGATTTAACCCTAGTACCGCCGGGAGATAGTACCGCTTTAGCGGCCGCTTTCAAAAAAATAGTAAGAGAAAAATAAAAACCCCCGCCTAAGCGGGGGTTTTAAAAAATAAAATAATTACACCTGAAATCCACGCAAACGCTTCTGCGCTTGGAGAGAAAATATTGTTTTCTTTAAGCCATTTTCCAGAGTTACCACCGGCATCCACCCTAATTCTTCTTTAGCCAATTTAATATCAGGCAAAGCTAATTCACTGACGAAAATACGGCTGTCAGTGTAGGCAATGTTGGAATCAGAGGAAGTTTCTTGAATAATCATCATTGCTAAATCCGTTAAATTAACATCAACATCGGAACCAATATTAATCGGGCCCGGATGTTTAGAATGCATGAGTTTTAAGGCGCCATCAATAGCGTCGTCAATATAACAAAAAGAAGAAGAAAAACGTTCATTGCCAAAAATTACCAAATCTTTACCATCTAAAGCATTATTAATAAAGTCGGGAATCATCTGCTCATCATCCAACTCCATGCGCGGGCCATAGACCCGGAAAAGACGTAAAATTTTAGCATCTAACTGGAAAATATCGCGGTAATTAGCCACTAAAGTTTCAGCGAAACGCTTGCCTTCATCATAGGAACTGCGCGAAGACAGATGGTCGATTAAGCCTAGCTCGCCTTCACCAACTTTATGGTCAGAGGCCTCAGTCTGGCGAGGACCATAAACAACCGAAGAAGAAAAATGAAGAATTTTAGATTTAAAGGCTAGGGCTAAGTCGAGCATATTTAACACTCCTAGGGAATTAGCCGCTAAAGTTGCCAGGCGATTATCTAAAAAATTTTTGGGCGACATCGGACAAGCCAGGTTATAAATTTCCTGCAAACCTTGAAATTCAAGCTTAAATTTCTTCAGCTCAGGCAAAGCCAGCCAATTAATCGGCTTACTAATATCATGATTAATAAAAACGAAATCTGGGTTGGATAAGAGGTGGTCAATATTACCTTCGCTGCTGGTAGAAAAATTGTCAACGCAGATAACCTTGCAGGTTTTAACCAACTCATCGCACAAATGAGACCCGATAAAGCCGGCACCACCCGCTACTAATACATTTTTCTTGTCAAAAATTACTTGTTTGGACATATTTTTAATTGATAAAATCAATCACACTAAGATTGACGCCGCCGGTAAAACCGTCGGGAAAAGCATAAAAAGATTCTTTAAGTTCGCCTCGGCCGCTAAAAATCCGAACATGCGGCATCGCCCCGGCACTAGCGCCGGTAACAATGTCAGCCCGGCCATCGTTATCAATGTCACCAGCGGCTACATTTACCCCGCCCTGCCAATTGCGGCCAAAGGCTAAAAAGGAAAATTTCAACACCGCCTTATTGGAAAATACTTTAATTAATGGCTCTCTTCCCGCACCAGGGGCAACGATAATTTCGTCTTGATTGCGATTATTGCGCCCATCAATATTAGCTACCGCCACATTCAGACCGCCGCGAAATTTACTTTCAAAAGCAAAAAATTGTCCCTGCAAAAGACCGCGCCGATCAAAAATTTTAATCTCTGGAGTCCCACCTGGGCCACGCGCGGCAATAATTTCCGCCGCTCCCTGGCCATCAATATTACCAGCCGCCACCTTTACCCCGCCACGAAATTTACTTTCAAAAGCAAAAAATTGACCGCGCAAACGTCCTTTATGATCAAAGATTCGGACATGCGGTCCGCCCCCAGCACCAGCGCCGACAATAATTTCTTCAAAACCGTCGTCATTAATGTCGGCGACTGCCAGACTAAAACCGCCCTTAAAGCGACGATCAAAAACTAAAAAACGGCCGCGCAAAGCCCCATCAGGCCCATAAATGCTGACAAAAGGTTCTTGACCGGGAGCGGCCGCACTAATTACCTCATCTTCACCATTAGCATCAACATCGCCGGAAGCAAAAACACCGCCAGCCGCTTCGCTCACTGGCCAATGATACAAAACAGAGCCACCCCTATCGGTAATGTTTAATTCCGGGCTACTGCTGGCAATGGGAAGCCCAGATTCAGGACTAATTAAAAGACGACCGAGGCGGGCATATAATTTTTCTTGGGCGGTGTTTAAAGCTCTATCTAAATTAACGCGACCAGAGCCGAGTTGCCCTAAATAAACCGGATTAAGTCGGCTGATATTATCAGCTGACTGCAAAAGAATCTTTACTACTTCCGTGGGCTTTAATTGCGGATTTGCTTCTGCTATTAAAGCCAGCGAACCGCTAATAACCGGCGTAGCCATAGAAGTTCCTGACCAAAAACCATCATAATATTTATCTCTTTCTAAAGGATTTCCTCCATAAGTAATGGTACTAAAAAAACTGACCCCAGGCGCAGCGATATCTACACACTTAAAACCATAGCTGGAAAAATCTGCCTTTTGATCAAGCGCGTCTGTGGCGGCCACACCAATCACCATATTCTCACCATTCTTACCGTCATAACAAGCTGGATAAATTGGATGCTTATCGGTATTGTAACCTTCGCCGTCTTCCTGTTCATTGCCAGCGGCGGCAACAACAATTACGCCAGCATCATAAGCCCGCTGGATGGCATCTTGCAAAGCTTGGCTATAGTTAAAACCGACAAAACTTAAGTTAATAATATCAGCGTCGTTATGAACCGCATAATCAATCGCCCGGACAACCGCGCCGACACGCCCCTCCCCCTTGTCATTTAAGGCGCGCAGGGGCATAATCTGCGCCCGCCAGGTTACTCCAGTAATACCTTGACGATTATTACCGGTAGCGGCGATGATGCCCGCCACCATCGTCCCGTGAGAGACCCCGGACTCAGTCCAACCCTCATCAAATTTAGGGGAAGGATCCGGTGTATTTTCAACAAAATCCCAGCCATTTACATCATCAATAAAACCGTTACGGTCATCATCAATCTTATTACCAGGTAACTCTTTAGTATTAACCCAGATATTACCCTCTAAATCTGGATGATTAATTTGGACGCCGGCATCAATCACGGCAATTTTTATATTAGGGCTACTATTCGCCTTTTCCCAGGCAGCCGGCGCCTGTACGCGCGTCAAATACCATTGATTATGATAATAGCTATCGTTCGGCAAAAAACTGGCACCAGCAGTTGGAACCATGAGAAGCAAAAATGCAAAAAAAGATGTCACGAATCGTTTCATAACACCTTTATCATAACATATTTAATTACTTATTCAAAGATTAAAAGAGGCCAAGAAAATATTAAAAAAGGCAAAAATTATCTATTTCCCAGTTAAGACCTGGAGGGTTTCACGGGCAGACTGCTCCCAGCTAAACTGCTGAGCGCGGATTAAACCTTGAGCCGATAAACGCTGATGCAATTCAGCGCTACTGCTAATGGCAATTAGGGCCGCTGCCATGGCGGCGCGGTCGCGAGGATTGAAGTAAAGAGCAGCTTCGCCGGCAATTTCTTTCAGCACTGGTAAATCAGAAACTAAGGCTGGAACGCCACAAGCCATTGCCTGTAAAACAGGAATGCCAAAACCTTCATGAAGGGACGGAAAAATAAAGGCGGTGGCGGCACTGAAAATTGCGGGTAAATCTTCTTCAGCTACCCAGCCCGGCATTAAAACTGAACGGGCCAGGTTATACTCTTCAATAATATATTTAACCTCATCATAGCCGAAACCGGCATTGCCAATTAAAACTAGTTTAAAATTATCACTGGGATGAGCCTCCTTAAAGACTGAAAAAGATTCCACTAAAGCAGGGGTATTTTTCTTTTTTTCCAAACGGCCGACATATAAGAAAAAGGGCTCCTCTAAACCATATTTTTCTAAAATTTTATGGCGTTCCGGTGTCGCCGCTACCGGCGAATAAAGAGAGCGCTGATAGCCGTTATGAACGACTTCAATTTTATCAGCATAACGCTCAGAATAAATAGAGACTATCTCCTGCTTAGTAAAAGCCGAAACCGCAATAATTTTCCAAGCATGCTTCAAGGCGTAAGCGGTCGACCAGACTAAGTAATCTAGCGAATTAGATTCATAGCGGCCGCGAGTGAGGAGGCGGGTAACTACATTTAAAATATTTTTGCCGACCTTAGTTTCCAGGCGGACGCATTTTTTTTGATAGAGTCCGCACTCACGGGCAAAGGCAATATCATGGATGGTATTAACCGTACGGCGGGGATGGATTAAGGGTAAAGAATGAGCGGGCACAAACAAAACATCGGGGCGATGAAACAGCATTTCCCAAGAAAAGCGACCTAAAGTCCAAAAATAACGCCAAGGCCAACGCAAAATTTTAAAACTAAAATTAGAATAAGGAGCTAAAACTGCAACCAAATCAGCCGCTGGCTCCTTATCAAGATAAAGAATATATTGATTTTCCCGATCAAGCGCCGCTAGGTGTTCAATAATGTAGAAGGAGTACCATTCCGTACCCGTGCGGAGAGAGCGGTTGGCGCGCGAAGCGTCAATACCAATAACCATATAGATAAAAACTATTTAGTCGCTAAAATGCTGCGCTTATAAGAATCAAGGTTATCCAAGGCGATACCTGTCCCTTTAGCAACACAAAGGAGAGCATCATCGGCTACATAGGCGGGAACGCCGGTAGTGCGAGCGATGAGTTGATCAATATTGCGAAGCAAAGAACTACCCCCAGAAAGAATAATGCCTTTGTCCATAATATCAGCCGCTAATTCGGGGGGAGTTTTTTGTAAAACCTTCTTGGCGGCAGCTACAATCGCTTCCAATTCGTTCTGGATTGCCTCGGTGACGTCATCGCTAGAAACCGTAATACTGCGG
Organism: uncultured bacterium; assembly: GCA_937983635.1. Taxonomy (GTDB): domain Bacteria; phylum Patescibacteriota; class Patescibacteriia; order Patescibacteriales; family UBA12465. Next base: position 24,774 of record CALJZR010000045.1, on the reverse strand, counting down.
GGCAAACCCGTCACTATATCGCGACCGCGGATTTCCATATACAGCTTATCTTCAACGTAAAGAGCAGACCCGATGTTAATCTTAATCTCTTCGGCCGTGCGCTCGCCGATTGCCAAATTATATTTCTTACGAACATGTTCTAAAATAGCAGCATCAAATTTATTACCACCCACACGCACCGAAGTAGAGGCGACAATGCCACCTAAAGAAATAACCGCCATTTCCGCAGTGCCACCGCCGATATCAATAATCATATGGCCAGTCGCAGAGCCGATCGGAATATCGGCGCCAATCGCGGCCGCTACCGGTTCTTTGATAATATAAGCAGCCTTAGCGCCAGCGGCAATGGTGGCTTCAATAACCGCGCGTCTTTCGGTAGAAGAAATGCCTGCCGGCACCGCCACCATTACTTCCGGTCGAAAAAGGCGAATACCACCTAAAGTTTTGTTAATAAAATAACGAATCATCGCTTCAGTCGTGCGATAATCGGCAATCACTCCATCTTTAAGAGGTCGGGCCGCCACAATAGTGTCAGGGGTGCGACCTAACATATCCTTAGCTTCGTTACCAACGGCTAAAATTTTATTATCGTCAATAGAAACAGCCACCACAGAAGGCTCGTTAATCACGATGCCTCGCCTCGGCAAATATACCAAGGTGTAAGTAGTGCCTAAATCAATACCGATACGCTTTATAAACATAAATTATGCTAGAATCAAACAAAAATTTAAGAGATAAGAAAATCCTCTTAATAGCTCTATATATTACCCCGAATCAAGCCGGGTAGTCAAATCAAGTAAAATTCCAAAATTAATCTTCGTAAGTATCTGCCGACTCTTCTTCCTCCTCTTTTTCCTGATTACCAATAATTTTTTTTACTTTTTCAGCAAACTCGTAAGTGTCAAACTCTTCCTTAATAAAATAATAATCGGCGCCTAACTCTAAACTGCGATTTTTACTATCTTCATCGCTAAGATCGGTAAAAATAAAAATTGGCAATTCGCTTGTTTCTTCATCCTCCTTGATTTTCTTCACCACTTCGAAGCCATCAAGTTTAGGCAGAATTAAATCAAGAATTAAATAATCAGGATTAAAGCTGCGGATATTGCTCAGCAATTCCTCCAAATCTTCTTCGCCTTCGCTGGACTCTACTAAAAATTCATCCGCGCTAAATTGGGCTTCTAAACCATAAAGGATATTAACATCATCCTCTAAGATAAAAATTTTCTTGCTGGACATATATTTATAATTATCTAAATAACAAAAGATTATTTCTTCAAGGGGCGCCACCAAGCCTCATTATCACGATACCAGGCAACGGTTGCTTGCAAGCCTTCCGTAAAAGGAATTAAAGGCTCCCAACCCAATTCCGACTTAGCTTTGGAAAAATCAATAGCATAGCGTAAATCATGCCCCAGGCGATCCTCAACATAAGTAATCATCTCCTCGCCTTTAGCCATTAAAAACAAAATATTCTTAGTTATCTCTAAATTACTGCGTTCGCTGTTGCCGCCTAAACAGTAAGTTTCACCAATTTTCCCCTGATGCAAGATTAAATCCACGCCCCGATTATGGTCATCAACATGAATCCAGTCGCGAACATTACTCCCCTGCCCGTATACCGGCACTTTTTTGCCGTCAATCAAATTAGTGATGAAAAGAGGAATTAGTTTTTCAGGATATTGATAGGGGCCGTAATTATTAGAGCAGTTAGAAATTGTAATTGGTAATTTATGGGTATGGAAATAAGCGCGCACCAAATGATCCGAAGAAGCCTTGGAAGCACTATAAGGAGAACGGGGGTCGTAAGGCGTACTCTCAGAAAACTTAGAACCATCCAAAGGCAGAGCGCCAAAAACTTCGTCCGTAGAGATATGATGAAAACGAATGCCGCCATAACGCTTCGCCGCGTCCAATAAAACCCGAGTACCTTCAACATTAGTGTGGACAAAATCAGCGCTATTGATGATAGAGCGATCAACGTGGCTCTCGGCGGCAAAGTGCACGATGGCATCAATGCCAGGCATCAGACTGTCAACTAAAGCACTGTCAGCGATGTCGCCCTGGATAAAGCGATAGCGGTGGTCCTGAGAAATGTCGGCCAAATTATTCAAATTACCGGCATAGCTGAGAATATCAAGATTAACAATACTATCCTCAGGATATTTAGCTAGCCAATAATGGATAAAATTAGAGCCAATAAAACCAGCGCCGCCGGTGACTAATAATTTCATAGATTTAATCTTTTAACTTCTTTAAAACTTCTTCCATCTCCCCCGGAGCATATTCTTCTTTGCGCCAAGGAGCAAGGCCATCGCCGGCCAAACGCGGAATCAGATGAAAATGAAGATGCGGAACTTCCTGTCCAGCTAGCGGATCATTGTTTTCGGAAACATTATAGGCCGGATAGCCCAAACGCTCTTTGAGAAGCCGCCCCATCTTCTGGACAACTAAAATAAGGGCTTGTAAATCTTCAGCGGAAACCTCTTCTAAATTAGCAGCGTGTTTTTTAGGTATGACCAACAAATGCCCTTTATGCACCGGCTTAATGTCCAAAAAAACCAAAACACGCTCATCTTCATAAACTTGATAAGACGGAATTTTTCCAGCGACTATTTGGCAAAAAATACACATAGAAAAATTAACTGATTTTATAGGGACTAGCCGGATCAATTTCCCAACGGATTTCGTCAATTTCATCATTTTTAGCCACCCCTTTATACAGCTTATCAGGCAGATTAATTGAGAGGGCTGGGCCTTCAGAAATACACTGATAACCATGCACCACTCCTGGCGGCACTAAGACGGAACAAGGATTGCCTTCCCCGACTTCTATTTCCATTTTTTCTCCTTTAGTACTAGAGTCGGCCCGACGATCCCAAAGATGGAGACGAAAACGGCCGGGACCGATAAAAACAAAATAATCACTCTGATAGACGTGTTCATGCGGACCCCGGACTACTCCCGGCAAAGTAAGGCTAACGTAAGACATGGCCGGGCTAGAATCGATTTCATCGCGTCGGTAGATTTCTGTCAGCCAGCCGCGCTCGTCTTCAAATTTCTTTAGCTCTTTAATAATAACGCCTTTAATCATATATCTATTAATTAAATTTCTTTATTTTTCTTAAATCCAACAAGCCATTTTGGGCACCGAAATAAGCAATTTTTGAAGCCGTATTTTTTGCCCCTAAATACAAAGATTTTTTAATATCTCCTTTGGTAATTTCTAGGCCGGCGACAAAAGAAGAATTAAAAACATCGCCGACGCCAGTGATATCAACGCGCTTTTTCTCTTTTAACACTGCCTGGTGATAAAAACGTTTGCCGTCATAAACATCGGCGCCATATTGACCGTCAGTAATCAGAACAATTCCTGAAACCCTTTCTTTTAGAGCTAATAATAGATTTTTAACACTATTTAAAAAATCAGGACTCTGGCCATGATAACGGGAGTCGCTTAAAACAAGTTCTATGGCTTCGTCTTTATTAATACAAAAAACATCGGTCTTCTTCAAAAATGGAGCTAATTTTTTTAGACCCGCTTGGCATTGAGACAACCCTGGATTCCAAGCAATCTTCGGTCCGCTTTGGGCAAAAATATAATTAATATTTTTTAACCAATCACCAGATAAAGAGGCGAGATAAAGCCACTTTGCCCCCGCTAAAATTTTACGGTCACTTTCACTAATTTTAAAATTATCATTAGCGCCGCGGCTAGTAAAAATAATGCGTTCCCCGCCCTTAGCCACTAAAATAAAAGACAAGCCGGTGGCCGCGCTGCGGTCTTGGGAAATGAGTTCAATCGCCACCCCGCGCCTGCCAAGATTGTCGATGATGGCCTGACCGCTGTCATCAACCCCGATACGAGCTAAACAGGCGACCTCAAAACCAGAAGCAGCAAAATTAACGGCGGCGTTAGCGGCGCCTCCTCCAAAAAGGTTGTGAAAGTGGTCAATCGTTATTTTAGCCCCATATTCAAAGGCTAAAAGCTTTTGTCTCAAAACATCCCGATGGTTATCAATTAAGACCCCCTCCGTAGTTAAGAAAGCAATATCCTTAGTAGCCCCGCCAATTGTGACAATATCGTATTTCATAAAAGTAAAACTGCTAATATCATAACATAAATTAACGACGTTTCAAAAAGAAAGGCTTAAGTCGATGGCTTGCTGAAGCCAAGAGATTAAAAAAGAGGCCGACAACTAATAAGCCCAGCAATAAACTCCAGCCTAAAGACTCCCAAAAAGCACCGTTAAAAAGAAAAAATTTGCCAGCCGCGCCCGACCAGTCAAAAATCGTCAAAAAAGTATTATAAAGCAATGTTTCCGCAAACAAACCGATAACTGTTAAAAGTAAAAATGAATACAAAGAACGGTTAGTTAAAAAATTTTCTAAAACTAGATAGACAATCAAAGCGCTTAGAGTTAAAGATAATAAAGACACGCCAAAAGGTTGAAAACTCCAAACATCTAAAAACCAACCAGCCGCGGCCGCTAGCAGCCAGGCCTGATCACGGCCTAAAGCTAAAAAAGCAAAAATATAAAAAATAACTGCCAGATTAAAATTACTCCATGGCCAAGGTAAAGCGCTGATTAAAGAAAACTGAGCTAAAGCTAAAAAGCCGGCAGCAATTAATAGAAAAACGATGTTGGCAATCTTTTTAGACATAAACTAAGGTAAGACCACGGAAACGACAGTTAAATCATGCAAAGAGGCAACCGGCTCAATAGTTACATCCTGCCAAATTTCATTACTCTGATTATTTACCTGAGAAACTCGGCCAATAACTAAACCGCGGGGGATGCTGTCGCCTAAGCCGGAAGTAATAACAATATCTTCAGGAGAAATTTTTTCCATCTGGGGAATATAATTCATCTTAATTGTTAGGCCTAATTCCCCTTCTGACAAGCCAATCGTACGGCTACCGTTAATAATAGCGGCCGCTAGTTGGCAATCGGCACTAGTAGTTAAGCAAGCGCGGGCGCTATTATCTTTTACTTCAACAATTTTACCAATAATTACGCCTGATTCATTAATCACACCTAAACCGGGATGAAGACCGTCGTTAGACCCCTTATCCAAAATAATGTCTTGAGCATTTTCGACCGCATCAAAAAGATTTTGACGAGAAACAATATTAGCGCTGACGGCACGGTAATGGTTATTATTTAAAAAATCAAGCTGCTGATGAAGCTTGGCATTCTCTTCTAACAAAAGCTGTAATTGGGCTTGATCAACGGTCGCCCGAGCCAATTGCTCCTGAGTGCGACTAAGAGCAGCTGCTAATTCTTCGGCCGAGGAATCAGAAGGCTGTCCCTGAAACCAAGAACCAAGACGGTGTAGAGAGCGTCCCAAAGGACGGATAGCAACGCTTAGATAATTTTCCAAGGGGCGAGAAGCTCCTAAAAAATGCAGAAGAAAAATAAAAACGATTGCCGCCAACCAACGCCAAAATTTTCTTGATTTCCAAGGCAGACGCATAAATTATTTGTCCAGAGAAACATTATTTAAAGTGACTTTGGATAATAGTTCCGGGTCGCTAATTAAAATACCAGCGCCCCGAACGACACAAGTTAAAGGATCGTCAACAATTTTAACGGGGATCTTGGCGGCTAAAGAAATAGCTTGATCCAAACCTCGAAGTAAGGCTCCACCGCCGGATAAATAAATACCGCTTTCATAAATATCAGAAACCAGTTCCGGCGGGGTTGTTTCTAAAATAGTCTTAATATTCTCAATTATCTTGCCCACTGTCCGACCAATCGCTTCACGAATCTGTTTATCGTTAACAATGATTGCCTTGGGCAAACCGTTAATTAAATCCCGACCACGAACCTCCATCTCTTGAGTCTCGCCGTTTTGAATCGCCGAACCGATGGTAATTTTTATTTCTTCAGCTAATTGCTCACCAATTAAAATGTTAAACTCCTCGCGGATATACTCAATAATATTACTATCAAATTCATTACCAGCTAAACGTAAGGATTTCCAAGTAACAACGCCACCCAAAGAAATAACGGCAATCTCGGTGCTGCCGCCACCGATATCGACAATCATCGTCGCCGTTGCTTCCGTTACCGGCAAATGAGCGCCTACCGCCGAGGCCATCGCTTCTTCCACTAGATAAACTTTACGCGCCCCGGCTGAGCGAGCAGCGTCTTCAACCGCCTTTTTCTCGACTTCAGTTAAGTCTAAAGGAATACCGATAACCACCCGGGGGCGAGGGATGAGAGCGAAATGTTCCTGATGGACTTTATTAATAAAATATTTCAACATTTTTTCTGTAACTTCAAAATCAGAAATTACCCCATCCACTAAAGGCTTGATAGCTTCAATATGGGCCGGAGTTTTACCCACCATTTTCTTGGCCGCCGCTCCCACTTCCAAAATTTCATTGGTGCGCTTATTAATAGCCACCACCGAAGGTTCGTTGATAACTAAGCCTTTTTCACTCATCACAATTAAGGTATTCTTAGTGCCTAAGTCAATACCAAGGTCATGGCTAAATTTTCCAATAAGTTTATTGAACATATGGAGGGTAGATTAATAACATTTAGCAAAAAGCCAATCATGCTTCGCCGGCTTACCGCTGATAAAACATTTATTATTCTTAGGCGCTTCCCCTTCCTTGTCGCTTAATAACACTCGGGAAACCAACCCATATTTTTCTTTCAGTTGTTTTTCGGTATCGGCATCTTCGCTCCAACTGGCTTCAAACCAGCCGGTTTTTTCATCAATTTCCTCCCAGCTTTCAATTCGGTGAATATTTTTTTCGGAAAAAGCTAAAGCTTGATTATAGAGATTAACATGAATTTCTTGCATTAGCTTCTCCAAACGATTAGGTAATTCACTTAAATCAATCTCCTCTTTAGTGTCATTGTCCCGGCGGAAAACAGTGACTTTATTGGCGTCAGCTTCCTTGGAGCCAATTTCCAAACGAACAGGCACGCCGCGCACTTCCCAATAGTTGAACTTAAAGCCAGGAGTCTGAGAATCACGCAAATCAGTTTTTAAACGATATTTAGCCTTTAAAGACTCATTAATTTTTTCGCAATAGCTTAAAACTTTATCCCTTGAAGAATCATCTTTATAGATAGGCACAATCACAACTTGCAAAGGGGCAATATTAGGGGGTAAACGCAAACCGTTGTCATCGCCATGAACCATCACGACCGCCCCGACTGAACGCCAAGACAAGCCCCAGCTGTTTTGATGACCCAAATGAGTTTCGCCATCAGCCCCAAGATATTTGACATCAAAAACTTTAGCAAAATTAGTTCCCAAATAATGGCTAGTAGCCCCCTGAATTGCTTTTCCGTCCCTAGCCATTACTTCGGCCGTTAAAGTCATAACAGCACCGGCAAATTTTTCGCTTTCTGACTTGCGACCGGTAAAAGTAGGAATGGCCAGAAAATCATAAAGAGAACGGTAAATATCCAGCATCTTCTTCACTTCAGCCCTTGCCTCTTCTTCTGAAGCAAAAACCGTATGGCCCTCTTGCCATAAAAATTCGCTCCAACGGAGAAAGGCGCGCGGGCGCTTTTCCCAACGAACAACATTGGCCCATTGATTTAAGCGTAAAGGTAAATCTTTATAACTCTGAATCCACTTAGCATAAGTTCGATACATCGCCGCCTCACTGGTTGGGCGGATAGCTAACTTATTGACCAATTTTTCACCGCCAGCATGGGTAACCACGGCCAATTCCGGAGAAAATCCTTCCACGTGATCTTTTTCTGCTTCTAAATTTTCTAGGGGTACAAAAATTGGAAAATAAACATTCTCGACGCCATCAGCTTCTAATTGGCGACTAAGTTCGGCTTTGATTAGCTCCCAAATTTTCAAGCCGTAAGGCCGGACGATGCCGCAACCTCTCACTTCAGAAGTTTCTGCTAATTCCGCTTCCCTGACCACGTCTTGATACCAAGCAGGAAAATCAACCGCCTGCTTAGTAATAGTTTTCTTTTCATTTTTACCCATATAGTTCAATTAAGCTAATTATCGACTATTATTTTCTTCCCAATTTTTTTAAAGCCGCTTTAACGCGCTCGCCGCTGTCATGAAAACTAGAATCCAAATCGTTTAAGGCTGCCCGCGCATCGGGCAAAGAATATCCTAGCGACATTAAGGCATCAAGCTCGTCGCTGAGACCCGATGGCAAAGTCGCCCCTAAAATAGCACCATTAATATTTTTGGCAATCTTATTTTTCAATTCTAAAACTACTCTTTCCGCCGTCTTCTTGCCAATCCCCGCCACCTTAGTTAGTAAAGCGGCATCGCCGCGAATCACAGCCTCCCTAATATCGTCAGCGGAAGCAATTGATAAAACCCCTAAAGCTGATTTCGGACCAACCCCAGAAACGGAAAGCAGTAATTGAAACAGCTCTAATTCTGGTAAATTTCGAAAACCATACAAATCGGAAGCATCTTCACGCACCTGATGGGAAAGATAAAATTCCTGCTCTTCTCCCACTTTTAAAGACGATAAAAAAGCCTCACCCACAAAAATTTGGTAGCCAACGCTATTTACTTCTAATATTAGATAATTGTTGCTTTTAGCCAAAATTCGGCCATGGAGATAGGCGAGCATATGCTCTTAGTATAATATATCTGCTGATTTAATTAAATCTTGACAGAAGTAAGCGATAATGATTATTAAGTTCCAAAAACTCCGCCTCAAGGCGGAGCTTAGATTTAAAAGCGCTTTACCCGAATCAAGCCAGAAATAGGAATAATTTCAATTCCTTGTTTTTCAATTTTATCCAGGAGTAAATTCATTCCCAGAGAATCAGAAGACATGTGGCCGGCGATAATAACATTGATGTGATACTTCTCCGCCTCCTTACGATATTCTTCATCCATGTGCATGCCGATAACGGTGCCAATGCCGTGCTGTGACATCTTTTCATAAATATCTTTAGAACCGCTGGTACCCCCCGTAAATTCAGTCACCACGACTTTGCCCAAACTGCGCTCCGGGGTGCCGGCAAAAATTTTGGGACCAGACTTCAGCTTCTCTGCCGCCGCGTATTCAGGAATGGTTTTTAAAAAATCAACTAACTCACCAACTGTCTCCAACTTATCACCCTCGCCTTCAATCGCTTTAATCACAAATTGTGCCGACAAGTTATCGGCTGGCGTATGCAAACACATAAAATCAAGACCGAGTAAACGAGCAAAATCAACCACTCTTTCATGATTAATCGGACTTAAACCGCGCGTCACTTCAGAAATCCGCGGCTGAATAACAGATTCCGCTATATTAATGGGCACACCGTGGTTAGCCAATACTTGAGCCTGAAGATGCATAACATCAGATAACCCGGCCAGAGCTTTACCCCAAGGATGATGGGCAATCACTAAATCAATATCACCGCGCTGCTGAGCATACAATAATTCTGGACCCTCAATATCAATGCCCGCCAAAATCTTTTTCACCGTCTTAGGCTCGCCCGCAAAAAGAACGCGGGAATCGGAATAGGGGTTAGTCAAAGATTCTTGGTCAAAAGCTAATTTTTCTTTCTCACTTAAATCTTCATACTTTTCCCGTAATTTATCTAAATGTCTGTGCACAAAAGTTTCCCCACGTAAATCTGCTTTCAATCCCTGACTGATAGCCAGCTCATAAATTTCTTGAGTATTCATAGATTATTTAATTAGATTAACAATAGACCCATTCGTACTATAAAGAACCGCGCAATTTAGCAATTCTTTCATTAATCGGCGGATGAGTCATAAACATTTTAGCAAACCAAGAAACTTGGCCATTTCCCTCTCTACCTTTAAAAGGAGAAACTATATACATATGAGCAGTAGCCCGATTGGCCGCCTCTAAGGGTTCGCGATCAGCGCTGAGTTTTTCTAAGGCCCGGGCCAATCCTTCCGGATAACGGGTCAAAAGAGCGGCATCGGCGTCAGCGGCAAATTCTCTTTTACGGGAAACGGCTAATTGCAGGAGCTGAGCAAAAATTGGAGCCAAAATAGCAAAGACTAAAGCTAAAACCACCATAATTATCCCCAATTGATTATTGCTATTGTTATCGCTGTTATTTTTCCGGCCGCCAAAAAACGACCAATGCCGAAACCAGTCGGCCAATAATACCACAACACCTACTAAGACAGTGGCGATAGTGGAAATGAGAATGTCGCGATTACCAATGTGGGAAAGCTCATGGGCGATTACACCTTCTAATTCCACCTTTTCTAATTTCCCTAAAATACCGGAAGTGACAGCAATGGCAGCGTGTTCAGGATCGCGACCAGTAGCAAAGGCGTTAGGAGCACTATCTTCAATGATGTAAATTTTAGGTACTGGTAAACCGGCGGCGATGCAAAGATTCTCGACCAGACGATAAAGCTCGCGTCCGCTATTTTTATCCACTTCTTTAGCGCCAGACATTGATAGAACAATTTTGTCGCTATACCAATAGCTGATAAAACTCATCACTACGCTGATAATCACCGCTAAATAAACAATACCGGGCTCATCCATCACCTGAGCAAAGACATAGCCGACCAGCATGATAAAGATGAAAAACCCGGTCATTAAAAACCAGGTTTTTCTTTTATTGACGGCACTGTAATTATACAGATTGGACATAAATAATGATTATTTGCTCCCATTATCCATCTTTTTAGCAAAACCCTCAAAGGCTTTAAGCACTTCAACCGGCGTCATAAATACAACCGTATTTGACTGATCGGAAGAAAGATCATTAATTGACTGCAGAGTGCGCAAATGCAGGGCCCCGGGAGTTTCAGATAAAGTGCGGGCGGCCTGAGCAATATTGGCGGAAGCGGCCAATTCTCCTTCGGAATTAATAATTACCGCCCGCTTCTCGCGCTCGGCCTCAGCCTGTTTGGCGATAGTCCGCTCCATCGATTCCGGCAAAGACACATCTTTTAATTCCACATTATTAACTTTAATTCCCCATTCATCAGTTTCCTTATCTACAATTTCTTTAATGCGATCAGCGATTTCGTCACGCTTGCTTAACAACTCATCCAAAGTAACTGAACCAACGATATTACGCATCGTCGTCTGGGCATATTGAGAAATCGCGTACTGGAAATTTTCCACCTCAATAATCGCCTTCTCCGCTGCCGAAACTTTATAATAAATAACGGCATTAACAGTGACCGGCACATTATCACGAGTAATCGCTTTTTGGTCGGGGACATCAACTGCTTTAACGCGGATATCGACTTTTCGAAAAGACTGAAAAATCGGAATTAAAAGGCGCCAACCAGGTTCCATCACGTAGGAATAACGTCCCATGGTAAAAACAACGCCGCGCTCATACTGATTGACCTGTTTTAGACAAGCCAAAATAACGACAATAAATGCGACAATAATAAAAATCCACATATATTTTTAATAATTAAATAATATTAAAACTTAACAGCCACTGCTTCTTTTTCAGACTCAGCCGCCTCAAAAAAAGAATAATTTTTAAAACCAAGCATCCTTCCGAAAATATTAGTTGGAAAAACTTGCAACTTGGTATTAAAATCACGGACGTTAGTATTGTAGAAGCGGCGAGAAGCCATAATTTTATCCTCAGTATCAGTTAATTCTCTCTGTAATTCCAAGAAATTCTGATTAGCCTTCAAATCGGGATAACTTTCCGCTAGAGCGAAGATTGATTTTAAAGTGGAGGACAAAGCGTTCTCCGCCTTTAATACGGCGTTAGGATCACGGCTTTCTTGGGCGTTCATCGCTTCGTTGCGCGCTTTGATAACGTTTTCCAAAGTCACCTGCTCATGAGCGGCATAACCCTTAACTGTTTCTACCAGGTTGGGAATTAAGTCATGGCGTCTTTTTAACTGCACATCGATGTCGCTCCAAGCTTCATCGACGCGATTTTTAACTTTCACTAAACCGTTATACATCGCTATTAGCACCAAAGCTAAAAGCGCGATAAGGCCGAGAATAATCCAAGTAGTCATAATTTAAAGGCCGGAGACAGGAAAATAAATTCCCTCGCCGGCTAATTTAATAGATTAGCCTATTAATTATAGCAGAAAAACGGGTTTTTGTCTAAAAATTAAATTTGGATAATTTGAATTTCCAAATTTCCAGACTCTAGTTTTAAATTCTTAACGGCCAAAGCTTCATCAACTTTACCGCTTTTAATATCTAGGGCCAAAGTCGCTTTCTTAATCTCCTCACCAGCCGCAAAAAGCAAAGTTAAAGCTAATTCTGGGCCATCAGCCCAAATTTCAATCTTATCGGCGATAGTCAAGCCGGCTTCTTTTCTTAAAGCATTAATGGTGCGGATTAGTTCGCGCTTATTGCCCTCTAACTGGAGATCGGGAGTAATAATAGTATCTAAGTCTAAACTTAAATTTCCCTCGCCGCCTAACCAGGTAATCGTCTTAACATTAAGTTCCTCCGCCAAAAGTTCTTGGTATTTCTCTGATAAATCGCCACTGCCCTGGAAATTAGCGGCACTCAACATTTGTCTAATCTTAATACCGGCACTATCACGAGCAGACAAGCCCATTTCTACCGCCTGCCTAGTTAAAGACATGTTCACCAAAACTGCCTTTTCCTCGGCACTCAAGTCGCCCAATTCTGACCAATTCTCTAAATGCACAGATTCATTACGTTGCTTGAAACTGCGGCCAGAAACTTCCTGCCACAATCTTTCCGCCACAAAAGGCAAGAAAGGGGCCATCACTTTAGCTAATTCCAATAAGACAAAACGCGTCATGGCTAAAGCCGCCTGCTTGTCATTTTCATCATCGCTCTTGAAACGCTCGCGGCTGCGGCGTAAATACCAAGTTGATAATTCATCGATAAATTCGGTAATCGGGCGCACCGCTTTAGGTAAATTATATTTTTCCATCGCCTGAGTAACTTCAACTAATAAATTTTTAAGCTTCGCTAGAATCCAAGCATCCAAAATATTATCGGTCACAACCTCACGATTATCATAATCAGGAGCATAGGTTGCATAAAAGCGATAGACATTCCACAGCGTCATAACATTTTTACGCAAAGCTTCCTGAACACCGCTTTCGGAAAAATTAAGATTTTCCGCCTGCATTACTGGTGAAGACAGAAGATAGGCCCGTAAAGCGTCTGCTCCGTATTTCTCCATCACCAGCGAAGGGTCAGGATAATTTTTCAGTTTCTTCGACATTTTCTTGCCATCTTCCGCTAAAACAATGCCATTAACAATGACGTTTTGGAAGGCGTGGCTGTCGCGCATGCCGCCGGCAATGACATGTAAATAGTAAAACCAGGCCCGGGTCTGATCAGCCCCCTCGGCAATAAACTGAGCGGGAAAATTAGCCTCAAGCTTGTCTTTATTCTCAAAAGGATAATGTAATTGCGCATAAGGCATAGAACCAGATTCAAACCAGCAATCAATAACATCAGGGATGCGCTTCATTTCTGCTCCGCATTCAGCACAGGCAAATTTCAGGTCATCAACTTTGTCTTTATGAATATCATTAATTCTCTGCCCTGTTTTTTCTTCTAACTCCTGCACCGAAGAAACAACGTGGCGATGGCCGGAAGGACACTCCCAAATCGGAATCGCACTCGCCCAAAAACGCTGGCGAGAAATTGACCAATCGCGCGCCCCCTCCAACCAATTACCAAAACGACCGTTTTTAATATAATCTGGCGACCAGTTAATTTCCTTGGCCGTTTCCAAAAGATGCTCTTTAATTTTAGTAACACCAACGAACCAAGAAGAAGTGGCATAGTTGATTAAAGGGGTGTCACAGCGCCAACAATGGGGATAGCTGTGTTCATATTTTTCTTTATGAAAAAGCAAGCTATGAGCAGCTAAATATTTAATAATCTCAATATCAGTGGCCATGTGGTCCTCTAAAGGTTTAACGTGCAAACCCAAAAAATCCTTAACCTCCGGTTTGAAAATACCATCTAAGCCAACATGCTGGATAAAGGGCAGTTTTTCCTGCTTCCCTAAATTCATATCATCCTCACCAAAAGCGGGAGCAATGTGCACAACCCCGGTGCCATCAGTAGTCGTAACAAAATCAGCAGCGTAGATTTTCCAGCCGTTATTATGATTTTCTAAGCTAGCATCAGCGGAGTAATAATCAAAAAGGGGTTTATATGACTTACCAATTAAGTCCGAACCTTTAAATTCAGAAATAATGTCAACCGCTTTTTCCTTAAATATTTCTGACAAGCGTTCCTTGGCTACAATATATAAAAAATCATCTAATTTTACTTTCACATAATCAATATCTTTACCAACCGCCAAAGCAACATTGCCAATTAAAGTCCAGGGAGTGGTAGTCCAAGCGAGCACGAAAGTTCCGGGCTCATTAAATAATTCAAACTTAGCGATGGCCGATAAATCCTTGATATCTTTATAACCTTCAGTTACTTCTGATTGAGAAAGAGTGGTTTCACAGCGCGGGCAAATATGCATGGAGCGATAATCTTTGTAGATTAAGTCTCGGTCCCATAACTGCTTGAAGGTCCACCAAATGCTTTCCATATAATCTAAGTCCATGGTCTTGTAGGCATTGGCAAAATCAACCCAGCGGCCAAGACGGCCAATAACCTTCTCCCATTCAGCGGCATAGGTTAATACTTTAGAGCGGCAAAGATCGTTAAATTTACCGATACCGATTTCTTCGATATCTTTCTTGCTCTTTGTGCCCAATTCTTTTTCCACGATATTTTCAATCGGTAAGCCATGACAATCCCAACCCCATTTTCGCGCCACCCGGTAGCCGCGCATCGTTTGATAGCGCGGAACCACATCTTTCATTACGCTGGCAACTAAATGGCCATAATGAGGCGTGCCGGTAGCAAAAGGAGGCCCGTCATAAAAGACATATTCTCCTTTAGGGGAGTCTTTAGTGAGTGATTTATCAAAAATCCCGGCTTCCCGCCAGAAAGCTAAGACCTTTTCTTCAGCCTCGGGAAAACTGAGACTTTCAGAAACATTCTTATTATTTTCAGTAGACATAAACTTATCGTGCAATTTTTATAAGATAATTTTAAATATTAAGGGCGCCAAGTTCGACTATAGGGATAAATATCACCGTAAGGATTGGAGGCATCTTCATCTCCCTGGGCATCAACTTCAACCAATGGCTTTCTGGTAATGGCTTCGTCCTTTTTCTTAAAAGGCTTTGCCTTCTTTTTTTTCTTTTTTGAAACTGGAGCTTCAAATCTATAATCGGGTTGTTGTTGCTCTTTTTCTCTCTTTAGCGCCTCCAAATAATTAATATAAAGGCGGGCACCTTCGCGATACTCCGGCTCCTCATAGGTATCGGGCCAAACCAAACGCGGGTAAAGTTCAGATTTTCTTTCTGGAGAAGAGCTCTCATAAAGAGCCCGATATGAGCGCATTCTCTCGGCATATTGCTGTATTTCTGCAAAGACAGACTGAAAATCAGATGGGTACCGAGGAGAATGAGAATTTAATAATTCCTGACGCTGATGTCTTTTTAACTCTACCTCTTTTTTCTCTCTTTCTTTTCGAGAAATTAATTCTGCCTCTTCCCGCAATCTTTTTTCCTCTAAATCAAAAGCGATAGGATCTTCATAGTTATTTACATCGGCAATCGTTGAGAATTCCTCTTCCGGCAAAGACGGCTCTTCTTTTTTAGAAGTCTCAAAGATATTAAGAAAATTTAATTGCTTCTCAGACATAAATTCTATAATAGATTCAAATAATCTAAAGCGAGATAGCCGACACCCGGATCAGTCAGTTCCCCGCTCCGCAGGAGGTGACGGAAAGCAGGCAAATCCAAGGTCTCAACGGTAATAAATTCATTTTCTTCCGGTGTCTGTGCTTGCACAATTTTAGCGTTTTTAACGATGAAACACTGGCGGCGGCCAGTGGAATAAGCACAATCATAGGCAGTGCCAATATATTCTATCTCCCCCTGGTAGCCAGTCTCTTCCAAGAGCTCTCTAGCGGCGGCGGCCACCGGCGTTTCTCCCGGATCGATAATGCCACCAGGTAATTCCCATAGGACCTTTTCTGGGCCCGGACGAAATTGTTTAGCAATTACAATCCGCTTTTCGGGAGTAAAGGCAACCACACAAGCTATCTCCGGCTCTTGTTCAATTTCAAAGACCGCTTCTTTGCCGTTTGGCATCAGAAAAGTACGGGCAAGAATCTTGCGCCAACCATCTTTGATTTGATCTTCAGAAAGCTTGTGCCAATTCATAAAAAACGGCAGACAATCATTAGACGCCGTAGAAATCTTTAATACAAGCATCTAAATCTCTAATTAATTCTAGCTCTAAAGCCGCTTGCGGCGATAACCAAACATATTCTTTATGTTCATTTGGACTAATCTTAATTAGCGGCCTTGACTTTAAGACTAAACGGAAAGAATGATAAATAAAATGATATTCAGGATATTGGACATAAATCTTATCGACATATTCCAGATCCTTTACATCAATAAGCAAGCCTGTTTCTTCAAAAATTTCTCTCACCATTGCCGACACTTTATCTTCACCATCATCCATCTTGCCGGCAGGCAATCCCCAAGAATTCCCTTCTGGCTTATGATCTTGCCGGCGCAGGAGTAAAATATCACCATCATTTTCCAAATAACAGCTAACCACTTCAAACTTCGGATTAAAATAAGATGGTAAATTCTTGTATATCATTTAGGCGCCGCAACATTTTTTATATTTCTTCCCGCTCCCGCAAGGACAAGGGTCATTGCGACCAATAGTGCGGCCGGATTCATCCTTGGCTTTTTCTCTAACTAGATCAAAATTATCGCGCTTGGCACTTAGTTTCTCCATCTCTTTAGGCGCGCCCTCCAGACGTAAATTCTTAGGCTGTTCGCTTTCCCCCAACTTTAAAAGAGCGGCTGGAGCCATCTGTAAAGCATCGGCGGTTCGGAATACGGAATAAACTAATTGCTGACGAATAAGATCGAGTAATTCATGATACATCCGGAAAGCTTCCCGTTTATATTCCACCAGGGGGTCGCGCTGACCATAGCCGCGCAAACCGATGCCCCGGCGCATATAATCCATGGTCTCTAAGTGTTCAACCCACATCTGATCAATGGAGCGCAAAAGCATTCCTTTAGCAACATCGGCAAAATCAATATTGGCTTGAGCAAACTTTTTCACCAAAGTGCTATAAGCCTCGGCAGCGCTTTGCTTTAAATAATCAAGTAGAGCCTGACGTCCCTCCTCATTGCCCGCCCCAGCGATAGTTTTTAATTTTTCCATTACTTCCGGACCGGCATTGAACATTGACCGCATTGTTTCGGCAATCTCTGCTAAGTTCCATTCTTCCGCTTTATCGCCGGCGGTATGGAAGCTGACAATTTTAGCAATTTCTTCATCAACCTGAACTTTAACCATGGCACTAAATTTCTCCAAAGGAGCCACACTGTTATTTTCAACGTCAATCTCAGCAGCCTCCAAAATCTCCCGGCGGCGGCGATAAATAGCCTCGCGATGCTTATTAATTACATCATCATATTCAACTAAATGTTTTCTAATATCGAAATTATTGCCTTCCACTTTCTTCTGGGCAGACTCTAAAGACTTGGAAATCATCCCATTTTCAATCGGCACGTCCGGCGGTAATTTTAAAGTCTTCATCATTGCCTTCATTCTATCGCCGCCAAAGATGCGCATTAAATCATCGTCAGTAGAAACATAGAATTGGGAAGAGCCGGGATCGCCTTGGCGGCCGGCGCGACCGCGCAACTGA
This sequence comes from uncultured bacterium, assembly GCA_937983635.1. Taxonomy (GTDB): domain Bacteria; phylum Patescibacteriota; class Patescibacteriia; order Patescibacteriales; family UBA12465. Next base: position 7,081 of record CALJZR010000045.1, on the reverse strand, counting down.
TTATCAATACGGCGGGATTCATGGCGCTCGGTGCCAATAACATGCAGGCCTCCTAAAGCCCGGACTCGTTCCTGCTCTTCTTTAGCAACAGCGATGGCAGCGACATCATCAGCATCGGGATTGCCGCCTAAGATAATATCAACGCCGCGTCCGGCCATATTTGTGGCTAACGTGATAGCCCCCGGACGTCCCGCCTGAGAAATGATTTCCGCTTCTTTCTGGTGATTTTTGGCGTTCAACATTTGTGGATGCAAACCTTCCCGCTCCATCATCCCTGCCAAAATTTCATTCTTTTCAATGGAAATTGTACCAATGAGAATAGGCTGGCCCAACTCGTGGCGCCGTTTAATCTCTTTAATCACGGCCGTAAATTTATCTTCTTCCGTGCGATAAATTAAATCATTTAGGTCTTTGCGGACGTTGGGTTTATTGGTTGGAATAACCACTGTTTCCAGTTTATAAATCTTAAAAAATTCTTCCGCCTCGGTTAAAGCCGTACCGGTCATACCGGCAAGTTTACCGTACATACGAAATAGGTTCTGAAAAGTGATAGTGGCCATTGTCTGTGATTCTTTCTGCACCTTAACCCCTTCTTTTGCTTCAATCGCCTGATGCAAGCCTTCACTATAGCGCCGTCCCGGCATCATGCGGCCGGTAAATTCATCAACAATAATAATCTCTCCATCTTTGACGACATAGTCACGGTCGCGATGGAATAAAACCATTGCCTTCAAAGCTTGCTCCAAGTGATGAACATCTTTAACGCCACCAGTAACATAAATATTGCCAACGCCCAGCCACTCTTCAATCTTATTGATACCCGCCTCGGTTAAAGTAGCCGCTTTCAATTTTTCATCAACATTATAATCTTCATTTTCAGTTAATCTCTGCACCAATTGAGAGAATTTCAAATACTTATCGCCCGACTCTTCCGCCGGGGCGCTGATAATTAAAGGGGTGCGAGCTTCATCAATTAAAATAGAGTCAATTTCATCGACGATGGCATAATTTAGAGAACGCTGGACGGTCTGATCCAGGCTGTAGGCCATGTTGTCACGAAGATAGTCAAAACCAAATTCATTATTAGTTCCGTAGGTAATATCACAATAATAGGCGGCCCGGCGGGAAATTGGACGGAAATGGCGCAAGCGTTCATCATACTGCCCTTCGTCATTATATTCCGGGTCATACTGAAAAGCAGCATCATGGACAATGACGCTAGTGCTGAGACCGAGAGCAAAATACAGCGGCGCCATCCAACCGGCACCGACTCGCGCCAAATAATCATTAACCGTAATTAAATGCACCCCCTTGCCTTCTAAGGCGTTTAAATATAAAGGCAGGGTGGCCACCAAAGTCTTGCCTTCGCCGGTCTTCATTTCCGCAATCTGGCCGCGATGCAAGACAATGCCGCCGATCAGCTGGACGTCGTAATGGCGCTGGCCTAAAATCCGCCGCGAGGCTTCCCGCATATTAGCAAAGGCTTCTGGCAAAATTTCATCCAAACTAGCACCATTTTTTAATTTTTCTTTAAAGTCAGCCGTTTTTTCTTGCAGTTGCTTCAGCTCTAAAGCCTGAAAATCAGATTCTAAAGCATTGATTTTATCAACTACTTTTCTGATTTCTTTAATGATTTTATCATTAGGATCTCCCAAAATTTTGTTCAAGATATTCATAAATAGATGATTAAACGCAAATGACAAAAATTACGCCAAAAGCGCTGATTTCAGTATAATATGCTTTCTGTATTTAATAAATATTGACTTTTTTACAATAAAATGTTAGAATCAAGCCAGTTCATTTTATAATCACCGTAAAAAAACAACCGACATGTTAGTAGAAAATTTTGAGGCGTGGCAGCTATTCATTATTGCTGGAATGCTGATTGTCAGTATCATTATCGGATATGCCATCCGCTTACTGATACTATCAAAATCAACCTTGAAGGGCTTCCTTATAACAGCCCTAATAATATTATTTTTTACCTTTATTGCCTTGGCCATCAGAATCTGGCCCGGCATCTCCTACCCCAACCTCGCCGCCGGCCTCATCGGCTTGATGGTTGGAATAATAAGGGTAAAAAAATAAGAGCTGCGCCCGCTCAACAAAAAATCCGCGACTTTTAACAAAGCGCGGATTTTTCATATCTTCGACTATATTCTATGATTGGCAAGACTGGCAATTCTGCAAATCTTTCAAGCGCCCAAACTGCTGGGCGGCATTAATGCTATGCTGGTAATAAAGAGTTTTGATGCCCAGTTTCCAGGCGTACATATATAAAGCATTAATTTCCTTAGCCGGAACGGCCGGGTTAATAGCGAGATTAAGCGATTGCCCCTGATCAATATAGGCTTGGCGGGCGGCGGCGTGCTCAATGATAACCTTCTGACTAATTTCTTGGAAAGTCTTAAAGATTTCCTTCTCTTCCTGACTTAAGAAAGATAATTGCTGGACCGAACCGTCGTTATCACGGATACTTGCCCACACTTCCTTAGAATTCTGACCCTTCTCTTCTAATAATTTTTCCAACTGCTTATTCTTAATCGTCACCTTCATCTTATCAATATCTTTAACATAACAATTAGACCAAATCGGTTCGATGCTCTGGGAAACCTGACCCAAGATAAAGGCAGAAGAGGTGGTGGGAGCAATCGCCATTAAAGTAGTGTTGCGGCGTCCATAGCCCTTTAAAACCTCAGGTTCGCCGTATTCAGCGGCCATCTTCTTTGAAGCGGCATAGGCTTGTTCCTGAATATCTTTAAAAATGGCAACATTAAGACGAGCGGTCTCCCGACTGTCTAAAGGCATCATTTTGCTCTGTAACAAAGAATGCCAGCCCAAGACGCCTAAACCTAATGCTCTATTTTGAGTGGCAAAATCGTAAGCCCTCTTCATAAAAGCAAAAGATTGTTGTTTTCTGGCATCGCTACTATCGCGCATTTCTTCCAAACGGCTGATAAAATCACTCATGACCGCATCTAAAAAATAAACCAGAGTTTCCACGGCGTCAGTATTTTTCCAATCATCGTAATAAAGGAGATTTAAAGAGGAAAGATCGCAAACAAAAGACCACTGCTCGTTAGAGGGCAACAATATTTCCGAACAGAGATTGCTGGCATTAATTTTCAACTTCTTATCTTTATAAACATCAACCGTATTATTATTAACCGTATCTGTAAAAAAAATATAAGGATAGCCCATCTGACTGCGTCTCTGTAAAATCTTCGCCCAGATGGCCCGCTTCTGGCTATCGCCCGCTTCCATCTCGGTTAGCCACTGGTCGCTCACAGTGACGCCGTAGGTCATTTCTTGAATGGCGTTGCCTTCTGTGCCTAGATTTAAAAACTCTTCAATGTCCGGGTGCTCCACCGGTAAGTAAGGGGCGAAGTGGCCGCGGCGAACCGAGCCTTGGCTGACAACGTTAACTAGGGTTTCAAAGAGCTGCATAAAATGCACTGCTCCCGAGGAAGTGCCATTATCTTTAATCACCGCCCCCCTGCCCCGCAAGTCGCCAAAATAACCAGCCGTACCGCCGCCATACTTACTCATCATTCCCACTTCCGCTTGGGTAAAGAGAATCTGGCCCATATCGTCTCCGAGATAAGAAGAAAAACAGCTGATAGGAAAACCTTTGGACAGGCCGAAGTTTGACCAGATGGGCGAAGCCAAAGAATAATAACCGCGGGACATATAATCATAAAATTTATCGGCAAAACCGGGCTTATTTAAAATCTTTTCCGCGCTGTTAGCGATATCTCTAATCCGCTGTTCCGCATCCGTTCCTTTATTAAGATAGCCTTTTGCTAAGAAAGACCGTGAATATTCATTTAACCATTGCATAAAAAATTTAATTTAAAATTAATAAGAGAATTAAAACAAATCATCGCCGGTAATACTTTGACTCCGTTTATTATAGTTAATCGAGCGCTTCACGAAGAAATCACCATGTTTAGTAGTGACAACTTCTTCGTCAAACCACTCTGTCTGCTCCAGCAACTTATCGTCAACCGTAAAAATACGTTCCAAGCCAATACTGGCTAAAGAGTTATTGAGACGATTTTTAATAAACTCAATAATTACCGCTTTTGGCAAAAAATCTAATTCACCTTTTTCTAAAATCCAATCTACCACTTTCTGCTCCGACTCAAAAGCACGATGACAAGCTTGAAGAATCTGGGCTTTAAAATCATCATCGAACCATTCTGGATGCTCAGTCTTGATTAAATTAATTACTTCAATGCCGAAAAGGCCATGAATCTGCTCTTCCTTAGAAGTCGCTTCAACCGCATTAGAGATGCCCTTAAACAAATTCCGGTGCTTATTGAAAGACATCATGATTAAAAATTGGGAAAAAAGAGAAACATGTTCGATAAAGAGAGAAAACAGCAAAATAGCAAAAGCGTAATCTTTGTCTTCTTCGCTCTTCGCCGTGCTAATCGCCCCCTCCAAATATTCTACTCGCTCCATTAATACCGGCATCTCTTTAATTTTAGCAAACTCTTCATTTAAGCCGAGAATTTCTAAAAGATGGGAATAAGCATCCATGTGCCGCACTTCGCTCTCGGCAAAGGTAAAACCTACCGCCGCCACTTCTGGCTTCGGTATCTTTTTATAGATATCGCCCCAAAAAGCTTTAACCGCCACTTCAATCTGAGCAATCGCCAGCATGGAATGTTTGATGGCATGGCGCTCGGCTTCATTAACCGCCGTTTTAAAATCCTGAATATCACTCAAATAATTGAACTCCGTATGGATCCAATAAGAATGGCGAATAGCGCTGACGTACTCATAAAGTTCCGGATACTCGTAGGGTTTTAGATTAACTCTTTTTTTAAAAAGATCCCGCCTTCTCATGGCCGCCCTTTTTTCACGATAAAGAATATAGGCTTTAGCCACCTCCGGAAAGGGGCTGGCCATTAATACTTCCTCCACTAAGTCCTGGATGTTTTCCACTGATGGGCAAAAAGTAGCAATTTCACCCGTAACTTGATTCAATAATTTATCAGCGACTTGAAGGGCTAAGCGGTCAGCCTCTTCCCGCGATTCCAGACCAGTGGCGACAGCGGCCTTAAATATGGCGCTACCAATCTTCTCCAAATTAAAAGGAACAACCGATCCATTCCTTTTCTGCACCGAAAAGCGATATTTATCATTATTTACGCTTACTTGATTCATAAAATAAAGAAATTACTTTAAAAAATAATATATCAACATATAGTATGATAATTAATAATTATTATACTATATATTGTGTATGCGGGCAAGACAGTAAAATAAAGGGAAAAACAAAAAACAGGCGCCAAGGGCGTCTGTTTTCCACAGGCAATCAATGAATAATTTCATTTATTTTCCTCTTCTCTGATCGCGTTGCTTTTCGCGATGGCTAATAATCATTTCTTCCAAATGATCTTTAACCTTGTCAATCGCCTTATATAAATCCGCTTCCGTTTTCTCTACCCGTAAAATTTCTTTGGGAATTTGCAAATTAACTTCTGCCCTAAAAATTTCGCCCTTATGCTGACCGCCCACGGCCTTTTCGAGCTCAACATCACAATTAACAACCGCCGTATCGCCTAAATATTTTTCCAACATATCAATTTTCGTCTGGACATAATCATAAATGGCATCAGTTAACTCTAAGCGCGTAGCTTTTAAACTAATTTTCATATAGTTATAGGCCAAAATTAACAAGCGGCCAGATTAATAAATCAAAATAAACGAACAATATCCTTATAGGTAACCACGATAATAAGCAAAATTAATAACCAAAAACCAATAGTGTGAATTAACGCCTCAACTGACTGCCGCACCGGCCTACCTTTAAATTTCTCAATCAACAGAAAAAGCAAGCGGCCGCCATCAAGCGCGGGAAAAGGCAAAATGTTAATCAAGGCGAGATTAAGGGACAGTAACGCCATAAACTGTAAAAGATAAGCAAAACCTAGGTGCGCTACTTGTCCCGTTAAAGTAGCAATCCCCACCGGCCCGGCCACCTGACCACCGACGCCTGCTCCCAAAAATAAATCTCTAATCAAAACAGCAAAAGCCACAATAATTGCCCAAAACATCAAACCGGTAGCACGAATTCCCTCCCAAATAGCAATGAAGAAAGGATAGCGTACGGTTCCGGAGGCGTAGATTGAAACCCCAATGCCGGGTTTGCCGGTACTGCTAATAATTTCTGGGGTAATCTGTAAATTTTTTTCTTCAGCCTGACTCTTAACTACAAAATTAGTCGCCTGGCCGTTGTTTGCCCCTACCAAGGCCTGCAGTCCTTCGCTACTATTAACAGCTTCGCCATTAACCGAAACAATCACATCACCGGCTTGCAGTCCGGCCTTCTGAGCGGGCGAATCGGCCAGCGTTTCCATCACAACAACCTCCGCTTTAGTGATATGGGCTGATGGTCGAACATCATCAATGCTTTGCGGTAAGCCAATCATGTAGCCCAAAGAAAGCAACATTGCCGCCAAAATAATATTCATCATCACCCCGGCAGACAAAATTAAAGCGCGGCGCCACAAAGACTTAGCGGCAAAACTATCATGATCCTGCTTGCCTTCACCATTCTCCCCCTTAATGCGGACAAAACCGCCAATCGGCAACCAATTTAAAGAATAAACGGTATCAGCCGGAGCCTGTTCCGCCGGCAAATCTTCTAAAGACCGGTTTCCGCCAAAATGACGCCATTTGCCTTTTATATCTCGATAAAAACCGAAAGCCCGAGGCGGAAAACCAAAACCGAATTCCTCAGCTTTAACACCCAATTTCCGGGCCGTCCAAAAATGACCAAGTTCGTGAGCAAACACCAACACTGACAAAACTAAAATAAAGATCAAAGTAGTAATCATAAATTAAATTTCCATTATATCCTTCTCTTTGCGATCGCGGGACTCTTTCAATTCTTCGTTTTTCTTAGCCACGCATTCATCTAATTCTTTCATGCCGCGGAATTTCTCGTCTTCTGACATGGCTTTTTCCTCGGCCGCTTTTTCAATCGCATTGCGAACCTCTTCCCTGGTCTGACGGATAATAATACGCGCCTTCTCCATCTTTTCGTTCAATTTTTTTACCGTCTCTT
>CALJZR010000044.1 GCA_937983635.1 uncultured bacterium | reverse complement strand
CTGCGTCATCTCCGGCCTCTCCGATTAAAAGCAGAGCATACTCCGTCAGCGGAATATTTAGTTTCTTGGTATCGTTCAGTTTTTGCTTTTATGGTGGCTTTAATTTTTATTATTTTACCCTTTAAACTTTTAGCTTACTTTAAATTTTTGGATATTTCTTCGCTAAAAGCTGATGTTATTACTAGGGCTTTTTCGGCTTTTGATAATTTGGCAGCCGCCTCTGATAATGCCGTTCAACTTGACTTAGAGAGCGCTGGTTCTAATTTTGCCCGAGCCTCTGTCGACTTTAGCGCCGCTCAAGCTGAGCTTAGTCGCGTTGATGATTGGCTCTTAGCTTTTGCTTCTTTTTCTGGAAATCCAAAAATAAGAATAGCTGCCTCCAGTAAGCAATTTTTAGCAGCTGGAGTAGCGGGGGCGGAGATGGGTCAACACTTGAGTGCCATGGGCTCTGTTTTTCTGGAACAGCCAGAAGATAAAAGTTGGGGTAAGATTATTGACGCTTTTGTTTTTCATGGCGGCTTAGCTCTAGATAGTGCTCGTGAGCTTCAGCGAAATTTACAGGCGATTGAAGCAGAAGATTTACCCTTAGAATATCGTGAGCGTTTCTTGTCTTTTCGAGATCAGGCTGACTTAGCGGTAAAATCTTTAGATTCTCTTCTGGGTTCAGCTCAGGAAATTAAGGAATTTTTAGGTGTCAGCCAAGATAAGCGTTATCTCTTAGTTTTTCAAAATAATGCTGAAATGAGAGGTGCGGGCGGTTTTTTTGGTAGCTACGCCTTAGTTGATATTAGAGATGGAAAAATTAGGAGGTTGGAGGTGCCAGCCGGAGGCTCTTATGACACCGAGGCGGGGATGAGGTCTTTCATTCAGGCGCCTAGGCCTTTGTGGTTGGTAAGTGCTCGCTGGTATTTCTGGGACGCCAATTGGTGGCCAGATTGGCCTACGAGTGCCCGCTCTTTAATGTGGTTTTATGAAAAGAGTGACGGTCCTACCGTTGATGGTGTTATTAGCTTCACTCCCAATGTTTTGGAAGATTTACTGCGTATTACCGGTCCTATTGATATGCAAGCAGAATATGGTCTGACAGTTGATGCTGATAACTTTTGGGAATTGATTCAAACAACGGTAGAAAAAGAAAATTTACGTAAAACTCATCCTGAGGCCTTAGCTTTGATTCCTGATAGTCCTAAGAATCAGCCCAAGAAAATTATTGGTGATTTAATGGCGGAAATTATGGAGCGTTTACCTCAAGTATTGACGGCGGATAACGCTCCGGCTTTGTTGTCTTCCTTGGAAAAAAATTTGAGCGCGAAGAATATCATGCTGTATTTTAACGATTCAGCTCTACAGGCGAAGATAAGCCGCTACGGCTTTGACGGCGCTATTGCTCCAGCTAAACAGGATTACTTATTGGTAGCCCATACTAATATTGCCGGGCAGAAAAGTGACCGGCGCATGGAAGAAAGAATTGAGCATTCTGCCCAGGTTTTAAGCGACGGTAGCGTGATTGATACCGTAACTATCTACCGAGGGCATACAGGCGTCAAGAATGAAATTCTCAGCGGTGTCCGCAATGTTGATTGGCTTCGGGTCTACGTGCCTAAAGGGAGCCAGCTTTTAGCGGCTAGCGGTTTTAGCGCTCCCGAGGCTTCTTATTTTGATGAGCCCGAAGATTCTTGGGAAGTTTTTCCTCTTTTAGCTGAAACCGAGAACCGTGCCCTGACTGATTTAGACAGCGGTACTAAGATTTATACAGAAAGCGATAAGACGGTTTTTGCTAACTGGGTGATGGTTGATCCGGGTGAAACCGCGGTTATTCGTTTGCGTTATCGCTTACCTTTCAAAATTAAAAAAAGTGAACCAACTAGCGATGATTGGTGGTTGCGTCTGGAAAAAATTTTCCGTCAAGAATCTCCGGAAAGAGCCCCCTTTTCTTTATTAGTGCAAAAACAGCCAGGTGCGCATCCCGCCGATTTAGTTTTTAATCTCGAATTACCTCCTACTTGGCGGGCAGTTTGGAATTATCCTCAGACTGAATCTTGGAATAGTAAAGATATTTTAGATCGAGATTTACTGCGTGCCGTCCTCTTAGAAAAATAAATTTGTCTGCCGGCGCCTAGGTGATTAAAAATCATCAGTCTGCTGGCTTTAACACCATGCCTGCAATCAAAAAAACTAAAATTACTCGTAAGGGTAAAAGTTCGTCACCAGCTTCTTTTTTGGAAAGACCTTTGCCGGAGTCAGAAGAGGTTTTGTTGTTCGAACAGGCAATTAAAAAAGAAGCTTTAGCCCAAGAAGCCGACCTGAATCTTTCCGCTATTTATCGCGATAGCAAGGGTGATCTGGTAGATGTTAGTAAGGTTAAAAAAAGAAGACGTTTGCGTCTAGTAGTTCTATTTAAGAGGTTATTGATAATTACTATTCTTGGCTGCGGCCTTTACGGTGCTTATTATTACTATTTTCAAAGACCGGCCGGGACCGAAGGGGTTTCTTTGCGGATAGCCGCTCCCGAAGAAATTAGTGTCGCCACCCCTTTTTCTTACGAATTAATTTATGAAAATAACAGCGGACTTTCTTTGTCTAATGTCAGCTTAGAAGCAATTTTACCTCCAAGTTTTGTTATATCCACTAGCTCGCCTCAGGCCTCCGGTTTAAATTCTTGGTCTTTAGGCAATCTTAATCCAGGGGTTTCTGGCAAGGTTATAATTAGTGGTTATTTAGTGGCGGCGGTGGATTCCCCCAATGTTGTCAGCGCTAAATTAAACTATACGCCCGCTAATTTTTCCAGCGAATTTAAGAAAGAAGCAAGTGCTAATACCGTGATTGCAGGAATTGGTTTTGCGGTTAATACCGATTATCTTAATACGGCTCTTATTGGTCAAAGCAATGAATTAAAACTAGATTTTGCCGGGTTTAAAGAAAATCAAATTAAAGATTTATATCTTTCTGTCAGCGTTTCTGACAATTTTAAAGTTGAAAGTGTCGGCAGCGAGCAGCAGCTCGCTACCAGCACAGCGACCTCTTCTGGAGAAATGATTGCGGTCTCAGTGCGTTCCGCGGGAGAGGCTAATTGGATTATAAGTAATTTGCCTTTTAATTCCGAAGAACGTATTTCTGTGCCACTAGTCTTCAGTCTCAAGGAAAAAAAACAAGACCAAGAAGATTTTACTCTGCGTCTTTTAAAGAAAGAGAGTGACGGGAGCGAACGTATTTTTTGGGAAAAAACAATTTCTTTTGATGTTATGAAAAGTGATCTGAATCTGAGCTTATCTTTAAACGGCGAGAAGAGCGATCAACCATTAGATTTTGGCGAGACCCTAGAATACAGTTTATCCTATTCTAATAATGGCGA
>CALJZR010000043.1 GCA_937983635.1 uncultured bacterium | reverse complement strand
AAGTGCGGGCGGTAGCGGGAACTAGGTTAGTAGCTGTACCAGTCCAATAGATATCAGTGGTAGCCCCAGGAGCCGCCCAAGCGCCGGCACCCGTACCATCAGAAGTCCAGATTTGACCGGAAGTACCGGCGGAAGTGATAAATAAGTCTCCGTATTGGATTTTGGAAGCAGAAATAGCCGCCGAAGAGCTGACATCGGCATCAGTAATAGTAGAGTCAGTAATCGTGCCGCCCGTGCCACCGGAAACCGCCCCTAAGGTAGCCAAAGCCCCTAAGCCTAAAGAAGTACGAGCCGTGGCTGGTACTAAGTTAGTAGCCGTACCAGTCCAGTAGATATCGGTATCAGCCGGAATGGCAGCCGCGCCAAGCACACCAGCGTTATCAACCGTAATCATACGGTTACCGCCGCCAGCATAAATCGGTCCGGTTAAAGAAACGGTGCCGGTAGTAGTAAAATTACCGCCCAAATAAGAGGTTCCGGCTACATTCAACTTATACGTGCCAGGAACAGAAGTACCGATACCTACATAAGTGCCATTATCATAAATAATAGAATTACCTAAGGCTGAGCCGGCTGTCCATTTACTAACATAATTAGTTGTACCAGAGCCAGAAACTCCTCCAGCTGGAGTTGAACAAGTCAAAGTACCGCCAACAGCGGAAACATACTGACCAGCACTACAAGCAGCCGGGAAACCGGTTAACTTTGACCAGGCCATATCAGTAATCTGAGCGTTAGCCACTGAACTTAAAGTTGCTAGAGAACCCAAGCCTAAAGAAGTACGGGCGGTAGCAGCCACTAAATTAGTAGCTGTACCCGTCCAGTAGATATCGGTATTGGTATCGGTTGGCGTAGAACAGGTCAAAGTACCACCAACAGCGGAAACATACTGACCAGCACTACAAGCGGCCGGGAAACCGGTTATCTTTGACCAGGCGACGTCAGTAATTTGCGCATTAGCCACCGAACTTAAAGTCGCTAAAGAACCTAAACCTAAAGAAGTGCGGGCGGTAGCGGGAACTAGGTTAGTAGCTGTACCAGTCCAATAGATATCGGTATCAGTGGGAATGGCCGCTGCTCCTAAAACGCCAGCGTTATCAACCGTAATCATGCGGTTACCACCACCAGCATAAACTGGGCCCGTAAAAGAGACGGTACCAGAAGAGCTAAGATTACCGTTTACCAATAAACGGAGGCCGGCCGTAATGGAATTAGTGCCGACGCCGACACCGCCAGCGCTATCAACAAAGATGCCTTCATTGCCCGCGTCACCAGAGAGCCAATATGAATTAAGTCTGATATTTTGAGTAGCGGAATGATCACCCATATTATCGCCACCGCTGGCCGAGCCGCAATCAAAACCTTTAGCTAAAAGATTACCGGTAGCATCAACGTAAAGACAGCGGTTACCAGAACCGGATAATAAGCTATTTCTGACCGTACCAGGAATTAGAACAATGTCGGTACTGCTCGCTACCAAGTTGATAGTTTTAGCCTGCACTTGAGCGAGCGGATAGAAGCTGAGAGCAAGGATTGAAAAAATTGAATAATAAGCAAAAAATTTGCTTTTTGAGGCAAACATAATTTTTAAATAATTATTTCGTACATAATTAATTATAGCATTTTTAAAAAAGATATAACAGAGATAAGCGACCTATTCTACAAACAAATAGTCCAAACGATTAATATGGTCAAACCAAGGAGAATAATAAGGATTAGAGGAAGGATGAGCCACAATCCGCCAATAAAGCTCATTACCAACAGACTCAAAACCGTGCCAAAGAAAAGCGGGGGCGCCTTCAAAAACATCCCTCTGATTAGCTAGATAAAAACTAATATCTCCCCCCGAATAATTACCAATAAATTCAGCGCCTACGTCAGCTAAAACTGCCGCCCGAATCTTTTCTTCACTTTTCCGATTAAGGTTAACAGAAGTAACCTGACGAGTAATGCTGTTATCAAAACCATTATCCTTCGCCCGCCATAAAGAATAGGCGCCAGACCTATGAGAAGAAATAGATAGTTCCCTCTTAGACACATCACTAATGGCGCACAAAATACTATCGGAACTCAGCTCTCCTCGAAAAAATGAGGGTGAAAAATCTAAGGCCCCGCCACTATTTAAATCGTCTTTAGCCCAAATTTTTATCACCTTAGGCTTATTTTCAGTAACACTACAAATATAAAAAGTAGAATTCTGCCCCGTCCCCATCTTTAAAATCTGAGCCCGGAAACCACCATCAGTAACGCGTAGCCCGAAGAAACGACTGATATCTTCCCGGCTATTACCTCGGAAACGGAAAGCACTGCCATCATAACCGGAATAAAGAGCTAAAAAATCATCATCATCGCCGCCAAAAGCAATATGCCCTCCCCCGCGTTCAAAGCGCGGCTTAATCTGGAACTCGGTCTCATTAGTAATTAAAGGGGAAAAAGCTAAACCGTCAAAACGATAAACCCAGCCGCGTTCAGAGCTAGCTGGACCGCTAACTAAACCAATCAGCCAAGAATTTTCTAGTCCAAATAAAGTAATACTGCTTAAAGTCTGCCCGCTTAAAGCCGGCGGCAATCTCAGCTCTTTATTGTTAAAAAATAAACGTAAATCTTCAGTCTTACGTAAACAACCCGCCCGCAAGCAAACAGACTGAAGATCAATATTGGCGCGAGATAAACCACAATCTGGCTCAGAGCAATCAGATTGTTTTTTAACTTCGTATAAAGGAGGAAAAGTAAAGGCCGTCATCACCTCATCCCAAAACATATTAGTCTGGGATGAATCTATATAAGCCATACCCGAAAAACTATCACCAAAACTAGCCATCGTGCCATTTAACAACTCCTCGGAAGCGGGGGGCGTGAAAGCATTAGGGTCAACCATACCGTTAAGCTCCAGACCCTCGGTATCAGTCGCAATCAGCGATTCTTCCATAACCAAATCCGGACTCAACTGTAAATTTCGAGTGACTCGATAATCAGAAATAGCTCCGGCTGAGGCCACGCCAATTACTTCCTTGATATCAGAAATATCTTGGAGCATTTCCCGGCGCACCTGATAAATGGAAAAAATATTAAAAATAGAAAGGGCAAAAAAAATCGCTAAAACGACAAATAAAGGCCAGAAAAATTTCAAGGGCAAGCGACGATTCCACCAAGCGATTTTAGACTTGGCACTTTTTTTCTTAACCATAATAATAAGAATAAAAATAGGCTAATTCCTATCATTATTTTAATATAAAATAAGTTTTCTGTCTAATAGAAAAAAATAAAAAAACAGCCATCCGATTCCGAGGATGGCTGTTTTAAAAGTCTAATTAGCTTCCAATTACTTCACGATCATCTTACCAACCTCGCCGCGAGCGGCATGGCCAGGGACGTCGCAATGGAAAGCATATTCACCAGCTTTTTCCGGAGCATTAAAAGTGATAGCGCGAGTCTCACGAGGAGAAACGCCCACGGCTACTGCGGATAAAGAAGGGTCATCAAACATAAACACATGAGTATAGTCATCGCCAGAAGTGATGGCTAAGGTGACAGGAGCGCCAGCCTTAACGGAAATTTCCGCTGGCTTCCAGCCGGCAGAAGAAACCTCAAGCTTAATAGTGCTGGCAGAAAGTTGGCTAGGGGCAACCGGAGGAGTCTGCTTCGGTGCTTCCGGAGACATCGGCACCGCGGCGTTATTTACCGGAACGCCTTCAGTGGTCACAACAGTGCCGTCAGCAGTAATCGGATTAGCACCAACAACCGCAACAGTGGCATCCTTCAAAACTTCCGGCATGGCAATTTCACCATTCTCATCAGCAGTGGCGCCAGCTGGTACGTAGGGCTGAGTATCGGTAGGAACGTCAGCACTGTTAGTGTCAACGTTGTTTTCGAGAGCCGGGGAATTCTCACCGCTCTTCTTTTGGCTCATCACGGCCGCAACGACGATGATGGCGACGACGAGAACCAAGCCCAAAATAACGAAAAGCTTTTTGTTCTTGGACTCGCCCGCCGGCTTGTTTGTGTTGTCCATATTTTTTGCTTGGAGCCGCCAGAAGATAAGTCAACCAGCGCCACCAATTTATTAACGGATGATTGCCTGAACCAATTACCTAAATAAAAATTTAAGAAATCGGAACCAGCGGACAAAGCATCCAAATTATAAAGACTAATTTAATAACTATATTATAACGCAAATTTTTAACTCTATCAATCAATTTTGAACCCTGCCTCTTCCCGCTGGTCCAAAGCCTTAGTCGGCCACTGGCGCCAATCTAAGCGCTTGCCCACCAAACGATAGGATAAGTCCGCGGGACGATCGGAACGGAAAATTAATTTATTCCCCTTAATTTGATAATAAGCTGAGGCAAAACCGCCATAAGGAGTAATATTTACCTGGACGTTTTCCGGGCTAAAATCAACAACCTGACGCCAGACCCAAAGGTCACTGCCCTTAGCAAGGGTATCAAAATTAACTACCGCCTCATATTCTTCCCCGCCCCCAGAAACAGCCCGTGTCACTTTAATAGTACCAACATATTCTTCTTTCACCCCGCCGACGATAGCGGAAGCAAAAGTGGAATAATTAACGCCTTGGATATTATAGAGCGGATCGATAGTATTGACTGTTAACTTATTTAAATTGGTAATATTATTGCCGCCCATATTAACATCACCGCCCATAGTTAAACTACTACTAATAATAGCGTTGCCAACAACGTGTAACTTCGCCCCCGGGCTAGTAGTGCCGATACCAATATTAGTGCCATTGTTATAAATATTGCCATTACTCACCCAATTAGAACCGTCATAACGAAGGGTATGGCCAGTAGTGCCAGAAGGTAAGGAAGCCGGCAGGGCTGCCGCTCCTAAGACGCCGGCATTATCTACCGTAATCATACGGTTGCCGCCGCCGGCAAAGACAACGCCAGTAAAGGCGACGGTGCCAGTAGCAGTAACATTACCGCCGAGATTAGAGGTACCGATAACATTGAGGCGATAGGTCGCGATATTAGTGGTGCCAATACCGACATTACCACTAAAAGTTCCCGACCCGGCACCAGAGAGGTTGCCATTATTCATATTAATTCCTCCGTACAACCAGTTCAATTTTGCGCTATAAATGCCTTCCGGGAAATAGGCAGCATCACCGGTGCCACCAATATTAGCATTGGGGTGGCCAATAAAGCCGCCATAAGACTGGATATACTCAGAAGCGGTATTACCAACACTAAATTTTTGTGCTGGCGTAGTGGTGCCAATGCCGACGTTAGTGCCGTTATTGAAAATATTGCCATTACTTACCCAATTAGAACCGTCATAGC
>CALJZR010000042.1 GCA_937983635.1 uncultured bacterium | reverse complement strand
TAAACATGAAGGCGGCGTTAATCAAGCTCATTTCCAAAATGCTAATTCCTTTTCCCGCTAAAAATAGTTGATAGGTGGTGAAAAAGAAAGCGGGGGCGGCGGTTAGCAGAAAGGACATAATTTTAAAGGTGCGGAGGATTGAGATTTTCATAGCTTTAGGTTTTTAGGGTTAAAAGAATATTAATAAAAAATCTCGGCCCTGATTCCGTCAGGCCGAGACTTCGCTGTGGTTTTTTGATTGGCACTTCTAAGCAATTACTCAGAAGGCCAGGCATTTACCTGACAGTTCCATCCCGCCCCAAGGGTCGTCCATACCGACAAAAGCCCGGTCACAGGTGATCGGCTTAAGAGAGTTGAGGTTGTGGTACTGTTTAAGTAAATGCATATCTTTATATCTATATAAATATACGGAAATTTTGCCTAGTTGTTACATGTTTTCAAGAAAAAACCCCGGCTTAATGAGCACGGGGCGAAAACGATAAAACAGTTTTTAGATAGCGGCGGACAGTTCCATCACTGATTCCAGTTCTTTTTCAATCTGGAGTTGATGGAAGCGCAGAATAGCGGGGTCAGCGTTTAGTTGGAGTTCAGGCAGTAATTTTTGCCATTCTTCTCCAAATTTTTTGGAGCGGTTAGCGTGAAAGGATTTTTCCTTGCGATGAGCCTGTTTATAGCAATTGGCAACACCTTTGGCTCCCTCCAGGATCCAGCCAAGAATTGTCTGACAATTTTCTTCGCTTGGCGAATTTAATAATTGCCTGCTAAGGCGAAATAATTCCGCCACCGGTTCGGTCTGCTTTTGATTTTTACTTTTATCCATTCGTATATTTTTTAATGAATATTCTTATTTAAGCATAAAGGTAATATTTTGTCAAGTATGCCTTAGGTCTTGACCTAAATAATTTTTTGCGTATCTGCTATAATCAGCTTATGATTAATATTACTCTCTTAGCCGTCGGGCCCTTGAAAAATAAGGCTCTGCAGGCTCTAGCTCAAGATTATAGCAATCGGATTAATCCTTACGCCCGTTTGCGTTTAGTAGAAGTAGCGGCGTCGTCTTTTGCTAAGAATGATAAAAAGCAAGCTAAAAACTTAGAAAAAGAGGCTTTGGAAAAAGTTTTGCACAGATATGAAAAAGAAGAAATTTTTCTTTTAGCAGAAAAGGGCCGTCTTTTTGATTCTTTGGCTTTTGCTGATTTTTTAGGAGAGCGCGATGGCGGTAATTTAGTGCTGGTGATTGGCGGTGCTTTAGGTTGGCCAGCAGAATTTTTAGAAAAGTATCCGGCCATCTCTTTGTCAGCTTTAACTTTTCCTCATGAACTAGCCCGGGTGATTCTTTTAGAACAGCTTTATCGGGGCCTGCTGATAAAGGCCGGCAAAGAATATCATTATTAGAAGAGATTTGGTATAATATTAATATTAAATTAATTTATTATGCCTGTTAAAAAGAAAAGTATTATTACTTTTGACAAGAATCAGCGCCGTCTTACTTGGACGATGTTATTTTTAACGATAGCGGCCGCTATTTTTCTTTTTATTCTCTCCTATCGTCTGCGTCGCTTAGAGCCCTTGCCTCTACCAACTCCGGCGGCAGCTGTTCCTGCTTTATTTCAAGGTGAAACTTTTACAGAAACAGCTTTGTTGGAATTACCCGCTTTAGCCACCTCGGGAGAGTCTTCTTTCTTAGCCTCACCCGATGGTCGCCGTTTCGCCTATGTTTTAAAAACAGAAGCAAAACAGCAATTGGTTTTAGATGAGAGCGCCGGGCCTTTAGTTGATAAGATTACTTTTTGGGCGTTTTCCGCTGACTCCAAGCATTTTGCCTATACCGTTAAAGAGGGTAGTAAGGAGTGGGCGATTATCGATGGCGTGGCCGGTAAACACTATGATTGGATTTTTAATCCCCGCTTCTTTACCCCTGATAGTGGTTATTTTGTCTATAAGGCGCGGGTGAGCGGCGGTAGAGATGTCTTAGTGGTTAATGGCCGCGAAACTCGTCCTTATGACCGTATTTATGAACCGATTATTTCTCCGGAAAAAAATAATTTAATTTTCTTTGCCCGCGACGGTCAGCAGTTATGGCGGGGAGAAATTCCTCTACAGACCAGCACTAAATAAGTTAAAAGCCTTCTGGGAAGAAGGCTTTTATGGGTTAGGAGGAGGGCACTTGCGTTAGCAAATCTCGGATGATCGTTAGGATCTTCACTAAGATTTCGCCAGCAAGGGCGCTCGCATCGGGGGGCAGGGCCCATCTCAGGACTAAGAGGAGTATTAGGACTCCTAAAAATCCGCTTAATTCTTTAAACATAAATTTAAAATTAATGTTTATAAGAAGAGGGGACTAAAGAGTGACGACCTCTTAGCCTGTCGCTTTGTTCTTTTTGACAAAGCGCCCTCCCGTTCCTTGACGGCAAGCTTTTTACCAGCAAAGAGCGGGAGTGTTGGAATCTGCCTGTTAAAGGACTATTTTTACTTTAATTATACGGATTAAGCTTTAATTTGTTACACTTTTAGGCTAGCTCCGTCTATTTTAATAAATATGCCTAAAATTACTTTGAAAAATGACCGTCAATTAGGGCTCATTTTTACTAAGGCTGCTAGTCCGACTAGGGCGGAAATCTTAAGCCGTTTTTTTAAAACCGGTCCGGGACAGTACGGTGAAGGTGATAAATTTTTAGGGCTAACCGTACCTTTTACTCGTTCTTTAGTTGCCAACTATATTGATGCTTCGGACGCTTTAGTTGAGGAGCTTTTACAGCATCCTTATCATGAGGTGCGTTTGCTTGGGGTTTTGTTAATGGTAAAACGTTATGAGCGGGCCAAGACAGACAAGGAAAAAGCGGCGGCTCTCAAGTTTTATCTGAATCATCGCTTTGCTCTCAATAATTGGGACTTAGTTGATTTATCAGTTTATAAGGTTTGGGGCAACCATCTTTTACATCATCCTCAGGAGCGTGCTCAGCTATATCGTTTTGCCGCCTCTAGTAATCTCTGGGAGCGGCGGATGGCAGTGGTCGCGACATTAGCTTTAATTAAGGCGGGAGAATTTAAAGAGATTCTCAAGTTGAGCCAGATCTTGCTTAAAGATAAACATGATTTAATGCATAAAGCGGTGGGCTGGATGCTCCGAGAGGTGGGCAAGAAAGACGAGGCGGTTTTGATTAAATTTTTAAATAAGTTTGCTCATCGTTTGCCTCGCACTAGCTTGCGTTATGCGATTGAAAGATTACCAGAAGCTTGGCGGCAAGAATATTTAAAAATAAAAATAATTAAATAGGGTGCTGGCGGGAAATACTTATATTTTCTCGATCCGCCCTCAAATTTATGTCGGACAGTAATTTTTTTAAAATTGAAAGTGGGAACAAGGCCAAAGCCGTCGTTATGATTGTCGGTATGGTCTTGCTCGCCACGGTTGTGAGTTTTGCCATCTTACGCGATCGCATCACCAATACCCAATACCGCCAAGTGACAGTTACCGGTCAGGGCCGAGTTGCCTATCAACCGGATTTAGCGGTGATTAATTTAGGAGTGCAAATTGATAAAGCGGCCAAGGCGGAAGAGGCCTTGAATCAACTTAACGCGCGGGTTAACAAGATTATGGCGGCGGTGATTGCCGAAGGAGTTTTGGCTGAAGATATTAGTACTCAAAACTATAATCTTTATGCTCAGTATGACTATAAGGATAATATTTCCGTGGTCTCTGGCTATAACGCTAACCAACAGTTGTCGATTAAGGTAAAAGAATATAATACTAATCCGGAAAGATTGAATAAAGTGATTGCGGCCGCTTCTAAGGCTGGGGCCAATCAGATTAACAGTCTTTCTTTTGATGCTTCCAATATCAATGACTTAAAACAGCAAGCTCGGATTTTGGCCTTACAAGACGCTAAAGACAAGAGTGCTTCTTTAGCCGCCGCCGCGGGGGTGAAGATTAAGAACATTGCTGGCTGGTGGGAGAATGTTGTCCAGTCACCTTATGTTGGTGGCTACGGTGGTGCCGAGAAGGGGATGGCGGCTGATTATTCTGCCCAGACCCCGAGTGGCAGTCGGGAAGTAGTGATTGAAGTCGGGGTTAATTACAATATTAAGTAAAAGTTTGATTGATAAAAGAAAGGGGGCCGCGATGATAGCGGCTCCTTTTTTAGTTATTCTGTCTTTAGCTACTATTGACTAAATATTAATTTTATTTTATTATTGCTGGTTACTTATAAATAGTAAATTACAATTTAAAAACAACCCTAACCCTTAAAAACACCGTTATCATGAAAAATCACATCGTTAGATTAATTGTTGTTATCATTGTTTTAATGCCAGTTCTGCTCTTTGGCCAGGAAAAAAAAGGATCCTGGGAGCCTTCGGTTTATTCCGGTAGTGGTTATATGTCTGATAATTCCGGTGACGGAATTTACACTTACGCTCAATTGGGGGCGATGAATAAGGTAAAAAATCACCGGGCTGGTGCTTTTGTCAGTTTTGTGTGGGTAGATGTTAATTTTAACAACTACACCTATCAGGCTAAAGAATGGGCTGCCGGTTTTTCCTATGATACCTGGGGTAAGGTCAGTGAAACCCGGAGCGCTAGTTTCTGGATTAGCCCTAGTCTTAAAATCTTCAATGATTATGGCTTAGACCACGCCAGCGGCACGGAAGCCTGGCAAAATGACTATGGCTGTCACATCAGCACCGGTGCTAATCTCAATGATAAGCGCAATCGCTGGTTTGGTAGTTACAAGCTGGCCGCTCA
>CALJZR010000041.1 GCA_937983635.1 uncultured bacterium | reverse complement strand
CCTATTCTAATAATGGCGATTCATCCTTATATGATTTAGTGTTGATGGCCGTTATTAAAGGGGATTTTATTCAATGGTCTTCTTTGCGTGATCCTAGTGGTGGCAGTCGCTCCAATAATGCTATTGTTTGGACTAAAGAACAGATTCCAGCTTTAGCGGAGTTAGCGCCCGGCAGTAGCGGTGCAATTGATTTTTCTGTTAAAGTTAAAGATTTTTCGGATTCTGATTTAGGTAGCGACGCCCTTATTAGCAGCTATGCTCAATATGGTATAAATAATCAGGCTAGTAAAGATGGAGATGATAATAAAAGCAATACTATTAACAGTCAATTAAATAGCGATTTAGCACTAAGCGAAAAGATTCTATATTTTAATGAAGATAATTTACCAATCGGTTCAGGCCCTTTACCTCCACGTGTTGGCGAAACTACGACTGTCAGAGTATCTTGGACGATAAAAAACAACCTCCATGACTTAGAAGAGGCACAAGTGGTTTTAGATCTTCCGGCAGGAGTCAGTTGGGCGGGAAGTAATAATACTAACGTTGGTAAAATTTCTTATGATGAAGAAAGTCGACGTATCATTTGGCGCATCGGTTTTTTGCCCCTCTCTGTTTATCGGGCTGATGCCGAATTTAATCTTAGTCTAACACCAGGCGAATCTGATCGTAATAAAATTTTGGTTATTTCTCCAGGTAGTCTGGCTACTGCTATCGATGCTGTTACCAAAGGTGAGCTTCAGCGTAAGACCCAGGCTAAAACTAGCAAGTTAGAAGATGATGAAATCGCCGGTCTTTCCAATAATGGTAGGGTAGAATAAATTATGTCTGGATTTAAATTACAAAAAAAACAATCGACTCGCCGCGGTCGGATTACAACTGCCCACGGCTCTTTAAATACCCCCTTTTTTATGCCGGACGCTACCAGGGCCTTTGTCAAAGGTAATACTGGCGCCGCGGTAAAACGAGCGGGTACTGAAGCGATGGTGGTTAATACCTTCCATCTTTATTTACAACCAGGTCAGGAAATTATTAAGCGGGCCGGCGGTGTCCATAGTTTTATGGATTGGTCCCGGCCGCTTTTAGCGGACTCTGGCGGTTTTCAAGTCTTTTCTTTAATTCATCGGGCTCAGAGTTTGGGTAAGATTGATGACGAAAAAGTTTCTTTTAAATCGCCGCTTGATGGTTCAAAACATGAGCTCAGTCCGGAAAAATCTATTCAAATTCAATTTGATTTAGGTGTAGACATGATGGTCTGTCTTGATGATTGTCCTCCCAACGATTGGCCTCGGGCTGATTTAAGTAGGGCTGTGAGACGCAGCTTAGATTGGGCGTTACGCTGCAAGCAAGAATATTTAAAACAGCTAAAGAAGAGAAAGATTAAGGAATCGGAGCGTCCTTTACTATTTGCGGTTGTCCAGGGTGGTGATTATGAGAATTTGCGCCGTGACTGTGCTCAAGCGCTGGTTAAAATTGGTTTTGACGGCTACGGTTTTGGTGCTCGGCCGGTAGATAAGGATGGTAATTTTTTAGCGGAGACTTTATATAAAACCGCTTCCTTTCTTCCTGAAAATTCTTTACGTTTTGCTCTCGGCGTTGGTACGCCTGAAGACATCTATCGTTGTTATTTAATGGGTTGGGATATGTTCGATTGCGTTATTCCCACTAGAGAAGGCAGACATGGTCGCTTGTTTGCCTTTAAGAAGAGCTTCGAGGGTTTTAAAAAAAGTTTAAGTCTTGCCGGCCCCTTAAATAAATATCCAGATTTTTATTCAACTAAAAATATCAGTAATGCCGCCTTTGCCCGTGATTTTTCTCCGATTAATCCCAACAGTTCTTTACCAGAGTTGCGTCTTTATACTAAAGCTTTCTTGCACCACCTTTTCCGCTTGAAAGAGCCTTTAGGGCAACAGCTGGCCAGTTTGAATAATCTGGAATTTTATAACCGTTTAATGAGGGAATTAAGAAAGATTTAGAGAAAGGGCTTAGTCTTTTAATTTTTAGCCTTTTGTTCTATAATATCTCTGTTTCTAAGAATATTTAATTAAGAATCAAGCAAGGAAAGCGAACGCTTGTTTTACGGTCGTTTTTATTTTGCCTTTATTTATGTTAACTAAAATTATTGCCACGATTGGTCCAAAAAGTGATTCTCAGAAAGAATTAAGCGCCTTATTGGCGGCGGGCGTGGATATTGTCCGGGTAAACTTTTCACACGCTACTTATGATCAATATAAGCGGATCCAAAAAATTGTTAGTCGTTTTAATATAGAATCTGAACGCAAAGTCAGTATTATGCTTGATCTCCAGGGTCCTCGGATTCGGGTCGGCCAGATGCCTGACGGCGGTATCGTGATGAAAGCAGAAGAAAATTATGCTTTTGTTTATTCTAAAAAAGCTTATGTAAAAAAAGGAGATTTAGTCCCGATTGACAGTCCAGATTTATATAAAGATATTAAGAAAGGGGAGATGTTGTTTTTATGCAATGGCGCGATTGAATTGAAAGTAACTTCTGTAAAAAATAAAGTTATCAGCGCTACCGTTGTTAATGGCGGTGTTCTCAGCTCCCGCAAGGGTATTAATGTGCCTGATACTAACATTAAAAAAGGGGGGATGACCGCTAAAGACTTAAAAGATGCAAAATTTGGCATTAAAGCGGGCATGGATTATATTGCCCTATCTTTTGTCCAAACTGCTAACGATGTTATGCGTTTGCGTAAAATTTTAGGCAAGAAGAGTAAGGTTAAAATTATTTCTAAAATTGAGCGTGGGATTGCCTTAAAGAATATTGATCGTATTATTTCCGCTTCTGATGCTATTATGGTGGCACGCGGAGATTTAGGAATTGAAGTGCCAATCGAGGACTTGCCGATTATCCAGAAGAACTTAGTTCGTCATGCTCACTGGCACGACCGACCAGCTATCATTGCCACTCAGGTAATGACTTCAATGATTAAGAATCCGCATCCGACCAGGGCAGAAATTTCCGATATTGCTAATGCTGTTTTTGATGGCGCTGATATGGTGATGCTGTCCGACGAAACTACGGTTGGCGATTATCCTTTAGAGGCGGTTCAGCTTTTGAAGAAAGTGATTGAACGCTCTGAGAAAAATATTTACAAGGGCAATGTCATTCACTAAGCTCTTTAAAGTTTATAAATTTTTTTATTCAATACTTATATGAAAATTACCAGCATTAAAGCTTTAGAAATTCTTGATTCCCGCGGCAACCCTACTGTTTCCGCTTGTGTATTTTTAGAGAATGGCTTTAAAGGAGAAGCAGCTGTTCCTTCGGGGGCCTCTACTGGCAGTTATGAAGCGGTTGAGTTAAGGGATAATGATGATTCTCGCTATCACGGTGCCGGTGTTTTAAAGGCAATTGCTAATATTGAAGATATTATCGCCCCCGCTTTAATTGGCTTGGATGCAAGCGATCAGGAGGCAATTGATAATGCTATGATTACGCTTGATGGCACTGAGAATAAATCAAAATTAGGCGCCAATGCTATTTTAGCCGTTTCTTTAGCTTGCAGCCGGGCGGCAGCGACTTCTTTGAGTTTACCCCTTTATCAATACCTTAGTAAGTTTAATTCCGAATTTACCGGTAAATACTTTTTGCCCGTGCCGATGATGAATGTTCTTAACGGCGGCAAGCATGCTGATTGGGCAACCGATATCCAGGAATACATGATTTTACCGGTTGGCGCTAAAAGTTTTGCTGGCGCCGTCAGAATGTGTGCTGAGGTCTATCAGTCTTTGAAAAAGATTTTAAAGACTAAGAAATATGCAATTAGTGTTGGTGATGAAGGCGGTTTCGCTCCGGCTTTTAAGGACAATGAAGAGCCCTTTTTAGTATTAGCGGAAGCGGCCGTGGCCGCTGGTTACAGCCTCGGAGAAGAACTTGTCTTTGGCATTGATGCCGCTGCTACGGAATTTTATCAGGATGGCGTTTATAACCTCAAAAAAGAAGGGAAGCAGTTATCTAGCAATGAATTAATTAATTTTTATCAAGAGTTAAGCGCTCGTCATCCTTTAGTTTCTTTTGAAGATATTTTAGCTGAAGATGATTGGGCTGGTTTTCAGCAATTTACCGCTTCTTTTGCGCCCTTGTGCCAGATTGTCGGCGACGATCTCTATGTTACCAATGTTGCCCGCTTGGAGCGGGGGATTAAAGAAAAGAGCAGTAATTCTATTTTAATTAAACTTAACCAAATTGGCACGATTACGGAAACTGTGGCCGCCATTGAGCTTGCCCGAAAAAATGGTATGACGGCGGTCGTTTCTCATCGTAGCGGAGAGACAGAGGATACTTTTATTGCTGATTTTGTGGTGGCTATGGGTACGGGGCAGATTAAGACAGGAGCGCCTTGTCGGAGTGAGCGGACGTCTAAATATAACCGTTTGTTAGCGATTGCTGCCGAATTAGGCGATCAGGCTGAATATTATTCTTTCCCATTTGCCGGTAAATAAATAAAGGACGCCCGTTTGGGCGTCTCTTTTTAGTTTCTATGAAATATATTTTTTTTGTTTTAAATATTGTGGTTGATTTGGCGGGACATTTTTTAATGTTTTTGATTTGGCGTTATTTTTTTGGCTTAGATAATATTTATCTACAGATAGCTGTTTCCACGATTCTTCTTTTTTGGGTATTTTTGACGGCGCTGGCGCCCTTACTGGTTCATTGGCATGATAATATTTTGAGTCGTTCTCTTTATTTAGTCGTCGGCCTTTGGCTGGGTTTAATGTTAAACACAGCACTGGTAGCGGCCTTTTTTTGGTTGCTTGATTTTACCAATATTTATTCCTTGGATTCTTGGGGAGCTATTGGCAGGACTATTATTATTAGTCTATTGCCATTGCTCTTATTGTTGCCGGAGGCCTGGTGGGCGCAATCCCATAAAGTTAAAAGGTTATCCGTTTCTATTCAGGATTTGCCTGATTTCTGGATTGGGCGGAGCATTATTCATATTTCTGATATCCATCTCGGTCCGGTTTGGCGTCAGCGTTTTTTTGATGGCTTGGTTCAAAGGGTTAATAGTTTAGGAGCGGATGCAATCTTTATTACTGGCGATCTTTTTGATGGCATGGACGGCGATTTTTCTTGGTTTCGTCATCGTAAATTTTTTGCTCCCTTGGGCGTATTCTATGCCTTTGGTAATCATGATTTGATTTTGGGGGCGGGGAAGGTCCGCTCTTTACTGACGGATTCGAATATCAAAATTTTGGATAATGAAATGGTGGAAAGTAACGGCCTGCAAATTTTAGGGCTGACTTGTTATTACGAAGGGCGTTTGGATGTTAAAGGGAAGATTTTATCTCAAGTCGGGTATGATGCTTCTAAGCCGAGTATTCTTATGTACCACGAACCCAAAGACATTGGGGCGGCCCGGACTGCCGGGATTAACTTACAGTTATCAGGGCATACTCACGGTGGCCAATTATTTCCCTTTAATCTTTTAGCCCACTTGCTCTATCGCGGTTTTGGCAGCGGTCTCCATCGTTTGCATAATTTTGCTATTTCTGTTACTGTTGGCGCCGGTACTTGGGGCCCACCTTTACGTTTGGGCAGCCGTTCGGAGATTGTCGTTTTAAAATTACTAAAGTCTTAATTATATGGATTTATCTAAATTATCTAGTATTTTGCAGACAGAACCAAAGTTTCGTTTTCGTCAGGCCTACCAAGCTCTATATCAAGATATGATTAGTAACTGGAGCCAAGCGAGTGTTTTACCCTTGTCTCTGCGGGAGCGTTTAAATCAAGATTGCCCGCTGGATATCAAGGCCGAAATACTACAAGATTCGGGGTCAGCTTATAGTGAAAAAGCGCTAATTACTTTTAGTGATGGTATTTCTGTGGAAACAGTTTTGATGCGTAATCGTGATGGCCGCCATACGGTTTGCCTTTCTTCTCAGGCTGGCTGTCCTTTAGGTTGTGCTTTTTGTGCGACTGGTGAAAGTGGTTTTAGCCGTAATTTGAGTGCGGAGGAGATTGTTCAGCAATTTATTTTCTGGGCTAGGCGCTTAAAAATGGAATCCCAGGAAGAAAAAATTGATAATGTCGTCTTTATGGGCATGGGCGAGCCTTTTTTAAATTATGAGCAGTTTATTAAAGCAGTTAAGATTTTACACGATCCCGAAAAATTCAATCTTGGTTCTCGGCGCATGTCGGTTTCAACCGCCGGGATTGTTGAGGGTATTAAAAAACTGGGCTCAGAAAAATTACAGATTAATTTAGCAATTTCTTTGCATGCCCCTTTTGATTCTTTGCGCCAGCAGTTGATGCCGGTGGCGCAGAAATATCCTTTAGCTAGTATTTTTAAAGCAACGGATGAATATATTCGTAAAACTGGTCGGCGCGTGATGTTTGAATATATTATGATTCGCAATGTCAATGATGGTGAAGATGACGCGGAAGCGTTGATAGTATTAATGAAAAAGCCTTTATATCTGCTCAACCTCATCCCTTATAATCCTACCGGTAAGTTCCAGGCGTCTTCGCCTAGTCGGATTGAAGCTTTCAGAGAAAAGCTTGAGGCCGCTGGCGTCGCTGTCACCCAGCGCCACAGCCAG
The DNA here is from genome assembly GCA_937983635.1 of uncultured bacterium. GTDB lineage: Bacteria > Patescibacteriota > Patescibacteriia > Patescibacteriales > UBA12465. The sequence continues at coordinate 7,141 of CALJZR010000041.1, read as the reverse complement.
GGGCGGGGAATCGCCGCCGCCTGCGGACAGTTGGCGGGTAAAGGTAAAAATAAATAAAGCCAAGAAAAAACCGCTGTTCTGATGAAGACAGCGGCTTTCTTATCGATTGAGGTCGGAAATTTCCCGACCGAATTTTTTGGCGGCCACTTTGTGTGGCAACTTTATCAACACCTGGTAGGGATCTCCTTCGAGATGCCCTAAGTTAAGGAGTTGGCGGACATTTACCCGCCCGTTAGAAATAATCCAATTATATTCCTTATTATTTTGGCGATATTGAATTATCGCGAGATAAGGATATAGCTGGCGAATTTCTTGGCCGAGAGTGTAGAGGTCTAGCCATCCGGAAATATTATCCAGATAGGCAAAGGCTACTGTCCTGCCGGGGAGAACAAAGGGGTGGCCACTGGTGCTAAATTTAGCTTTAGCGGCCGCTAAGTCTTCGTTTTGGCCTTTTAGATAGCCGTTAACAAGATCATCAATCTGGAAGTTTCTTTTTTTACTAGCAATTTCCAGAGCACAATCCATTAGGGCTTGTGCATAAAATGCCTTGTTAGCGGTATTATAGGCTTTGATGGTGGCGGCTCTGAGAGCGCGTCCGTAGCGTTCGGCCACTTTGTTGTATGACCAAGTTTCCGGCCGCCTTAAATCGCGGGCGTCAGCGGCCATTTGTCCGGCAAAATAATTAAGGAATCTATAAATTCCTTGATATTGTGTCGAGTTAAGGCTCATGCTTTGGAGATCTTGGGTATTAGTCATGCCCTTGATTTTTGCTCCCTGCATTTGGAGGTAAACACCTAAATCCGGAAAATTTGCATTATCCGCATAGATGTCTAGAAGTAAAATTTCTTCTACTTCGTCAGTGTCTTCAACTTCGCCGCACCAGATTTCCATCATTGAGGAAACCGGAATAATTTTATAGCCCGCTTTTAAAGCAGCGGCCAAGGCGAAGACGTTGCTGGCTTCGCCAGGATAAAATTTAATCACGGTTTCCATGGTTTTTTGAAGTTTTTAATTAACTAGGTGCTATTATTGTGTCATATTATTTTGTTTATGTCAATACTCGTTTAATTTTAGTATAATTATACTAATATTAAGTAAAAATATCACTAAAAGGCCTATTTTTTCGGCATTAGGCGGATTGTTATTTTTTTGTTATAATGAAAGCAACTTTATAATTAATTTTTATTAAAATATGTTTTCTTTAAAACCATTACCTTACAAAATTGAAGCGCTTGAGCCGCACATTTCTGCGCGTACACTGGAATTTCACTATGGCAAACATCATCAGACTTATGTTGATAATCTCAACAAATTAGTAGCCGAAACTGATTTGGCGGAACTATCTTTAGAAGAAATAATTAAGGCAAGTGCTAATCAAGCGGAGATGGCGGCAATCTTTAATAATGCCGCTCAGGTCTACAATCACGATATCTTTTGGCAGAGTTTGCGTCCAGCGTTGGAGCCGATGGCAATCCCTGCGGCGTTGATGTCTTTAATTGAACGTGATTTTAGCTCTTTGGAAAAAATGTTGGAGGAGTTTAAGGCGGTGGCTTTAAGCCAGTTTGGCAGCGGTTGGGCTTGGTTAGTGTTGGCAGAAGGGAAATTGAAGATTATGAAAACTGCCAATGCCGATACCGCTTTTTTGCATGGCGTCACCCCTTTGTTGGCCTTAGATGTTTGGGAACATTCTTATTATTTAGATTATCAAAATCGCCGGGCTGATTTTGTGAGCGCCGTTTTGTTAAATATTTTGAATTGGCAGTTTGCGGCTAAAAATGCTGGACTCTAAAATTATTATGAAAAAAAATCCTTATTCCCGCCTTCAGCCCAAAACGCGGAAGCCCTATACTGTTGTTTATCTCATCCGTCATGCCAACCCTGATTATCGTTTGGAAAAAAAATTAGGCGATTGTCTAATGCCTTTATCGGCTGAAGGGAAGAGGCAGGCTAAGTTTTTGGCCAAACGTCTTCAGACTCTATCTCCCGACATTGTCTACGCTAGTTCGTTAGCACGGGCTCAGGAAACGGCCGCCGTGTTTGCTAACTTGCCTCGTTTGAAAGTGAGGGTGGACGAACGTTTGGATGAAATTGACTGGAAAGATTGGTATCGGGTTCGCTATTTTCGCACCTCCGAAGAAAGGCGTAAGCAGTATTTACCAGGATATCGTGAGCTTGATCGGCAGTTAGATAAAAAACAGGCCCAGACGCGCCGCTTTTTAGCAGATATTTTCGCTCAACACCGAGGAAAGAGCGTTGCTTTATTTTGTCATGGCAATATCATCAAGACTTTTTTAACTGGTATCATCAACGCCGATGTCTTAGGTTTCTTATCTTTAGAAATATATCAAGCTTCAATTAGTAAATTGGTAATTGATGGCGATGGCTATGTCAAAATTGGTTTTATTAATGATGTTAACCATTTACCCAATCCTCCGCTTGAAGATATTTTTATTACTTTAGTAAAATAGTTTTATGTTTTTCCGGCGTCAGCGTTTTATTTTTTTCTTCTTATTTGCCGGAGCCATTTTCTTTCTATGGCCCCTTTCTTTTATTCACGCTGAATCTCTCCCTGTTCGTTTATCTGGTAGAATTTTACTGCAAGTGCAGGCCCAAGGTGAGGCCTGGTATGTAAATCCTCTTGATTTAAAGCGCTATTACTTAGGTCGCCCAGCTGATGCGTTTATCCTCATGCGCCAATTAGGTTTGGGGGTGAGTGAAAATGATTATCAGCGTTTTGCTAAAAGCGGCGCTTTAAATTTGAAAGGTAGGATTATCTTACGGGCTCAAGCTTCCGGTGAGGCTTATTATGTCCACCCCGATGATGGCCGCTTGCATTATCTTGGCCGTCCCGCTGATGCTTTTGCGCTGATGCGTCGCTTTGGTCTCGGCATTAGCAATCAGAATTTATCCTTGCTTCCCGTTGCCGCCGCCGCCCCAGTACCAAACTCAGCCGTCCCGGCGACAAATAAAAACTATACTTGGCGCTATCAAAATAAAGATTATACTTTGGGGGCAAATCTTAGTGCGAGCCTTTATCAGTCTTATCAGCAAAGCCCCAAAGTCTACAGTTATTACGAAGGTCAGGAGCCAGCCGATATCCGGGATTCTTTTTATGGCTTGTTTTTAAAATTGAGAAGTGATGATAATCAGACGAACAGTATTTTAACTACTTTGCGTCGGCAGGCTGCCGACTTTGCTTTCAGCGCTGATGATGCGGCCGCTTTTATCATGGCTTTTATTCAATATCTGCCCTATGACCATGAAAAGATTGCCGCTGGCAATAATGTTCCTTATTATCCTTTCGAAACCTTATATTTACAGAAGGGCGTTTGCGCAGACAAAACTTTCTTAGCTGTTCTGTGGTTAAGGAGTCTGGGCTATGGAGCGGCCATTTTAGATTTCCCGGAAAGCAATCATTCGGCCGCGGGCATTGCTTGTCCAGTTGCTGATTCTTTGGCTGGCTCTGGCTATTGCTATATTGAAACCACTAATTATTTTCCAATTGGCGTGGTGCCTCCGGCGATTACTAATGGTCAAGCGGCTAATAGCACTGATAATTTTGAAAATCTATTTAATGCCGACCGTTTAGGAAGTTTAGAAATTAAGCAAAAAAGTCAAGGTAAAATTTACCAGGGGGTAGCAATTGTTAAGACGGAGGCGGCTGGCATTAAGTCCGATCATCAAAATTTAGATTCTAAAAAAGTGGCGCTAGATGCTCAGCAGACGGCATTGGATGTTTCTTACCAGCAGCTTAAACAACAAGAAAGTTCTTTGCTCGCCTATAAAAATAGTGGTGATTACGAGAATTATAATCAGCAGGTGCCTATTTATAATCAAGCGGTGGCCGCTTATCAAGCCCAAGCCGCTACTTACGAGCAGACGGTATTAGCTTATAATGTCGCCGTTCAATCTTTTAACGCCCGTTATCGGCAGTTTTATCAGCAATAATTTACTTATTATTAGGTAATAAATTTTTAAATTTAGACTTGACAGCTATTTTTTTTTCCGCTATTATTAGGGAGTTGAGGTTTTCCCTCTGGATACACCTCTTTTTATATTAAAGTTTTTATTAATTTAACACGTCACGCTGGCATAATTTTTCTTGGTTTATATCAAACAAAAGATATAAATTAGCGAGCGGAAGCCCCGTTTTTATACGGGGGACAAAGAAAATCTATGGTAAAATTACCGAGTTTAGAAGAAATGTTGAAGGCGGGTATGCATTTCGGCCATCGTACTCATCGTTGGCACCCGAAGATGAAACCTTACATTTTTGCCGCTAAAAATGGCATTTATGTGATTGATTTGGAAAAAAGTCGTCAGATGTTGGAAGAGGCTTTGACCTTCATGTCCCAATTAGTCCGTGAAGGAAAATTAATCTTATTTGTAGGCACCAAGAGTCAGGTAAAAGCCCCGATGAAGAAAATGGCGGAAATGACCGGACAACCTTATATCGTCGGCAAATGGCTCGGCGGCTATCTTACTAACTTCAGCGTGGTTAAGAAATCTGTAAAAAAATATCAGGATTTAATGGAAAAGCGCGATAGCGGTAAGTTAGAGAAATATACCAAAAAAGAACGCTTGGACTTTGATCGTGAAATCAAACGCTTAGCGGAACGCGTGGGCGGTTTAACTGCTTTAACTAAGATGCCGGATGCAGTTTTTGTTTGGGACATCAAGGAAGAAGAAACGGCTGTGGCCGAAGCGCGAAAGAAGAATATCCCGGTAATTGCTATTTGCGATACCAACGTCAATCCGGAGTTAGCTAATTATCCAATCCCGGCTAACGATGATGCCACTAAGACCGTAAAGTTGATTCTTGAAGTTATTCAATCGGCGATTATTGATGCTAAAAAGGATTTAAAAAATTAAATTGCCAGCGGGAAGGAGGAATTAGTTTCCCGCTAGCCTAAATCAATATGGAATTAATTAAGCAATTAAGAGAGATGACCGGCGCCGGCATGGTCGATTGTAAAAAAGCCTTAGATGAGGCTAATAATGATTTACAATTAGCGGTAGAAATTTTACGCAAGAAAGGCATTGCCAAAGCCGCTAAACGCACTGATCGGGAGACTAATGAAGGCGTAGTGAAGGTGGCAGTCAGCGCTGACGGCACTGAAGCTTATATCTTCGAATTAACTTCAGAAACCGATTTTGTTTCTCGTAATGAGAAGTTTCAAAATTTTGCTGATGAAGTAATGAATTTAGTATTATCTTCTCGTCCGGAGACTTTGGAATCCTTATTATCTTTACCCATGGCTCAGGGCAATGTTCAGGAGAACTTAGCCAATCTCAGCGGCACTATTGGTGAAAAGATGGAAATTCGCCGCTATGGTCGTTTACAGGGCTCTTCTTTGGCTGCCTATTCTCATTTAGGCAGCAAGTTAGGAGTTTTAGTTTCTTTAGACCAGCCTGGCCAGACGGAATTAGCTTCCGAAATCGCTATGCAGGTGGCGGCGGCTAATCCTAAGTATCTAGATCCATCACAGGTAGTAGCTGAAGAAATGGCTAAAGAGAGAGAGATTTATCGCGAACAGCTTTTGAAAGAAGGTAAGCCGGAAGCAATGGTAGAAAAGATTTTGGACGGTAAGATGATTAAATACTACAGCGAAGTTTGTCTCTTAGAACAGGAATTTATCAAAGACGACAAGAAGAAGGTTAAAGATATTCTTGGCGGCGCCAAGATTCTGGGCTTCTTGCGTTTTGCTCTCTAATTGATTTTGTTATTGGTGAAGCCGCGCATCTGTCTTTTTTGCAGTTTGACGCGGCTTTGCTTTTTTTATGAAAATAGTCCAAGTACAATTTTCTCCCTGGGATAAGACTTATAGCTTTTCTCTGGCGGAAGAAGTGGGGGCAACGGTGGGTGATTTTGTAATTGTCGATACGGAATTGGGCAGGGAATTAGGTAAGATTATCGCTTTTAGTGATTCTATTCAGGCAGATCAAGAGTTAAAAGCAGTAATTAGGCTAGCAACCACGGATGATGCCAAAATAGTTTATAATGATGAGCGTCGTCGCCACGCTCTAAATACTTGTCAGGCTTTGATTGAACGTCATAATTTACAGATGAAATTAATTGACGTTCGTTTTGCTTTTGCCGGCGGTCGGCTAACTTTTGCTTTTGTAGCCGATGGCCGGATTGATTTTCGGGATTTAGTCAAAGAATTAAATGGGGTCTTTAATCTTAACATTCGTCTTTTACAGATTGGATCACGCGATGAAGCTCGCTGTAGCGGTGATTGTGGCCCCTGTGGCTTAGGCTTGTGTTGCCGTAGTTTTGTTCGCGATTTTTCCTCTATTACTTCCGAAATGGCTGAGGCTCAGCAAGTCGTTCACCGCGGTAGCGACCGTATTTCTGGAATGTGTGGTCGTTTAATGTGTTGTTTAAGTTTTGAATATGAGGGTTATAAACATCTGGCCACTGAGTTGCCGCCTTTAGGAACTAAGATAAAGGTGGAAAACAGGATTGGTACAGTGGTTGGTCATCATCTTTTAAAGCAGACGGTGGATGTTCGTTTCCCGGCCGAGCATGAAGGGGAGCGTGATTTAATTATTCAGGTTGACCCCAAAAAACAAGCAGAAAAGAAAGAGCGTCCTCAAAATGAGAAACCGCGTCGTTTCAGCCGCCGTCGCTAAGAATGAGCGGGAAGCCCCTTTCGGGGGCTTTTTTAGTGCCAAAAATATGCTATAATTAAATTATTAGCTTATTTAATTAATTTTAAAAATCTATGCCTTTGCATGTTGCTATCAACGGTTTCGGTCGTATCGGCCGTGCCGCTTTCAAAATTATCTTAGACCAGCACCCGGAGTTAAAAGTGGTGGCAATTAATGATTTAACTGATAATGAGACTTTGGCCCATCTCCTTAAATATGATTCTTGCTATGGTCGCTATGGTCGCCCTGTAAGCGGCGATAAGAAGGGCTTAGTGGTTAGTGGTAAGCGTTATGCCGTGTTTGCCGAAAAGGACCCCTCTTTACTGCCTTGGAAAAAATTGCAGGTGGATGTAGTTTTGGAGTGTACTGGCCGTTTTTGCGACAAAGAGAGCGCCGGGCTTCATTTGAAAGCAGGCGCCAAGAAAGTTATTATTTCTGCTCCGGCTAAGAAGGGCGGAGTGAAGACTATTGTCTTGGGAGTTAATGA
>CALJZR010000040.1 GCA_937983635.1 uncultured bacterium | reverse complement strand
GCTCGCCATTAAGGACGTGCCTTCAGTTGGAGGAAAAAACGCCTCTTTGGGCGAAATGTACCGCAAGCTTAAAGACCAAGGGATTAAAGTTCCTAATGGTTTTGCGACTACAGCCGAAGCTTATAATTATTTTTTAGAAAGCACCGGACTTAAAAAGAGAATTAAGGAAATTCTCAAAGATTTAGACACCAGCGATACTCGCAATTTAATGTCTCATGGCAAGAAAGTTAGAGCTGAAATTTTAGCAGTCCAATTACCAGCCGATTTAAAGAAAGAAATCGCTGCTGCCTATAAGCGCTTATCAGCTGAAAATAATAGTAAGGCTTTAGACGTAGCGGTGCGTTCTAGCGCGACGGCCGAAGACTTGCCGGACGCTTCTTTTGCTGGTCAGCAAGAAACTTTTTTAAACATTGTTGGCGAAAAGGAATTATTATTAGCCGTGAAGAAATGCATCGCCTCTCTCTTTACTGACCGGGCGATTTCTTACCGTGAAGACAAAGGCTTTGACCATTTTTCTATTGCCTTATCGGTCGGTGTCCAGAAAATGGTTCGTTCCGACCTGGGTTCTTCCGGCGTAATGTTTACTATTGATACGGAGTCTGGCTTCCGTAATACAGTTTTAATCAATTCCATTTATGGTTTAGGGGAAAATATTGTTCAAGGACGGGTTAACCCGGATGAATTTTATGTCTTTAAACCGACCTTAGCGATTATTTCTCGTTCTATTGGGAAGAAGGCGGAAAAGATGATTTATAATAAAGGAGGTAAATCCCCAGTGAAAAATATCCCCGTTTCTAATAGTGAAAGACATAAAGCCTCAATCACCGATGCCCAAGTCAAGCAATTGGCGAAATGGGCAATGGCAATTGAAGAACATTATGGTCGAGCGATGGATATCGAATGGGCTTTAGACGGTCGTAACCAGCAGCTTTATATCATTCAGGCCCGTCCGGAAACTGTTCAAAGCGTCCGCAACCTTAATGTTATTGAAGAATATCGCTTGCAGAAAAGAGGTAAAGTCTTGGTTAAAGGGCAGAGTGTCGGCAATAAAATCGGTAGCGGCAAGGTCCGGCGGATTATGGAACTTAAAGAAATCCACAGTTTTAAGCCAGGCGAAGTGCTCGTGACTGATATGACTGATCCGGACTGGGAGCCGATTATGAAAATTGCTTCTGCTATAGTTACCGATAAGGGCGGGCGCACTTGCCACGCCGCGATTGTTTCCCGCGAACTAGGAATCCCCTGCTTAGTAGGGACTAATATTGGCTCTTCAGTTTTAAAGACTGGTCCGAGCGTGACGGTTAGTTGTGCAGAAGGCGAAGAAGGCTTTGTTTATGAAGGTAAAATTCCTTTTAAAGTTCTCAGTACCGATATTAAAGATTTAAAGCGCCCCAAAACTAAAATCATGATGAATGTGGGCGAGCCAGAGTTGGCTTTTGCCCAATCCTTTATTCCCAATGATGGCGTCGGTCTCGCCCGTTTAGAATTTATCATCAATAATTACATTAAGATCCATCCCTTAGCCTTAATTAATTATCCAAATTTGCAGGACAAAGAGGCTAAGAAAAAGATTGAAGAATTAACCGTCGGTTATGATGACAAGGCTCAGTATTTTGTGGACCGTCTCGCGCAAGGGGTAGCCATTATTGCTGCCGCCTTCCACCCCAAGGACGTAATCGTCCGTTTGTCTGATTTTAAAACCAATGAATATGCTAATTTGATTGGTGGCCGTGAATTTGAGCCGGTTGAGTCTAATCCTATGATTGGCTGGCGCGGCGCCAGTCGCTATTATGCCAAGCAATTTGTGCCGGCTTTCAATTTAGAGTGTAAAGCGATGAAGCGCGTCCGCGACGACTATGGTTTAAGCAACCTTAAAATCATGGTGCCTTTCTGCCGTACCGTTGAAGAGGGTAAAAAAGTTCAAGAAATTATGGCTAAAAACGGTCTCAAGCGGGGCGTTAATGGTCTGCAAGTGTATGTGATGGCGGAGATTCCGGCTAATATTATTTTAGCTGATAAATTCTGTGATATTTTTGACGGCTTTTCTATTGGCTCTAATGATTTAACGCAGTTAGTGCTGGGGATTGATCGTGATGCCGGCGGTAGCCTGAAGATTGAGGGTGTTTCTAATGAAAAGAATGAAGCTGTGAAGATAATGATTAAGAATTTAATTGCTGTTGCCAAGAAACGTAAGCGCAAAGTGGGTATTTGCGGCCAAGGCCCCAGCGATTTTCCAGAGTTTGCGGAATTCTTAATGTCCCAGGGGATTGATAGTATTTCTTTAATCCCCGATACCGTTATTCCGACCACGATTAATCTTAAGAAAAAAGAAAAATCCTTACGCCGCCGCGGCTTCTTGTCCTTCCTCTTCTAAATTACTTTTAGAAAAACAAAACACCCGTTCTGATTCCTCAGCACGGGTGTTTTTATATATTTTGAAAATTATCTTATTCAATTACTTCGACTACTTCAATCTTGGCAACTTTGACGCCGAATTTACGAGCATCAGTTTTTTCTTTCATCCAAATATCGACGCGATCAGTATATCTTTTATTCATCCGGTCGCGGACCACGAAGATGCGGTCGCCATATAATTCCGGAATCCTGACTTTAGTGCCGAATTTAAGAAAGTTAGCAGCGATGGTGTCCTCTTCGCCGTGAGCGCAGACGTCAAAGCCGTTAGCAGTGATACAGGGGGTGCTGTCAGTCTGGGCGGGGTCGGAGTTATAGGCAGTCATGGTGTGGGTACTGGTACGAATAACCTTTACTTGCGGCGCAGCTTCATTTAATGAAGCTTCCTCTGTTCCCACTATTTCTTCAGAATTTATATTTAAATTATCTGTCTCTGTTTTTGCTTGAGCCTGTTCAATTAAAGCGGCCACGATAGGATCGGCCTGACTTTTACTAGTTGAATCCATTTTAATTGTCCCTTGATCTTGGGCCACCGCTTCAGCGGCTAGCACCGGGGTAAAAAAGAAGACAAATTGAAAGATGCAAGCGATGATCAAGCTTAAGACCATTCGCTGCTGGCTACTAAGAGGCACAAGGTCCTCGCTGATTTTGATTTTTTTCATATTAGCGTGACTTATTTATCAAATAAAAAATCCCTACAGTATTAATCAAATGACAAGCAGGGATTTTTGCGACCTACCTTTATATCATGTCTCGCTTTTCTCGTCAAGGGATAAGCTGGGGATAAGTTATTGACATATATATAAAAAAATGCTATACTAGAGAGTTCTAAACTAAGATTATAAAAATCTTAGCGAAGAATAGGCAAATAAGTACATTCACAATCTAAACCAACATAACATGAAAACACAGATTTTTTTCGTAATTTTCGCCATTTTTATGGCAATCACCACGGGCGTTAACGCTCAAACCAAACAGCAGCTCAAGGCCGCCCAGAAAATTGAGAGAGAAATTTCTCAACTGCGCGGACAGCTTGCTTCTATCAATGGGCAGATTGCTCGCGAATCAATCCTACCAGATTCCACTATGTGGCATCGCGAGCGCGTCCGTTTGGATTCCCTGATAATACAGGGGAACGCTTCCTTGCCCACGCTTGATTCTTGGCGCAAGCAAAGGACAAGTGTTCTTCGTCGCCTGGCCGATATGAAGGCAGAGGCCAGCAGCCAAAACCAGCTTGTCGCTGGACTAACTCCCAAGCGTGATGCTTTAGCAAAGCGTATTAAAAAGTTAGAGGCTGACAGGGATGCTCTGATGGACGTCTCAATTTCGGAGGCAATTACCCAGGAGACTCCTCAGGAGTTGAGCAACCGCGAAGTCAAACTTCGCACTAATTCAAATGTGGTGGAGAGCCAAGAATTAGACCTCGACTTTAAGGCCGCTACCCAGCAGATGGCTTTGGATAAAAAAAATGCCGCGCCGGTGGTGGCTGATCCGGTTAAAGGGTATTTTGGAAAGGTGATGAATCTTTCTAAATATACTATCTACAATTTTGTTATCTTCGAAAGAAGTAGCAAAATAGAACTAAAGGCATTTACCTTAAATCCAGGTATGATCGCTGGAGAATATTTTATCCCAGGCGATTACACCTGCCAGGTGAAAGCCTACGGTGAGGTTATCGCTACGTATAATTTCAAAATTTCCAACGATACTCATAACGTGTTCGGGGAAATGTTGCATTGGGCGGTATGGCAAGAAGTAGATGTCCGCCGGCCAATGGCCAGAAATCTCAAATAGTATTAAATCGTTCTTTGCAAAAAGAGCCAGTCTTTATCAGACCGGCTCTTTTTCTTTTTAGTTTATTTTTAGGGAGTAGAACCGCCACCAGGGGGAGGCGTTGTTGTCGTAGTTGTACCACCATTAAAAGGCAACTGTTTAAAGACAAAGTAGGTAATAGCATAGGCCATCAGGACAATAATGAGACCGATGATGGCCCGTTTAATCGCTTCCTGTGATTTCTTAATAGCCTCTTCGTTGCCAGCCGCCGTCATCCAGCGATAGCCGGCAAAGACAATAATGACTAAGAAGATAATGCCGAGAAGACTTAGAGCGGCCTGAATAACAAAAGCAATCACTGAGCCTAAGGAAAAGCTACTTAAACCACTGTTCGCCAGCATGATATCAGCGGGTCCCGTAATAGTGTTATTAAGAGTGCTGGTGGTGGTAGTCGCCTGAGCCGATAGGGTCGGAAGTACTAGTAAACAAGAGCAAAGAACACTAAATAATATCTTTTTAAGAGTGTTCATATATTAAGCTGAAAGTTTATTAATTAAGTTAGCGACTAAGAAATTCCAAATTGCCCAGGAACCAAGAGTAATAACTAAACCAATAATGGCCCGTTTAATTGTATCTTTTGCCTCGTCGATTCTCTGTTCATTGCCAGAAGCGGTCATCCAGTTATAGCCGGCTAAGACCATTAGGATGATAAAGATAACGCCGAGCAGGCTAAGAGCGCCGTTAATAACAAAGCCGAGAATAATAGGCAGGGAGTTTTGGTCGGTGGTGCTATCATATGGTCCCGCTTCCCCAGCTGCAATATTTTTTAACATGGTAAGGGGGTTGGCGCTTGATTCGGGGTTAATGGTGTTTCCTTGGGCAAACACTAGATAAGGGAGAACCATGATAGCCGTTAAAAGTAATAAGGTAATAATTGGTTTGATGTTCTTTGGCTTCATAAGAAGAGTGCTTAGATTAAAAATTTGAGAATAAAGTAAGAAATAGCGTAGGCGGCTAAGATAATTACTAAACCGATTAAGGCTTGAGTAATAATCGCTTTGGCTTTTTTGGTTTGTTCTTCATTGCCACGGGCATTCATATAAAGAAAACCGCCATAAATCGTCAGAAGTACAAAGATTATCCCTAGCAAAGACGTGATCGCGGTAATTACCTGCCCGGCCAAAGTTTCAATCCCGACACTAGCCAGATAACCAGCTCCTTGTGAACCTGCCACTGTTTGCAAGGGGCTGTCCGTGGCGTTATCAAAAGCATCTTTTAGATTAGGCTTATTATTTTGAGCATCTATCGCCACCGGCAATAATAAAAGACCGAGAGTAAAAATACTAAGATAAATTTTAATCGCTTTTTTCATGATATTACTGGAGCAAGGAGCCGCTGGTAAGTTTTAAGATAAAATAAGTGATGGCATAGGCGGTGATGACAATAATTAAGCCGATAATAGCTTCGGTGATTAATTCTTTTGCTTTACTAACTTTTTCTTCATTACCTTGGGCAATCATCCAGGTTATACCGCCATAAATTATGAAGCCTAAAAAGACCACCCCTAAGACGGAAAGAATGATGGTGATTATTCGGGAAATGTAGGCCTCTGGGGTTTGAGTCTGGTCGCTGATGTCGTAGCCTGCCTGCTGACTGGTATGAGCAAGGCCGCTAGAGCTGGCAAAATTATAAGAACCTTGAGCACTAACGTTAGTTACCATTAAAAAGCTGCCAAAGACAGTTGCTATGAGAAATAAAAGGCCTGTCTGAAAGTTGAACATACTATTAGATAAGGCGATCACCGACAAAAGCGGTGATGGCATAGGCGGCCATGACAATAATCAAACCGATAACAGCATTAATCATTAAGTCTTTAGCTTTTCCTACTTTTTCTTGATTGCCTTGAGCGGTCATCCAAGTTAAGCCGGCAAAAATCATTAAGATTAAGAAAATTACACCCACAAAAGAGAGCACGATTCCGATAATGGTGCCTAATTTAGTACTAAGAAAATTGTCGTCGGGATTACTTATTTGACTTTGGTAAGCGGTGACAACCCCAGCACTGTCGTTAAGGCCGTAGTCTTCAGCCAATACGGGAAAAGCACTAAAAAAACCGGCCATTAAAAAGCTGGTTATAATAAAGAAAGATACGCTTCTGACGAATTTTGGGTAAAGCATAAAGTTATTTTTTTGTCTTGGTTTGGCACCGCTCTGGAAACCAGTATTACTGATATCCAGGGCGGTGGCCCCTGCTAGGCAAGGGCCACTCTTTTCCAAAATCGATTCTAGAAATTACTAGTTGGTGGCTGTGATTAATTTGCTTAAGATGAAGTTGGCGACACCCCAAGCAGACAGCACGATTACTAAACCGATGACACCGGCGCCCATTAATTTCTTCGCTTCGCCTACCTTGTCTTCGTTACCGGCTGCAGTCATCCATTTGAAACCGCCAAGTAAAACGATAACAACCGCGATAATGCCCAAGAAGAGCATAGCGACGTTAATTAATCTCGCAACCGTCGTTCTCGGGTCAGTATTACCGAGACCGTTGTCAGCGAAGCCGTTTTCGATTTCGTTCATTCCCACATCCAAATTGCTTTGGGCAAAGGTCACTAAAGGTAATGCGAGGAAGGAAAGCATCGCTAAGGCTAATAAATTTTTTACAATTTTTTTACTCATAATTCACCACCTTTCTAGTTGTTGATAATTTAAACGATGTTTCTATTTTACCATAATATAGCACGGAAGACAAACAATTGGGGATATGTTAAAATATTCTTATGACTAATAAAATTTATAAATTGTCAATAGCTATCTTGCCTTGGGTTTTATTTTTTGCTCTGGCTATTTTTTTGTTGCAAAACTCTTTTTCTTATTCTGATAGCGATTTAGGCTGGCATTTACGGGTGGGGTCTGAAATTGCGGCGAGCGGTCAAGCTCCGACTATCGACCACTATAATTATACTTTATCGGGTCAAGGCTGGGTTGATCATGAATGGCTGTTAAACTATGGAATGGCTGTTATTTTTAGCCGAACTTCGTTTTTGGGGCTCCATCTCTTTTTCTTATTTATTATCGCGGTAGCTATTTTTTTCGTTTGGCGCCGTATTTTCAATTTTAGCCTTTTTTCTAAGAGCGACTCGGCTTTATTTGTTGGTATTTTTGCTTGTTTATCCCTAGGTTTGTTTGCTAGTCGCCCCCATCTTGGTTTAAGAGTCCAGGAAGTGGGCTTGATGTTTCTTTCTATTTTATTTTTTTTGTTTTCTCATTTTTCTCGTTATCGTTTCTGGTTTTTAAGCCTGCCTTTAATATTTATGCTGTGGGCTAATTTGCATGGCAGTTTTTTACTGGGCTTGGCCTTATTATTTGCCTATTGTCTTTATGCTTGTTTGGCGGGGTTTATAAAAAATTGGCCTATTTTTAGAAAATTTACAATTTCCGCTTTTTCTAAAAAAGACCGTTTATTTTTAGGCTTAATTTTTATTTTTTCTTTGCTGGCGACTCTGGTTAATCCCTATGGTTTGGACCTGTATTCTTTTCTGGGTTCTTATGCCAACACTCTCTACATGACTTATATCCAAGAATGGCAAAGTCAGTTTATTCTCCCTCTGTATTATCCCCAATTATGTTATCTTGCTTTTGCGGCTGCCTTTTTTCTATATTTATGGAATTTTGGCAAACGGCTTAGTTTTTCTCTTTGGGATTGGGCTTTAGCTATTTTGTTTTTTATCATGGCCTTCCGGTCTCGTCGGCATTTCCCTATTTTTGTAATCGCTTCTTTGCCCCTGATGTCGGCAGTAGTCCAGGAATTTATTAATAATTTTTCTTGGCCTTTGAAAAAAATTTGGCTCTTTCGCCTAGGTATTACTGGCTTATTGCTTGTCGGCGCCTTCGCTCTTTGGCTGGGTTTTTCTTTGCCTTGGCAGCAAGATGGTATTAGAGATTTTTGTGGAAAAAAATATCCTTGTGCCGCTGTTTCTTATTTACAGTCTCGTCCCGAGACAAGCTCTTGGCGTTTATTTAATGAATATAACTGGGGTGGCTTCTTGCTTTTTTCTTATCCCGAAAAAGAGCTATTTATTGACGGACGGATGCCTCAGGCTCCCTATCGTGGCTGGACGATTTTAGAAGAATATTTAGCTTTTAGAAACCCGGATAGCGATTTTACTTTTTTGCTTTCTGATTATGATATTCGTTTAGTTTTAATTAAACAAGTTCGTCCGCCCCTACGTTTACGAGAAAGTGAAAAATTATTTTTTCAAGTAACGGAGCAGGAGCTGATTGTAGACAATCCTTTATACTCTTATTTAAGCCAATCCTCTGATTGGCGAGTGGTTTTTAGTGATAATCTAAGTATTATTTATGAAAGAGTTCAGTAATTTAAAGCATCGGAAAATTTGGTTGTTTTTATATTCGCTTTTTTTAATCGCCTTAGCTGTATTTTTTCATTTTAATCATCTTTTAAATGGCGATGAGGGGGTTACTTTAAATGGGGCTTGGAATCTTTATAATGGACGCCGTCTTTATTTTGATTTTTTTTCTTTCTTGCCGCCTTTGAGCTTTTATTTTTTATACTGGCTTTGGCAGATAGTTGGCGTCAGTTTTTGGTCCGCTAAAATTTTTTCCATTGTTTTATTAATGTTAGGAGCACTTGGCCTTTATAAAACGGCGGAACAGTTGAAATCTTCGCCGTTTAATTTATTTGTCCCTCTATTTTTTATTATCAGCTCTTCTTGGTGTTGGATTATTAACCATAATTTTTATAATCTCGTTTTTATTATCTGGTCTCTGTATTTTTATCTAGGCTATCTGCGTTCTCAACGTTATCTATGGTTATTTTTTGCCGGCTTGATGGCGGGCTTAAGCATTCTTTTGCTCCAGCAGAAGGGTTTAGTAGCTGCCGGCGTCAGTGCTTTATTTTTGCTCTGGCCCTTTGCTGACCGATCACTTCGGGAACGTCTCCATTCTTTTTTACTTTATAGTTTGGCCAGCGCCTTGCCTTTAATTGCCTTATTTTTATTTTGGTCGCCATCTTTGCTATGGGAGAATTTAATTTCTTTTCCTTTGTTTCATTACATTGAATCGAATCGCATCTCTTATCGTTTTTTATATTTAGCTTTTTTTTCGCTGGGGCTAATTACCATCTCTTGGCGGGGGCGCTCTCGTTCTATTAATTTTATTCTTTTTTTAACTGCTGGCCTTCTGTTCTCTTGCTATCCTTTGCCGGATTACTATCATTTAAATTTTGCTTTAAGTTTAATAATCCCCTTGCTACCCTTTATTTTTAGCGCTGAGCACCGGCCTAAGCTCCTATCATATTTAGCCATTCCTGGTTTCGTTTGGATTTGGTTATTCCCGGTAAGCGTATTTTTTAATCTCTTAATTTTTAATAGTTATAATGATAAAGAATACCAATTTTTAGAGGTAATAAGGCGTGAATGCCCGGGCAAAACTTTGCATGCTGGTCCTTTTATCCCTAATGTTTATCTGGAGAGCGGCAAGCTGAGCGCCACGTCTTTTGATATCTTGATTACTGGCCATCAGACAGAGGCGCAATTTAATCAGGCGCGAGCGCAATTAGAGGCGGAGCTTCCAAGTTGCGCCGTGACTTCTTACCCCCCTTCTCTGGAACGCTTTCGGCACAATCAAGATAATCCGGTTGATAGATTTATTAGAGAAAATTATGAGGCTATTTTTTTTGAAGGATCAATTACGGTGTGGCGTCTTCGTTCTTAGGATATTATTAAAAAACCCTCCGTTAGCGGAGGGTTTTTTGTTTAGGGAATATATTTTTTAAATTCTTGTTCTTTTTCTATTTTCTGCTTTTGCAGGGGGACACGGCGATAGCTTTTAATAATTGGAATTAACCAAGCAATCATGACGATTACCCAGAGAGCAAGCCAGAAACGAGCAGAGAGGAAGGCGGCTCGTTCATAGTTAAAGAAAAAGAGAACGGTGCCAATTAGCAGATTGCCCAAGCTAAAGCCATATGAGCGCTTCCAGAAGTTTTTATATAAGCTTTTGCGTCTTTGTTTTAGAGCGGTAAAAATGGTGGCTAGTAGTAAGAGAAGGAGAAGACCCAAAAATAAATTAGTGAATAGAGGCAACAGGGATTCGGGGCGCAGATTGAACCAAAAGCGCCAGGTCAGTAAATTTTGCATAGTTTTATGATTTATGAAATATTAATCCGTAATGATAGGGGCCGGCTTCAAATTCGGCCGCTAAGGATAGGCCTAGTTTTGGAGCCGCTTCTTTCAGGGTTTCTTTGTTAACCCGTTGTTCCGTTTTCGGTCCCAAGGGGCTAGCAATATTTTTCCACTCTACAATCAGTAATTTTCCTCCAGTTTTCAACATTCTGATAGCTTCACGGAGGATTTCTACTCTTTTTTCTGACTGGTGGAGAATGTTGATTAATAGGGCCTGGTCAAGGATGGCGCTTTCAATTTTTGCTCCTTTAAAAATCTCGAGATTACTCCAAACTGTTTCAATTTGTTGGAGATTTTCCTGTAAAGCCTTTTTTTTAATGTCTTCTAAGGTATTTTTGAGAATATCGACAGCGAAGAGCCTTCCCCGCGGTCCTATTAGTTTGGCGACCGGAAAGACAAAATAGCCGAAATTACCGCAACCAAGCTCGGCCACCTTCTGTCCTTCTCCAATTGCTATTTTATTTAAAATAAAATTTATGTCAAATAGCAAAGTTTTATTGGGACTGCTCATAATTGTCTTCGACTAGGATTTGGCGTTCAATTACGCTTTCCCGGCCGTATTTTTTTTTAGCACTGATGGTGAGATTATTCAAGCCTTTCTTCAACTTTACTTCTTGCGAGAATGATCCGTCTTGGGCGCTCATGATACTCGTGTTATTGATAGTGATTTCAGTTTCGGGATCACTTTGCCCCTTTACTTCTATTTTTGATTCGGTGCTCACTAAGTTGCGGTCAGGGTATTCCAAGGATAAAGAAGGCGGGGAAACCAGGCGGCGGAAGTAGATAAACAAATAGAGCAGACAGACGAGAAAGAGGAAGACAAAAATCAAGTTGCGGATTAATTTAGGGAAAACTAAGAATTTATGCCGCCGCAGAATTTTTTGAGAGAAGGGGTCGTTCCCAGCTTGATTCTCAGCAAAGGGACTAAGAGGAAGAATTTTTTTAATATCCAACTTGAGATACTGGCAATATTCTTTAAGAAATTGTCGACCATATAGACCCGATGGTAATTTGTCATATTCTTCATTTTCTAAGGCTAAAAGATATTCGGGGCGGATACGTAATTTTTTACCGATTATTTCTAGGGGTACATTTTGATTTTGGCGGGCTGAACGCAATTTTTCTCCCGCTCTTTCTTCAATTGCTAAGGTTTTTAAGGTGAAGCCGTTCATGTGGGTGTTATAAGAGCTTGACGGTATTGGTTTGTAAAACTACTTCTGCGTTACTACCGTCCCAGTTAATTCCCATCGTACCAAGAACAAATTTAATAATGAGATAGCTGGCGAAGACAATGGCGAGGCCGGCAACAGCGGCGATGAGAATTAATTTTGCTTTGCTCACCCGATCGCTACTGCCCGCTGAGATTAAAAACATCAGGCCGCCGTACACAAACATCAGTAAAGCGAGCGAGCCGACAATCCCTAAAATCCAGCGAGAGGCCCGGACAGCAATTTTAACCATGTCATTAAGATTGTAGTCGCCATGTTCATATTTAACAGAGGTGTTATCAACAATTGATTCGGCCGCCACCAGATTAGGGGTCATGACGAAGAATAAGCTGAAGACGAGGGCAAGGCTGATAATTAATTTTTTAAGCATAAATTTAATTTACCGTTTGCTGCACTTTCGCGGCGCCGGTATTGATAACTTCTAAAATTCTCTCGGTGTTTTGACGGGCACTATTAATCATTTCCCCAATGGCTGTTTCTGCTGAAGTTGCATCTTTGCCGCGATACCAGCTTTTAGCGGTTAGTAGCTGCGAGGCAAAAATACCAATTTCATTATCTTCGCTCTGGGTTTTTACTAAAGCGCGTAAAGCGGTTGGCCGTTGGGTTTTAGCAAGATATGACTGCACTTGTTCTTCTTTAGTGGCAAAAAGAATGAAATCCCAAGCCTCATTAGGATATTTGCTCTTCTTTGAAACTGTTTCTACCCAGTAGTTGGCGAAATTAACTTCATACTGGCTGCCTTCAATTTGAGGCAGGGGGCTGACAGAAAAGTTTAATTTTGGCGACTGCGCTTTAATGGCGGACATATGATAGGAATAGCCGAACATCAGGGCTAATTTGCCATTAGCAAAGAGTTCTAAAGAATTAGGCAACGTTTCATTCCAAGAATAAACCTCTTTGCCCGGGTTGGAAAAATCAATGTAGAAGCGCAAAGCTTCGAGGCCGGGATTATATTTTTTGTCTTTAGTGGCAGCGGGGACAGTATTAAATAATACTTGCTTACCATCCATCATGATGGCGCCATTTTGAAGCATTAATACGGCCAGGATGTCGCTATATCTCTCAATATTATTGCTTCCACCCAAAGCGATGCCAGATTGAATGATGCCGGTGACCGGATCTTGCTTGGTGAGCTTTTTGACGTTTTGCTGGAATTCTTTATTCCAGTAGCGGGGAGCATCGGTAATGCCGGCGTTATTAAGGAGATCGCGGTTGTAGTATAAAGCGAGGGTGTCGACGGATAAAGGTAGTCCGTAAACTTGATTGTCATCTAAAACTACATCACTGTAGACGACGTCGACGAATTTATCTTTTAATTCTCTTAAGGTCGGACTCTTGATGGTGCGTAGCTCGGGGACAATTTCTTTTTGGATGGAGCCTTTTTCTACCGGATAGGCCATAGTGATGCTGGCGGGCATTGGTACTAGTTTATTCTGATACTTACGGAGCCAAGTGTTGTGAATGGATAAAATATCCGGGCCTCGGTCTTCGGCTAAAGCATTGAGCAGTTCAGTTTCATATTCTTCATAGCGCAGCTTGCGGTAGTTGATGGTAATGTTGGAGTGGATAGCATTGTACTTGCCGATTATTTCTTGAAAAGCGTCAGGGCTATCAAAGACGCGCCAGTACGTTAGAGTAATTGGCTGCATTGCTTCCTGAGTTTTTTTATCTACGGTTTTACAGCCGAAACCAGAGCCGAGAATAAAGACGCCAATTAAGGCGAGGGCAATAATTTTCTTAGACATAAGATAATTTTCTAAAATTCAGGCACCCCTTTCAAGATTAGGGCGATTATTGTTATTATAACAGAAAAATATGGATAAAGTAAATTCGCCTGCTTTAATAAAACCGCCTTTGGTGGGGCGGTTTTATTTTTTTTCTTAATTTTATTCTTTAGTTCTTAAAAGCGGCGATGTCATCCAAACGGATGCTGAGTAATTGGCTGACGCCATCAGCTTTCATAGTCACGCCATAAATAATGCTAGCTCGCTTCATGGAGGCGCAGTTATGGGTAATGGTGACGAATTGAGTCTTTTCCGAGAGGTCGTCTAAAATCTGGGCCAGGCGTTCGGAATTAGCTTCATCTAAGGCAGCATCCACTT
>CALJZR010000039.1 GCA_937983635.1 uncultured bacterium | reverse complement strand
GACCACCGAGATCTACACTCTTTCCCTACACGACGCTCTTCCGATCTGCAGGCTTTAAGAGAGCTGGGCAGCAACCCCTTATCACCAAGTTTAGCGATTACGCCGGCTGATTTTGATAATACTGGTAATTTGGTTAATTCTTTGCGCCAGTTGGACTCTGACATTATTGAGTCACGCGACTTTAGTGATAATACCGCCGTGGTTACTAAAATTCAGAGCGTTACTAATCGCGTTAATGAAGTTGGGGCGATTATTATTGTCATCTTTGTTTTAACGAGCTTACTGGTGGTTTATAACTCTATTAGAGTGGCTGTTTATACTCATAAGAAAGAGATTGAAATTATGCGCTTAGTCGGCGCCTCCAATTTCTTTGTTTATATGCCCTTTCTTTTTTCGGCCTTTATTTACGCGCTTATCAGCGTCTTGGTGATGATTGCTGTTTTTTATCCTTTTCTTACCCTCTTTCAGCCTTACCTTGAAGTTTTCCTGGCTGGCTATAATGTTAATCTTATCAGTTATTTCGTCTATAATTTTATCCCGGTCTTTGGCCTGCAATTTGGTATCATTTTCCTAATCACCCTTTTAGCCAGTTTCTTTGCGGTCAGAAAATACGCACGCGTTTAGGGAGAGAAAAGGCGTTTTTTGGATTTAAGGCGCCTTTTTATGTTTGATTTGACGGGAGTCGATAAATTTAATAAGATAAGTCCAGATTTCGGGGATCGTCTAATGGTAGGACAGTGGCCTTTGGAGCCATCAATCATGGTTCGAATCCATGTCCCCGAGCAATACATTAAATAGGCTAATTTAAGCCTATTTTTTGTATAGTATACGCCATTTTTTTATTTGTTATAATATTTTAAAATTGATATTTTAGCTAAAAAATGGTAATTTTATATTATATTTAATAATTAAAATTAGTAGTATGTTAAAAGAAAAAAAGGTTGTCAATTTAGTTCGGGATTACTTGGAAAATAAGGGATATATTATAAAAAATAAAGCGAAAAAGAATAATGAACATGGTTGCGATATCGTTACAAAAAATCATAAGAAATGGGGAAAAAACTACTATATTGAAGCCAAGGGAGAAGGGAGGGCGAGGACGCAAACCAAATATAATGCTTTTTGGACTTTATTTGGTCAAATATTGGAAAGAATGGATATAGAAGGAAATGATCCTAAAAAAGGAAGGATTTATGCAATAGCCATACCGGTTTCATGGGAAGAAACTTTCAAGAGAAAAATAAAAAAAATGACTTATGGATGGAAGTTATTAAAATTAAAAGTTTTTTTGGTTAGCGAGAGAGGTAAGGATAAAGTAAAAGAAAAAGGTTATAGATATTTTTTAAAATAGAGAAAAATTAAGCATTAGAATGAATTTATCCGCATTGTTTATATGAAAAAGATAAAAAAAACTATTTCTCCAATATTTTTTTGGTCTTCGATGTTGGGTTTTGTCATGGTATCGATTTTTTCTATTTTTGTCATTTGTAATTCTATGGTCGTTAATGCGGAAAACCCCGTTATTAGCTATGATGAATATAAGTCAGTAATCAAAAAACAGCAAAACGATTTAAAAGAGCATAATTTGATTGATTGTGATTGCGAAAAAAGGTTTAAAAAAGAATATCCTGTTATTTGGGAAGGGAAAATTATTTCAACATTTGTTAATGGCAAAGATTTTGGGGTTGAAAACTTTGATAAGGATTCTGAGTATAAACAATTCTATGTTTTAGGAACAAATAACTATATTGCTGAAAATAGTGAAAATATAGAAGTTGTGGGAAGATTAGTTGGCGTTACCTGTGCTTATGTAAATACTGTTTTTGGAGAATGTGTCGGTGAAGTTGTGGCTGATCAGATTTCATTATTAAATGATTAAAATTTAGCTATATTAGTTCTAATATTGTCCGAGATCCCAAGTAATGCACTAAGTGGGCTAATTTAAGCCTATTTTTTGTTATATTATTGACATATTTAAATATTTATGATATTATTTTTTTAGTTAAATTAATTGTCGTACATCTAAAAATTGGAACCATGAGTTTAGAAGAAAAAAGAATTGTTTTGCTTAAAAAGAAGCAAAGATTCGAGTCCGCGATGTTGATAGCATCTATGTTTCTTTTGTTGGCCTTTGGCGCAATCAGCCCCTTACATCTTAAAACTGTTATAACTGTTATCATTGCCATATCGGCTTTTGGGGCCGGTTATCTGGCAGGGCACTACTTGCCAATCCGTAAGTGGTTCAATCCAACTAAGTGCTGAGATAAAAAATCTCCGACATCCCGAGATAAACCTCTTGCTCCCCAGCAGGAGGTTTTTTTATTTTCTGGAATAAGTAGTTTAGAGTATTTTTAGCTATTAATTAGGGGTTAGTTAAAATTTTCCAAATAGCTTAAAACGTGCTATTTTTATTATATATAGTTAATAATTTAACTAATAATATTATGTTTATAAAGATTTATTTAATTGCCTTGCCGTTGTTTTTGGTAATTGACATGATTTGGCTGGCGGTTATTGCTAAAGGTTTTTATGCCCGTCAACTTGGTTTTTTAATGAGGCCGGACATTAACTGGCTGGCGGCTATTATTTTTTATCTTCTTTTTATTGCCGGTCTGGTTATCTTTGTTATTTTTCCGGCTTTAGATAAAGGGTCTTGGCAGCAGGCACTTCTATTTGGTGCTTTGTTCGGTTTAATCACTTATGCCACTTATGATTTGACCAATTTAGCGACTTTGAAAGATTGGCCCTTAATGGTCACTATCGTTGATTTAATCTGGGGAGCTTTTATTGCTGCCGCTGTTTCTGGACTTACTTATTTTATTGCGCTTAAAATTAATTTATGAGCAATTATTTATTGTTAGCCCTTATTCTTTTCGGTTACATGAGCTTATGGTTTTTGATATCAGTCGCAAAGAAGAGAAATGACGTCGCGGATGTTGCTTGGGGTCTTGGCTTTATTCTTCTGACCTGGAGTTCTTTCTTGCTCTTTGCCAGCTTTAGCCTTCGCGGCCTGATTGCCAGCATTTTAGTGAGTATTTGGGGCTCGCGTTTGGCCTGGCACATTCATCGGCGCAATAGAAACAAGAAAGAGGATTATCGTTATTTAGCCTGGCGTAAGGAGTGGGGGCGCTTTTTCTATATTCGTTCTTATTTTCAAGTCTATCTTCTTCAGGGGGCGCTATTATATTTAATTATAGTGCCGGTGCTTTTAATTAATAGTAATGCTGGCTCTTCATTTAATATTATTGATGTCCTTGGTATTTTAGTTTGGTTGCTTGGCTTCTTTTTCGAAGCTGTGGGCGATGCTCAACTTGCTCGTTTTTTACAAAAACCAACTAATCGGGGTAAGATTATGCAATCAGGTTTGTGGCGCTACTCCCGACATCCTAACTACTTTGGGGAAGTAACTCAATGGTGGGGATTATTCTTACTCGCTTTAAGCTTGCCCTCTGGCTGGGTAGGAATTATTGGGCCACTTACTATCACGATTTTAATCTTGAAAGTCTCCGGCATCCCCATGCTAGAGAAAAAAATGGCAGAAAATCCGGAGTTTGCGGAGTATAAAAGAAGGACCAGTATTTTTATACCCTGGTTCCGTCCTAGTTTTAATAAGGAATAAAAATCGTATGTCTAAGTTAAAAAAACCGGAACTTTTAGCTCCCGGTGGCAACTTGGAAAAATTAAAAACAGCTTTAGCGCATGGTGCTGATGCTGTTTATTGTGGTTTACCGGATTTTTCTTTGCGTACTCGAGTGAATGATTTTTCTTTAGCTGATATCAAAAAGGGCTTATTACTCGCTCATCAAGAAGGGAAAAAACTTTATATTACCCTTAACATTATTGCCCGTGATGGCCATTTAGCTAGTTTAAAAAAGCATGTCCGTCAGCTGCGCTCAATCGGGCCCGACGCTTTGTTTATTGCTGATCCTGGGGTTTTAGAGACGGTGAAATCGGTCTGGCCAGAAGCCCGCTTAAGTTTAAGCACTCAGGCTAATTGCACTAACGCCGCCTCTGCCCGTTTTTGGGCAAAACAAGGATTTAAGCGCTTAATATTATCCCGGGAATTAAGTCTGAAAGAAATCGCCGCTATTAAGGCGGGTGTTGGCAAGACAGAAATTGAAGTCTTTGTCCATGGTGCTCTATGTAGTTCTTATTCCGGTCGCTGTTTTCTCTCGGATTATTATATTGGCCGTAGTGCTAATTTAGGAGACTGTGCTCAGCCTTGTCGCTGGGAATATGAAATTAAGCCAGCTGGCCATGATAAATCTTTAATAATTGGGGAAGACGGCCACGGCACTTATTTGCTTAACTCTAAAGACCTTTGTCTTCTGGAAAGATTGCCAGAAATTATTGCTAGCGGTGTTGACGCCCTCAAGATTGAGGGCCGCGCTAAGAGTGTCTATTATTTAGCCAACGTCATCGGTGCCTATCGCCGGGGGATTGATTTGGTTTGTTCAGGAAAATCAAAGGCGCTAGTCAAAAAAGAGTTAGCTTGGCTGAAGGCGGAATTGTTAGAAAAGTTGAATCATCGGGGCTATACGGAAGGCTTTATGTTTCCCAGTAGGGCGGGGATGCAAAATTATGAAGGTAATTTCCCTTCTTCACCCTGGGAGTTCTGTGGACAAGTGCTTTCAACAAAACGTGTCGGCGATGTCTATGATTTAAAGATTAGAGTGCATAATACTTTATTAGCGACTGACAAGCTGGAAATCATCGCCCCTGCTTATCAGCTAGACCTGCTGGATGCGAGCACGATGCGCGATGCTAAGACCGGCGAAGTTATTAGCGAGGCTCATGGTGGTGGCGGGGAAAGACAGGTTTTGATTAGATCAAAACAAGCTTGGCCTGCTTATAGTGTTTTACGTCGGCGATTATAAAAAAACAACCTTTGCAAGTTGTTTTTTGCTCTGTATTTATTTTTTAATTTATTGAAAATAGCGGGCAATAAGGTTGCCGATAGTATTACTTAAGATTAAGACCGCAATGGCTACGCCCAGGTGTTCGCCCAAGCTTTCCCAGCGGCTCTGTCCCTGGCTTTGCGCCATCTTATAGCTTAAGATGCTCAGAATACTCAAGCCCCAGATAATGCTGATAATTAAAGCGGTAGGCAGAGAAAAGATAATAACGGGAATAAGAAAGGTAAGGGCAAAGAGAAATTTGAAAAGGAAGGTAAAGCCAGTTGCTTCCCAGACCTCTTTAGCAATGGCGCCCGGTTCCGTTTCTTTAGATACATGAACACCGAGAGCGTCGGAGAAGGCATCAGCGATAGCAATAGTGAGGATGCCCCCGATTACCGCTAATTTAGAGCCAACGGAAGCATTGAGGCCAATCATTAGGCCGAGAGTGGTAATGACAGCCGAGGTAAGACCGAAACCGAGGCCGGCGCGGAGTGATTTTTTCATAATTTTAGATTTTTTATTATTATAACATTTTCAGGCTTTTATGTCTTGGGGGCTATTTAAATCTAAATATTTTTATCTTTTTTTGCTCGGGACTATTATTTTTCTAGGTATATTTTTATTTTACTATAAATTTGTTGGGGAAGAGGACTGGCTTTATCCCCCTTCTTTACAGAAGGGTCTTGAAACTGATGTCTCTTTGCCCTCTTCAGCTAATTTGTCGGAACGAAAACCGCTAACTTTGCTTTTTGGCGGCGATATCATGCTCTCACGTACTGTTAACGCTAAGATGGTCGCCTATAATGACTATCAGTGGCCCTTTACTAATATTGCCACTACTACGGTTGCGGCTGACATTGCTGTTTTTAATTTAGAGTCACCTTTTCTTAAAGATGCCAACTACTCTGTTCCTACTGGTTCTTTTTCTTTTAAGGCCAACCCCCTTGCTGTTACTGGCTTAACCTTGGCAGGGGTTGATGTTGTTTCTTTGGCTAACAACCATATTTTAAATGCCGGCCAGCAAGGCTTAAAGGATACTTTAAGTATTTTGCAAGAGAATGATATTACTGCAGTCGGCGCGGGTTTAGACGAGGAAGAGGCTGGTCGCGGGGTTTTGGTGGAAAGAGATGGTTGGCGGGTTGCTTTTTTAGCCTATGCCTATCCTGATGACAATAGCGTAGCCACGACCAAGCGGGCCGGGATTGTTTCTTTAGATAAAGAGCGGTTAATTAGTGATATTGCACGTTGGCGGCAGCAAGCGGACTTAGTAATTGTCCTAATGCACGCTGGTACTGAATATGTTGCTCAAGCGGGAGAGGCGCAGATAGATTTTGCTCATGCGGCCATTGATGCCGGCGCCGATGCGGTCATTGGTCATCATCCTCACTGGCCCCAGAATTGGGAGATTTATAACAATAAGCCAATTTTTTATTCTTTAGGCAATTTTGTTTTTGATCAGATGTGGTCAGTGGGCACTAGCCAAGGATTATTAGCCCGTTTAGTTTTTCAGCCAGATCTTTCCGGTGAAGCAGAACTATTACCCCTGCTTGTTAAAGATTATGGACAGGTTAATCTTTGGCCAGAAGAAAAAGATGTCTCTAGTTTTTGGGACGTTTATAATTTAACCCCGCCGCTTGATTTAAGTTGGCCAACGCCCGTTGGCAATTAGTTTCTAAGGGCTCTAGAAAAAGATCAAAACAATCTCCCTTTTTAAAGGCGGAGGTTGTTTTTGTATGCAGGCGGCATTTTTTGCAGATTTTTAGAATTAATTTTGCCTGTTGGCGATAGTAGGCGGGTAGTTGTTGAGAATTTGGTAATTTTTTTAAACCTCGATGGGCAAAATTTCTTCTTCCAGATTGCCAGTCGTCTTGATAGTCATAAACATCATCGGCTAACTGCTTGGCTGCTAAAAAATATTTGCCGGCCAACAGTAATTTTTGCCTGTCTGCTTTTTTCCAGTTTAAAAATCCGCTCAATAGCCATGGTCCAGCCAGTAGAAACAAGGATTTATTGGCCGGCGCTAGTTCTCCTGGCATTATTTTTTGAGGCGCTTGTATTTCCTGAAGATTAGCGGCATCGCTGCTTAATAATAATTTATACCATTGTTCGCAGTCAGATTTTTTAAGCTTTACTCCTGCTTCTAGGCTTAGTCGCTGAGCGCTGTAGAGACAAGCATTAGCCAGAAATATGTTCTGTCGAGGGGAAGCCTTTTTGTCAGCTAAATCATCTTGCAAGTTGGCGGCTGTCCAGAAGTAGAGGGCGGCCGCTCCCAACTCCCTGGCCACTGTATGGGTGCCATTTATAGCCGCTCTGTTATCATTGACTATTTTTAGAGGTAAGAGCGATAGGAGTCCGTTTTTGTCATCTTTAAGAGTTTGCTGCCAGCTTTTTTTCAAACCTAAAATCAATGGTTCGGGCCAAGTTTGAAATTCTTTTTCTGCTAGTTGGCGGATTAGTGCTTGCTCTTTTGTCATAAGACGGGAAGTCGAAGAATGAAATTACTTTTTTCTCCCAAGAGGCTCTGTACTTGGATTTTACCATTAAAATCCTGCTCGACTATTTCTTTAACCAAGCTTAAGCCTAGGCCGATATTTTTGCCGTTATTATTTTTAGTGCTAAAGAAGGCTTCGAATATTCGTTGGTAGTCTTCCTCGGCAATTCCGCTGCCGTTATCGCTGATTTGGATTTTAGCTATTTGCCCCGGGCGTTCCCGGCTAATCCAGATAGAAACCTTCTTATCTGCTTTATCTGTTTGAGCACAAGCTTCAATAGCATTTTTAAGAAGATTCATCATCACTTGGCTGAAGCGCGTGGTATTGCCTTTGATTTCGGAATCTTCTTCAACTACAATTTCAATATTTACCTTGTTTGCCTTGGCTTGGCTTTCCATAATTTTTTTAATTTGCTCAACTTCCGTGCGGATGGAAAAATATTTTTCTTGGCTCTGGTGGCGAAGACAGGCGTTAGCGCTATTGATTAATTCTTGAATGCGCTTAAGGGCAGATAAGGCTTGTTGCAAATAATCTTGAGATTTGTCTAATTGCGGGAAGCTTTCGTTCCGCAATTGTTCTAAGCTGAGATTAACTACCGTTAAAGGATTAATGATGTCGTGAAAAATACCGCCAGAGAGCTGGCCAATGCTGGCCAGAGTTTGTAGCTGTTCTAGTTTTTCTCGGCGCATCTCCGTGATTGCTTTTGTTCGTGCCGCTACCGTTATTTCTAGCTGGTCTCTTTCTTTTTCTAATTCTTGCTTAGCTAATGCCGCTGCTTTTAGGGCTCTTTTATTCTCTCTAACAATCGTCCAGGCTAGAAGAAAAATAATACTGAAGATAAGAGTGTAAACGAAAGAATCGGCCAGTTGATTTGGTGCTTGTCGCCAATTATCGTTAATAGGGATTAATTTATTAACTTGAAGATAGGAGATGGCAAAAATAGCGCTGATAAAGCTAATAGCAACGCTTAGAGCCGAACGGGAACCTAAAAAAATTCCAGCCATCATTACGATAAGAACGGTCATCATAATGGCGGCAGGCAAGTCCGCACCCCAATAATAGAAACAAAAAATTGTTGGCAGACCGTAGGCGCTGATTAGCAACCAGGCGCTTGTTTTAATCCAGCCCCTTCTGCCTAAATACCAAATACCCAGCATTCCTAGGAAGAGGAGGAGGGTGAAAGGTAAGGGCAGACCTCCATTTTTAGGGTCAATAATGTAGTCGTAAATTCGAATGCCATTAATTAAAAGCATTACTCCGACTGATAGTAGAGAAGAGGCTTGTAATTTACGAGCATTGGGGTAGTCATCACCATTACTTTTAGTCGCCAAAGTTTTTTCTTTAATTTTTTGCCAATTCATATCTAAAAAGACACTTTCCCCAGAAAGAGGAAAGTGTCAGATTTAACTGCGCCAGGGAGTTCCTGGATTATTATCAGTTTGGTTTTTAGCTTTTGGTTTTATCATATTGTTTATTTTTATTTAATTTATTTCTGCGGCTCGACCTTGAGAGCGTTATTGCTGTCCGCTCT
The DNA here is from genome assembly GCA_937983635.1 of uncultured bacterium. GTDB lineage: Bacteria > Patescibacteriota > Patescibacteriia > Patescibacteriales > UBA12465. Next base: position 25,046 of record CALJZR010000039.1, on the reverse strand, counting down.
TTAACTATAGCAATAATAATTTAAACTCTTGCTAACATTTTATGGCCGTAAATCTAATTTATATCCTCGTCCAGTAATGTTATGGATTAACTTTTTGCCGTGTTGATCGATTTTTCGGCGGAGACGGAGAATATGCGTTTCTACCGTATTGGAAAAGGGGTCTGTGCTTTCGTCCCAGACATGTTCTAATAAGTTTTCTCGGGAAACTATTTTTCCAGCATTTAACAAGAGATATTGTAATAAAGAGAATTCTTTATTGGTAAGTTTTATTTCTTTATTTCCTCGATAAACCCGAAAAGAATCAGCTTCTAATTTAAGATCGTGAAAACTACTTGTCTTAGCCGGTAATTGTGTTGGCCGGCGTAGCAAGGCTCTAACTCTAGCCAGGAGTTCTTCAGAGGAGAAAGGTTTTGGCAGATAGTCATCTGCTCCAGCATCTAAAACGTCGATTTTATCATTTATACTTTGACGTACGCTGAGCATTAAGATTGGCGTCGTTCGACCATCAGCACGTACTTCTTTAATTAGGCTGCAACCGTCTAGGCGAGGTAAAATATAGTCGGTTATAATTAGGTCATAATTGTTGGTACGTGCTAAAAAAGAACCGCGCTCACCTTCATCGGCGGCATCTACAGCAAAACCAGCCTTCTTTAATAATGAGATTAGCAGTTTTACCAAGTCGGGTTCATCTTCAACAATGAGGACGCGCATATGTAATATTAGTATTTTATCATATTTATAAGCCTCGTTTCCATTATACCTGATTGTCAATAACATTCTGTTAACATTTCTTGAGTTCGGTTTGCCTTTCTTCGTAAATCCCGCTAAGATAATATTAGCTTATTATGGGCACTTTTAAGAAAAAACGCTTCTTTCTTGGGGAATTTTCTTCTTCCCGGACCATTGGTGAGGACCCTTTTGTAATTAAAGAGGGCGATTTTAAGTTTGGACAACTTAAAGATTCCGCTTATTATACTGATTGGACGGAACACGCTTTTTTGTCTGATAATCAGGACAAAGAGGTTGTGGGCAGGACTTTTAATACTAGAAAATTATTGCCGATTAAATTTTTTTTGGTTTTTTTCATTTTAATTTTAGCTGGCAGGACTGGTTGGCTACAAATTGTCCGCGGCTCTCATTACGCCGGTTTAGCGGAAGGTAATAGGGTCCGTTTAGAAAATATTGAACCCAAAAGAGGCATTATTTATGATCGCAATGATCAGGCTCTAGTGCGTAATACTGCTAATTTTGTTCTTTCATTACGGCCGATTGATTTACCTAAGGATGAGCTGGAGCGGGACCGTCTTTTGCGATATGTTAGTAGTATTATTGATAATTTGCCTGAAACTACTAAGTTTGGCCCTTCTTCTGAGATTAGTTTAGTATCGGACGGCCCCTCTTTTCAGCTGATGAAGGAGGCTTTAGCGGATGTCAGACCCTTATCATTGGAGGCCTATCAGCCAATATTTATTGCCGATAACATTCCCTATGATCAAGCTTTGCGCTTAATTTTAGAAAGAGATTCTTTGCCCGGAGTGATAGTTGACACAAAAATTAGACGTGAATACCCCTTTACCGCCGCCGTCACTGAAGGTTCCTCGCCTCTCTCGAGTTTGGCTCACGTTTTGGGCTATACCGGAAAAATTACCGACGAAGCCTTAGTGCGCTTAGGAGATCAGTATTCTTTGATTGACTATGTCGGTAAGACTGGTTTGGAATATTCCTGGGAGCGGGAACTAAAAGGCGCTAATGGCCGAAAAAATATTGAGGTAGACGCCCTGGGTCGTCGCAAAAAAGTTATCAGTGAGCTTGCGCCGGTGGCGGGCTATAATTTGCGCCTATCTTTAGATTTAGATTTACAAAGGCAGGCGGAAGCCGTTACTAAATTTTGGCTTGAAAAAACTAAAACCGCGCGCGCCTCCGTTATTATTTTAGATCCTAATAACGGTCAGATTCTTGCTTTAGTATCTTTGCCCGCTTATGATAATAATCTTTTTGCCCGCGGGGTTAGTCAGGAGGAATATGACGTCTTTTTAAATGATGAAAATAATCCTTTATTTAATCGGTCAATTAGCGCGGAATTGCCTTCAGGATCAACAATCAAGCCAGTGGTCGCCGCCGCAGCCCTTCAAGAAAAAGTCGTTTCTGAAAATACTAGCTTTCTAAGCAACGGCGGTTTGCGTATTGGTCAGTGGTTCTTTCCTGATTGGAAGGCGGGTGGCCATGGCACCACGGACGTCCGCAAGGCTTTGGCTGAATCCGTTAATACTTTCTTCTATTATGTCGGTGGCGGCTTTCAGGATTTTCAGGGTTTAGGCGTTGAGCGCTTAACTAAATATATGCGCCTGTTTGGTTTAGGCGAAAAAACCGGGATTGATCTTAATGGTGAGTCTGCCGGTTTTGTTCCCAGTCAAGAATGGAAGGAAGAAACAAAAAATGAAGCCTGGTATATCGGCGATACCTATCATATTGCCATTGGCCAGGGTGATGTTATTGTAACTCCCTTGCAGGTGGCTAATTTTACAGCTGCTGTCGCTAATGGTGGCAAGCTTTATCGCCCCAGTTTGGTGAAAGATTTATTAAATGAAGATAACCAGGTGGTTAAAACGGTCGAGCCGAAAATTATTAGAGAAAATTTTATTGATTCTTATAATCTCCAGGTTGTGCGTGAAGGCATGCGTCAGACTGTTACCGCCGGCAGTGCCCGTAGTTTGAGTATTGTGCCGGTAGCGGTGGCTGGGAAAACAGGCACCGCCCAATGGTCGAGCAAGAAAGCTAATCACGCCTGGTTTACCGGCTTCGCTCCCTATGACCAGCCCGAACTTGTGATTACTATTGTGGTGGAAGAGGGTCGCGAGGGCAGTGAAGTAGCAGTCCCGATTGCTCGAGAAATATTAACTTGGTATTTCCGAGATCGCCAAGTAACGGCTACCACTACTACTGAATAGTATATTTTATTTATTATTAGTATATTTTTATTATTAATTAGCACTCTATTGACTTGAGTGCTAATTTTTTTTATAATATGTTTGCAGTTTAATTATTTTATTTGTATGTCTTTAAGCGAGCGTCAAAAATTAATCCTCCATACTCTGGTTAAAGAATATGTAAAAAGTGCTCAGCCGGTTGCTTCTGGTATTTTGGTGGAAAAATATCGTTTGGATATTTCTCCGGCCACCGTTCGCAATGAGTTAATGTTTTTGGAGGAGGCGGGTTATATCTATCAGCCCCATACTTCTGCCGGCCGGGTGCCAACTGAAGCCGCCTACCTGTTGGAGTTAGAAATTTTAACTTCCAAGAAGAAGGATTTAAAGAATTCAGATAAAGAGATTTTGGATAATTCTCTAATTAGTGCGACTGAAAATTTAAAACCAGCAGCCCGTGCTTTAGCGGAATTGTCGGGAAATGCTGTTTTTTGGGCCTTCCATAAAAATGACTTATATCACACCGGACTTTCTAATCTTTTCACTCAGCCGGAGTTCCGTCAGGCAGAAACAGTCTGTGATGTTTCCCAGGTGATTGACCGGATGGAAGAAATTATTGATAGTCTCTTTAACGATTTACCAGAAGGGAGCAAAGTGTATCTGGGCGAGACCAATCCTTTCGGCGCTTTTCTAGGCACAACTATCCTGAAGTACCGTTATCAGGGGGTCTCTGGTTTGTGTGGAATTTTAGGGCCGCTGCGCATGGATTATGGTCGCAATCTTTCCCTCCTCAATCATTTACAAGCACGATTTAAATAAAGATTTATGGAAAATTTACAGCCAGGAATTTATCGCCACTATAAAGGGGGCGAATATGAATTATTATTTGTTGCTGAGCAGACCGAAAATCAGGAAGCTTTAACTATTTATCGCTCTCTGCAGGATGGTAAAATTTGGGCTCGACCGGCCTCAATGTGGTTTGAAAAAGTTGTAGTTGGCGGCAAAGAACAAAGTCGTTTTATTTGGCAAGCGGAGTCCCATCCCCGTTATCCAGAGGCGGCGGTTGGTCCAATTATATATAATGATGCCGGCGAAGTTTTTTTAATAAAAGGGCCGAAGTGGGAGGGCTGGTCGATTCCGGGCGGGCACGTCGAATGGGGCGAAACGATGGAAGAAGCTTTAATTAGGGAAATTGAGGAAGAGACCGCGATGCAACTGGATAAAATTGAATTTATTAATGCTAATGATGGTATTTATCCCGGGAATTTTTTTAAGAAGCGTCATTTTATATTTTTAAATTTCTTTGCCCATCATGCTGGTGGCGAACCCCAGTTATCTAATGAAATGACCGAGTATATCTGGGTTGACCCGCAGAAAGCTTTGAAAGAAATGGTTGTGGCTGAATCTGTTAAACCTTTGTTAGTCACTTTTATTGAGAGAGGTAAAGAAAATAAAACTGAAGATTTTGAAGGTCACTATAAGCGGGCCTTGGCGGATTATCAGAATCTTTTAAAGCAAGCAGCTAAAGATAAAGATGAGTTTGTAAAATTTGCCGTTGCTGATTTTTTGCAAGATATTTTACCAGTTTATGATCACTTGAAATTATCGTTAGCCGGTCTTTCCGAATCGGAAAAAGATAGTGCCTGGGTAAAGGGAGTGGAGTATGTTTTAAAACAGTTTAAAGACGTTTTAGTTGCTCGGGGGGTTGAAGAAATTAAAACTGTGGGCGAGGCTTTTGATCACAATCTCATGGACGCCCTCGATGGTAGCGGCGATAAAGTCGTTAAAGAGGTAATGCCGGGCTACATCTTAAACGGCCGGGTGATTCGGCCGGCTAAAGTGGTGGTAGGCGATTAATATTAATTTTTTATCTAAGCCCTTCTTATCTACTTGCAGGGAGCAAGTTTTAAGAGGAGGTATTATTTAAATATATGGCTTTAATTAAATGGAACCCTTTTTTAAACGAAGGATTTGCCTTCGACGACATGGACAAAGTCTTTGGCGAAATGTTGCCAGCAGTGCGCGGCAATCAGTTCGGATTTACGCCCGCCTTAGATATGTATGAAGATAAAGATAATATTATTGTAGAAACGCAGCTAGCAGGGATTGACCCGGAAAAGGTGAGCGTTTCTATAGAAAATGACGTGCTTTGCATTAAAGGCGAAAGCGAACGTAAAAGCGAAGTTGAGGAAAAAAATTATTACCGCAAAGAAATTCGCCGCGGTTCTTTCTACCGCTCCATTCCTCTGCCGACTAAAGTTGATGGTGATAAGGCTAGCGCTATTACCGAGGATGGTATTTTGAAAATCAGTATCCCCAAGTCGCCGGAAATGAAACCACGCAATATTAAAATTCAAACTAATAACAAGAAAAAATAATTTTTTCAGTCTAACTAAAACAATATGGGAAAAATCTTAGGAATCGATTTAGGCACCACTAATTCTGCGATGGCAATCATGGAAGGCGGCGTTCCTAAAATCTTAGAAAACATTGAAGGTAATCGTACCACCCCTTCTATTGCCGCTATTTCTAAAAATGGTGAGCGTTTAGTGGGGGCGGCCGCTAAGCGCCAGGCGGTTATTAATCCGGAGAATACCGTCTATGCGGTTAAGCGTCTCATTGGCCGTCACTTTAGCGATGCCGAAGTACAGCGCGACTTAGGCACTATGCCCTATAAGATTGTGCAGGCAGGCGAAGGGGTTAAGGTAAAAATGGGTGACGGTGAATATTCTCCCCAAGAAGTTTCCGCTATGATTCTTGCTAAGTTGAAAGCGGATGCGGAGGCAAAGATCGGAGAAAAGATTACGGAAGCGATTATTACCGTTCCTGCTTATTTTGATGACTCTCAGCGCCAGGCCACCAAAGATGCTGGCTTGATTGCGGGTTTAGATGTTAAGCGTATTATTAATGAGCCGACGGCCGCTGCTTTAGCTTATGGTTTTGATAAGAAGCAAGGTCAAAAAATTGTTGTTTATGACTTGGGCGGCGGCACTTTTGACGTTTCCGTCTTAGATATTTCAGTTGATACTGTGGAGGTAAAGGCCACAAACGGTGACACCCATCTTGGCGGTGAAGATTTTGATAAGCGTATTATTGATTGGATTATTGAAGAATTTAAGAAGGACCAGGGAATTGATCTCTCTAAAGACACTTTAGCTTTGCAGCGTATTAAAGAGGCTGCAGAAAAGGCTAAGATTGAATTATCAACCGCGATGGAGAGCGAAGTTAATCAACCTTTTATCACGACTGACGCTAATGGTCCTAAGCACTTAGTGATGAAATTAAGCCGGGCTAAGCTGGAGTCCTTGGTGGGCGATTTAGTGGAGAAGACGATTGAGCCTTGCAAAAAAGCTTTAGCTGATTCTGGTTTTAGTCTGAGCGATATTAACGAAATTGTGATGGTGGGCGGCATGACCCGCATGCCTTTAGTTTTACAGAAGGTAAAAGAATTTTTTGGTAAAGAGCCAAACTTAACCGTTAATCCCGATGAAGTAGTGGCTATGGGGGCTGCGGTCCAGGCCGGCGTTTTGCAAGGCGATGTCAAAGATGTGCTTCTACTCGATGTCACTCCTTTAACTTTAGGCATTGAAACTTTAGGCGGAGTGGCCACTCCTTTGATTGAAAGGAATACTACTATTCCTACTTCCAAGTCTCAAATTTTCTCTACCGCTGCCGATGGTCAGACTAGTGTCGAAATTCATGTTGTGCAAGGAGAACGGCCTTTAGCTGCTGATAATAAATCTTTAGGACGCTTTATCTTAGACGGCATTCCTTCCGCTCCGCGGGGAATCCCTCAGGTGGAAGTAAAATTTGATTTGGATGCCAATGGTATCTTAAATGTTAGCGCTACTGACAAGGCTACCAATAAGCAGCAGAATATTACGATTACCGCCTCTTCCGGCCTATCTAAAGAAGAAATTGAACGCATGCAGAAAGAAGCGGAAGCGCACGCTGAAGAAGATAAGAAAAAGAAAGAAGAAATTGAATTGAAGAATCAAGCGGATGCTGTTATTTTTACGACCGAGAAGATGATTAAAGAGTCAGGTGAAAAGATGAAGCCGGAAGATAAGACTGAGTTAGAAGCTAAGGCTGCTGACTTAAAGAAGGCTAAAGATGGCAATAAGGCCGAGGAAATAAAAGCGGCCTTAGAAGCTTTAAATGCTGTTGCTCAGCGGATTGGCGCGGCCATGTATCAGCAAGCACCGGCTCCGGAAGCTAGCGCAGAAAATGCGGCGACTCCTGAAGATAAAAAGGATGAAACGGTAGTTGAAGGTGAGGTTGAAGAAAAAAAATAATTCAGAATTTCTTTCAGCAGCCCTCGTTTTTTATTGACGAGGGCTGTTGGGTAGAAAGCCTGAAAATTTAGGAATCAATTTATGTCTAAAGATTACTACGAAATTTTGGGGGTTAATAAAACTGCGGGGGCGGATGAGATTAAGGCGGCTTTTCGTAAAAAAGCCCATCAGCATCATCCCGATAAAGGGGGTGAGGAAGCTAAATTTAAAGAAATTAATGAAGCTTACCAGGTTTTAGGCAATGCAGAAAAACGTAGGCAGTATGATCAGTTCGGTTCGGCTTTTCAAAATGGCCAGGCGGGCGGTTTTAATGGTTATGGCGGCCAAGGTTTCGGCGGTTTTGATGGCGTTAATATTAATATGGATGATTTAGGCGATATCTTCGGCGGTTTCGGCGATATGTTTGGTTTTGGCGGCAATGCTCGGCGCCGGGAGCCGGAACGAGGACGAGATCTAGAAATGGTTTTGACGATTGATTTTTTGGATTCTATCCACGGCACTGAGACAGAAATCAGCTTCCCTCATTTAAAAGTTTGTAAAAAATGTCAGGGTAGCGGCCATGCCGCCGATGCTAAAATTGAAACCTGTGCTACTTGTGGGGGAAAAGGACAAGTCAGTCGGGTTCAGAGAACTATTTTAGGAGCTATTCAGACTCAGACAATTTGCCCTGATTGTCGAGGGGAAGGTAAGAAGGCAAGTGCTTCTTGTTCTCATTGTCATGGTCAAGGCCGGGTGAAAGAAGAAGAAAAAATCAAAGTAAAAATTCCGGCCGGCATTCAAACAGGGGAAAGTATTCGTTTATCGGCTTATGGTGATGCTGGCGTCAAAGGCTCTCCAGCCGGTGATTTATTTTTGAAAATAAGAGTAGCTAAACATCCGCATTTTCAGAGAGAGGGTGATGATATTTACTCTCAAGAAGAAATCTCCATGATTCAGGCGGCTCTAGGTGATACTATTACCGTTAAAACTGCTCATGGCGAGTTAACATTAAAGATTCCAGAGGGCACTCAGCCGCAGACGGTTTTCCGTCTTAAAGAAAAAGGAGCGCCACGTTTGCGCGGTCGGGGCCAAGGTGATCATTTTGTAAAGATTCAGGTTGTTATTCCCAAGAGCTTAAATAAACACCAACGTCAACTTTTGGAGCAGTTAAAAGTCCAATAGAGCTTGTTTTTATTGACTTTTCCAGCCTAGATGCTAAGATAATAAAGAAGGATTTTTATAAATTAAGCCTATATTTATGTGTAAATGCACTTGGTTGAAGAAATTATTGGGATTAAAGAAAGAATGTTGCTGCTGCCATGCTGACAAGAGCGCGCCCGTGGCTCCAGTTTCACCGGCAGCCCCAGTTAATGTAGAAAAAACTGAAGAGAAATCCGTTCAACAATAATTTGATTTGTTATAATAAAAAAACGCGTTTGACGCGTTTTTTTATCATTTTTCGAGATGTTTATTGATACTCACGCCCATGTTAATTTTCATGATTTTAAAGACGATGCCGATGAGGTAATTCGTCGTTCTTTAGATAATGATACCTGGATGGTGCTAGTGGGTTCTGAATATAAAACTTCCAATCGAGCCTTGGCGCATGCTAATCGCTACGAAAAGGGGGTCTATGCAGCCGTTGGTCTGCATCCGATTCATTTAGAAGAGCAGGCCGTAGCTAATAATGATGAGAACGGGGAGTATAATTTTACCACTCGAGCCGAGGAATTTAATTATGATGCTTACGAAAAATTGGCAAAATTTGAAAAAGTGGTGGCTATTGGTGAGGTCGGTCTAGATTATTATCATCTTGACCCCACTAAAGATGTGGCTGCGGCGAAAAAATTACAGCAAGAGGTTTTTTTAAAACAGTTACTTTTAGCCCGTCATCTTGATTTGCCGGTAATAATTCATTGCCGCCAAGCTCACGACGATTTACTTAGTATTTTGCAAGATTTTAAGAAAGTTTATGCTGATTTCATCCCGGCTGATCGTCCTTGGGGGGTTATTCATTGTTTTTCCGGAGATGAAGATTTAGCCTGGAAATATTTTTCCCTTGGCCTGATCATTTCTTTTACTGGTCTGGTAACCTTTAGTAAACAATGGGATGATGTTTTAAGAAAAATACCTTTAGACAAGTTTATGATTGAGACCGATTCTCCTTACATGACGCCAGAACCTTATCGTGGCCGTAGAAATGAGCCAATATTAGTTCAATATGTTGCAGGGAGAATTGCTGAAATTCGTAATTCCAGTATTGAAAAGATTGCCGCCATTACTACTGATACTGCTCGTCGTTTTTTTAAGATTTAAAGTTTTCACTTTTTAATCAAAATCCCTTCGCTCCGATTTTGTTGGGTCTTGACTTTTTTTGGATTAGGGTGTATATAACAAGTGGTTTTCTGAAATTTTATCTAATTTAAGCCTATGGATGCTAAATCAATCAGACAAATTATGCTTTCGGGAATGGCTTACAGCCTCTCCTCAATCATTGCGCCCCTATTGTTTTTGGGTGTTCCCGCTTACTTCTTGGATCGATATTTTCAGACCAAACCAATTTTGATGCTAATTGCTGTTTTTTTCTCCTTTATTATTACTAATATCTTGTTGTTTAAGAAAGTTTCCAAAATAAATCGGATTATTGCGGAACAATTTCCTCCATTGCCGGTTTCTCAGCCGGTGAAAGATGTTGATGAAAAGGAGGTAATCAATAAAGAATTATGACTTTAGATATTTCCCTAGCTCCTGAAATTTTATTTAATATCGGCGGCATTCCTATTTCTAATGCTTTTTTTTGGTCATGGTTTGTTTTTGTTTTTTTGATTATTGGCGCCTTTCTTTTAAAACGAAGCTTAAAAATGCGTCCGGGCAAATTTCAGAGCATAATTGAAATGTTGGTCGGCGGTGCCTATGATTTTGTGGAATCGATGATGGGTGACAAAAAAAAGGCGAGGCGGGTATTTCCTCTTGTTTTTACCATGTTTTTCTTTATTTTCTTTTGTAATCTCCTGACTTTTATTCCCGGTCAATCGGCCATAACCATCAAAACAGCCGGCGGAGTTGTTCCTTTATTTCGAGCGATTATCTCTGATTATGGGATTGTTTTTGTGATGACTATGGTTTCTGTAATCGTGACGCAGATTGTCTCTTTGGCGGTTGTCGGCCCTTTGGGTTATCTTGGTAAATTTTTTAATTTTACCAGCCCTCTAAATTTCTTTTTAGGCTTAATGGATTTGGTGGGAGAATTAGCAAAAGTAATGTCTTTGTCTTTTCGTTTGTTTGGCAATATCTTTGCGGGTGAAGTCCTGGGTGCTGTCATGTTATTTTTGTTCCCATTTTTCTTGCCCCTGCCTTTTGCTTTTCTGGGTTTACTAACAGCAGTTGTTCAACCTTTTGTTTTTTCTGTTTTGACCCTGGTTTTTATTTCGATGGCCACCCCCAACGGGGAAGCGGAGACGCATGCTTAGTTAAAATTTTTATTTATAATTAATCTATAAATTTATGGACATGGAAGCAGCAAAGTATATTGGCGCTGGCTTGGCCATCGGTTTGGGCGCTATTGGCCCGGCTGTCGGCGAAGGTATTGCCGCCTCTAAAGCTTTAGAAGCGATTGGTCGCAATCCGGAGGCAAATGGTAAAATTGCGCCTTTAATGTTTGTGGCGATGGCCATTACTGAATCTACTGGTATTTACGCCTTAGTCGTTGCTTTAATCATTTTATTTGCTTAAAGGATGAAGCCTGTCCGGCGGATTTTATCCGCCTGATTGCCCTGTCTTTTAACTTTATTTTTTATGGGTTTAATTTACGCCCTCGGCATTGATGGCCGCATTCTCCTAGCACAATTATTTAACTTTGCCATTCTCGTATTTATTTTGTGGCGTTTTGCTTATAAGCCGGTTTTAAATATTTTAGAGGAGCGGCGCTTGAAGGTGGAAAAAAGCCTTGATGACGCTGAAGCGGCGACTAAACGTTTAAAACAAGCGGAAGCTGAAAGTAAAAAGATTTTGTCGGAATCTCGGAAAGAGGCTAGTAAAATAATTGAAGATGCGCAAATTCAGGCAGAAGAAAGACAAAAAGAAGTGGTGCGTCAGGCTGAGGCAGATATTAGAGTTTTGATTAGCAAGGAAAGAGACCGTTTAGTTTCAGAAAAAACTACTATTTTAGTCAGCCTGAAGAAAGAAGTATCTTCTTTGTTGTTGGCTGGTTTAAAGAAATTCTTAGATGATAATATTGATGATAAAAAAGATCAGGCGGTGATTGAAAAGATTATTAAAAATTTAGGTGAGTAATTAAATTTATGGTAGAGCCAGTTTTAGAAAATAACTCCACAGAGGTTCACGCAGAAGTAAAGCATGAAAGTCCTTTATATGCGGAGCCGGTTTTTGAATTAGGCGGATTTCATGTAACCAACTCTTTCATTAGCTCTTTTCTGGTAGTAATAATTGTCTTAGCTTTTGGCCTTTCTTTGCGCGGAAGGATTAAGATGATTCCTAAAGGTTTTCAGAATGTCTTAGAAATTATTATTGAAAGTTTGTTAAATTTATTTGATACCGTTACTCATTCTCGACAAAAAACTTTACTCTTTGCTCCTTTAGTCTTATCCCTATTCTTTTTTATTTTGATTAATAATTGGTTGGGGCTTTTGCCTGGAGTGGGCACGATCGGCAAGATTGTTTCCGAACACGGAGAGGCTGTTTTTGTGCCTTTTTTCCGAGGCGGAACAGCGGATTTGAATACCACCTTAGCCCTAGCTATTATTGGTGTTTTTATGAGCCATATTTTAGGAGTGTTAGCTGTCGGCTGGTGGCATCATTTTAACAAGTTCATTAATTTAAAGGCATTTTTGGAAATTGCCGGAAAGATTAGGAAAGATCCTACAATTATTTTGGTAAATCCTATTAAAGCCTTTGTTGGTTTAATTGAAATTATTGGTGAAGCCGCTAAAGTTGCCAGTCTTTCCTTCCGTTTATTTGGTAATATTTTTGCTGGTGAAGTTCTATTGGTTTCCATGTCGGCAATTATGGCTTTTGTTGTCCCCATTCCTTTTATGTTTTTAGAGATTATTGTCGGCTTGATTCAGGCTTTTATCTTTGCTATTTTAATCTTAACTTATCTGTCAATTAATACCACTAAAGAATCACATTAATAATTAATTAATAAAAACTCGGAGCGCTTTTAGGCGCTGGGGTTAATAATCAAAAATATGTTAGAAAGTGTTATGTTCGCGAAGGCTTTGGCTATCGGTTTAGGTGCTATTGGCGCTGGTTTTGCTATTGGTATTATTGGTGCTAAAGCGATGGAGGCGATTGGTCGCAACCCTGAATCGGCTAGCAAAATTATGGTGCCGATGCTTTTAGTGGCTGCTTTTGCTGAAGCTGTGGCTATTTATTCTTTAGTTATTGCTTTCAGCATCAAATAATCGTAGGTCGCGTTTTCGGTCCAGCCTCTCCGATTTCAGACTTTAATCATAAATTTTTATGGAATCAATTATTACAGATTTTCATGTAGACTTGTATGCGCTTGTCGCTCAGCTGGTCAATTTTTCTATAGTAGTCGCTGTTTTATACTTTTTCGCTTTTAAGCCAATCGTTAAAATGATGACCGAACGGTCGGACAAGATTGCCCAAGGCCTTAAAGACGCTGAAAACAGTCGTGCACAATTAGATAATACCGAAATAGAAACCCAATCTCTTCTCAAAGAGGCTCGCCGTCAGGCGGATTTAATTATTGCTGAGGCTAATAATCAGGCAATGGAAAATCAATCCGCCATCTTAATAAAAACCAAAGAACAAGTACAATCTGTTGTCAATCAAACGAAGGAAAATATTGAAAATGAGCTCGCTAAAACTTTGTTAAACTTGAAGCGAGAAACCGCTTTTTTAGCGGTAACAATGGCAGAAAAAATTCTTGGTGAAAAAATGGATGCACATATGGATGAAGGCTTTATAAATAAGATAACGCAATAACTTATGAAAGTCAGCGCTAAACAATATGCTCGCGGCTTATTTGAGTTAATAGTTGATAAATCGGAAGAAGAGGCAAGAATTTTGTTTGCTCGATTTATTGAATTTCTTCACGGCCGCCAAGATTTAAATAGGGCGGAAGAAATTATTGAAGAATTAAGTCATATTTATGAAGAGGCAAATGGTGAATTGCGGGCGGAATTAATTAGCGCCCGACCTTTATCTGAAAAAGCCAAAAGTCAAGTAATATCTTATTTAGAAAAACGCGCGGGCGTCGGTTATGTGCAACTGAGCGAAAAAATCGATCCCGCTCTCCTTGGCGGTTTTGTCCTCCGTTATAACGGCTTAGTAGTTGACGGTAGCCTAAAAAATAATTTGAGAAAATTTGAAAAACAGCTTAGTAACTAATTAAATTATATGCCTAGCCCCAATGATTTTATTGTTGATCAGATTAAAAGCCAAATTTCCGACTTCAAAACAGAAGTGGAAAAGAAAAACGCCAACCGTCTCCTGAAGATTTCTGATGGCGCCGCTTTAGTCGATCAATTAAAGCGTCAGATTGCTGATTTCCGCGCCGAAGTGGAGGAAAGCAGTGTCGGTCGCGTTTTAAAAATTTCCGACGGTATCGCTTTGGTTTCTGGATTAACACAGGCGATGATGAGCGAAATTTTACTTTTTAAATCTGCCCACGGCGAAGTTGCTGGTGTGGCTTTAAATTTGGAAGAAAACTTGGTCGGCGCCATGATTATGGGCGATTTTGCTGGTATTAAAGAGGGCGATGAGGTTGTTTGTACTAAGCGCATTTTGAGCGTGCCTGTTGGTGAAGCTTTAGTGGGTAGAGTGGTTAATCCTTTAGGGGAAGCTTTGGACGGTAAGGGAGCTTTAGAAACTACCCAATTTAACCCGGTTGAAAAGATTGCTCCTGGTGTTATTACTCGCGCCTCTGTTAACCAGCCGGTTCAAACTGGTATCAAGGCGATTGATGCGATGATTCCAATCGGCCGTGGTCAGCGCGAATTAATTATTGGTGATCGTCAAATTGGTAAGACCGCTATTGCGATTGACGCCATTATTAATCAGAAGGGCCAGAACATGAAATGTATTTATGTTGCTATTGGTCAGAAAGAATCTAAGGTGGCCGATATTTTACGTAAGCTTGAGGCTGCTGGGGCCATGGAATATACCACTATTGTTTTAGCGGGTGCTTCCAGCCCGGCCGCCCTACTTTATATTGCTCCTTACGCTGGCTGTGCCATGGCTGAATACTTTTTGGATAAGGGTGAAGATGTTTTAATCGTTTATGATGATTTATCCAAACATGCTGTTTCTTATCGTGAAATTTCTCTTTTACTCCGCCGCCCCCCAGGCCGCGAAGCTTTCCCGGGCGATGTCTTTTATTTGCACTCTCGTCTTTTGGAAAGAGCTTGTAAATTAAATTCTGATTTTGGCGGCGGCTCCATTACCGCTTTGCCTATTATTGAAACCCAGGCTGGCGATATCTCCGCTTATATTCCCACTAACGTTATTTCTATTACTGATGGTCAGATTTTTTTGGAACCGGACATGTTCTATAAAGGTAATCGTCCGGCTATCAATGCTGGTTTGTCTGTTTCTCGCGTCGGCTCCTCTGCTCAGATTAAAGCGATGAAAAAAGTTGCTGGTAAGATGCGTCTTGAAGCGGCTCAATTCCGTGAATTAGCGGCCTTTGCTCAATTCGGCTCCGATTTAGACGAAGAAACTAGCCGCAAACTGGAAAGAGGCAAGCGTTTATATGAAGTCTTTAAGCAGGATCAATATCAGCCCTTATCCGTCGATAAGCAGGTAGTTATTTATTATGCCTTGATTAATGGCTTTGTTGATAATGTCCCGGTGGAGAAGGTGCGTAGTTTTGAAGCAGGTTTGTATAAATACATGGATTTAAACAGCGATGTTTCTAGATTGATTGTTGAGAAAAAAGAGTTAGATGCGGAAATTGAAGAAAAAATTAAAAGAGTGTTGAACAACTACAAAGAAACTCTGGATTATCTAATCAGTTAGGATTTTTAAGCTTTTTATCTATGGCTAAGACCAAAGAAATATCAAGGCGCATAAAGTCAATCGGTAATACTAAAAAAATTACTAGAGCGATGGAAATGGTGGCGGCGGCTAAAATGAGAAAAGCCGTGGAGGCGGTTTTACATACCCGCACCTATGCTAATTTGAGCTGGGAAACCGTTTTACATCTTTCCGCGATGACTCACGGTGATGGTGATTTGGGTCATCCTTTGTTAACCAAGCGTACTGACATTAAAAAGGTAGCAATTATTTTAATAACCTCTAATCGTGGTATGTGTGGCGGTTATAATGCCGCTATCTTAAATAAGGTTAAAGATTCCATTAAGCGGCACCCCGATGTTCCGGTTGAGTTTGTCCTAGTTGGGAAGAAAGGAGCCTCTATCTATTCTCAAAACAGGGTGGTGGCGGCGGAATTTCCGAAAAGCGATCTCCTTTATGATGCTAAGGAAGTCGTGCCAATTGTGCAGATGATGATTAATGATTTTTTAAGCAAAAAATATGATAAGATTTTTGTAGCTTATACTGATTTCATCAGTCCTGCCAAGCAGATTCCACGCGTTAAGCAAATTTTGCCCGTAGATATTGAATCTGAAGATGAATATCTGGGGATTATTGGTGATAATAAGGTTAGCGTTACCAAGGAAATGCTTACAGACAAAGAGCAAAAACATCTAGTGCCCGCGGCTGGTTTTGATTATATTTTTGAACCCAGCCCTCAGGAAGTTCTTGATAAGATGATTCCGCGCCTGCTTGAAGTTCAGATTTATCAGGCTTTATTAGAAGCTAATGCCTCTGAACATAGCGCTCGGATGAGCGCGATGCACCAGGCAACCGAAGCGGCTACCGACATGGTTCAAGAATTAACTTTATTTTATAACAAAGCCCGTCAGGCGGGCATTACCGCGGAAATCGCGGAAATTAGTGCTGGCGCTAACGCCCTGCTCGACTAACTCGTTAATAAATTTAAAAAATATGACTGACAAAAAAAGTAATTTCGGGAGCGTCAAGCAAGTCATCGGCGTGGTCGTCGATGTTTATTTTGCTGAGCACTTGCCTGAAATTTTCAATGCTTTAGAAATTGATTTAAATGGTAAGAAGTTAATTCTCGAGGTCGAACAGCATATCGGCTCAAATGTAGTTCGCACCGTGGCCATGGGTTCGACTGACGGCTTACGTCGGGGCGAGAAAGTTGTGGATACGGGCGCTCAAATCAGCGTGCCGGTTGGAGTAGAAACCTTAGGCCGAATTTTTAACGTCCTCGGCGAGGCGGTAGACGGCGCCGAAACTCCCAAAACTGAAAAGAAATATGCCATTCATCGCCCTGCCCCTAAATTTACCGATCAATCGAGCAGCGTAGAAATTTTAGAAACTGGTATTAAGGTTATTGATTTAATTTGTCCGATTGTTAAGGGTGGCAAGGTGGGTTTATTCGGCGGCGCCGGTGTCGGCAAGACCGTGGTTATTTTGGAACTCATTCATAATATTGCTAGTGAGCACGGCGGTTATTCTGTTTTTGCCGGTGTTGGCGAACGTACTCGTGAAGGTAATGACTTATACCATGAAATGAAAGATAGCGGAGTTTTAGACAAAGTGTCCATGGTTTTTGGTCAAATGAATGAACCGCCGGGAGCCCGTGCCCGCGTCGCTCTTTCCGGTTTATCAATTGCTGAATATTTCCGTGATGAGAAGAAGCAAGATGTTTTATTCTTCGTTGATAATATCTTTCGTTTTACTCAAGCTGGCTCTGAAGTATCCGCTCTTTTAGGACGCATGCCTTCCGCTGTAGGTTATCAACCGACATTATCTACCGAAATGGGTGAGTTGCAGGAACGCATTACTTCCACCAAAGATGGTTCTATTACTTCCATTCAGGCTGTTTATGTTCCAGCTGACGATTTAACCGATCCGGCTCCGGCTACTACTTTTGGTCATTTAGATTCTACTGTGGTTTTATCCCGCTCTTTGTCCGAACTCGGTATTTACCCAGCGGTTGACCCCTTGGATTCTTCTTCTATTATTTTAGATCCGAAGATTGTCGGCCAAGATCATTATGAGGTTGCTCGCGGTGTCCAGAAGATTCTACAGCGGTACAAAGATTTACAGGATATTATTGCCATCTTAGGTATGGAAGAATTATCGGCTGAAGATAAGCTGATTGTCGCCCGCGCCCGTAAAGTGCAAAAATTCTTGTCTCAGCCTTTTGCTGTCGCGGAAGCTTTCACTGGACGCTCTGGTAAATATGTAAAATTATCAGATACGGTTAAAGGTTTTAAAGAAATCTTGGACGGCTTACACGATGAACGTTCCGAGGACGATTTCTATATGAAAGGCGGAATTGAGGAGGTTGCCGTTGCCGCTAACGCTTAATTATTATGGCCGATAAAAAAAATATTAAATTCGAGATTGTTACTCCTGAACGGACTGTACTTAAACAGGACATCCTTCAGGTGACTGTTCCGACGCAGTCGGGAGAGATTACCATCTTGCCCGATCATATTCCTTTAGTTTCTATGTTGAAGCCAGGAGTTTTGGAAATCAAAACTTTAGATCAAGAGATAGAAATTATGTCTGTTTCCGGAGGTTTTATTGAAGTTTTACGAGATAAGGTAGTTATTCTAGCAGACACGGCGGAGCGCGCCCAGGAATTGGATGAATCTCGAATTGAAAAAGCGCGTAAACAGGCAGAAGAAGCTAAAGCTGATGCTCTTTCTCGCGAAGGCTATGACTTGTCGGCAGTGGCAGCTAAATTGGAGGCAGAATTGGCGCGTGAACGCGCTCTCCATAAGTGGCGCCGTTTGAAAAATGTGAAGTAATTCAGTTAAATAAATATATTATTAACAAAAAATGTCTGAAATGTTAAAACAAAATTTTCAGGGCCATCATGAAGATCATGAAACCCTCTTAAACCAGGAATGGGAGAAATCTCAAAACAATGAGATTATTGTTGGCCTTAAAGAAGGTCGTAATCTCTCCGAATTGCTTGAAGCCTTGCCGGGCTTCAAAGAATCTTTTCAGCGTCCTCTTGATTGTTTGGATTGTGCTGACGGCCGGGTTTGCTCTGGTCACAAGCTCGGTTTAGCCGGTCAGGGGATTCTCTTAAATGAGAACGACCTCGCTATCTTAGAGGCTAAGATTAAAGAATTGGGAATTCGCGTCACCGGTCACGATAATTGCGGGGCCGCTGGCATTGCTCATCCTGGTCCCGATAGTGATCGCCATGGCTATGAGTTTACCCAGTCTTTAGCTGAGCGCACGGGTGCCTCTTATTCTGAGGTGCATAAAGAAGATTTTTCTTGTCCGGTTCATAACGAGCGCTGTTTGGTGCTTGAGGGTAGCGGCCGTTTCGATGTGGCCAATCTCCCTGGCTTCCCGGGAAGATTTATCTCTTCCGCTGAATTTTTCGGTTTAAGCGAAGAATATCAGCGCACTGAGGCCAAGGCTTTAATTGGCATTGCCTTAGGTGATCATGGTTTTGGCCATCGTTTTAGTCAAGAAGACCCTTTCTACCTATTGATTTCGGCAGAGAATGAAGAATCTTTGGCAAAAACTAAGGCTTGGGCCGAAGCAGTGGCCGCTGAGTTTGAGGGCCGGGTAAGAGTGGAATCTTTTATTGCCCCGGCTAAGGCCTAAGCAAACAAGTATTTACTGAATTAAAAACCCACTGGCGTTTGTCAGTGGGTTTCTGTTTTATATCGGCTATTTTAGCAGATATGAGTGTTAGCAGACCGATAATAATTCCGGAGTTTTTCCAGATAATCATCGGTTTTAGGCGCAGTATTTTCACTGCTTTTTTTGTTTTCTTCTGCCTCGATGACAGTTTTTGCTGAAAGTTTTTCTGGGGTTTCCATGGTTCTGATATTTAAGTTAAATTTATAAGGAACAATAAAAAAACCGGCCGTTTCCGGCCGGTTTTTGCAAAGTCTTGATGATCTGGTTCTAGTCTAAGACACGCAAAACTGGCCGGGCGGAGCCGGTAAAGTAAAACGCAAAAAAGAAGGAGCGGTTTAGTTTTACGTAATGATTATTCATAGCTTTTTTAATATAGCAAAAATATTTAATTAAAACAATATCCAAGCGAATAGAATTAGACCTAAAAGGATGCGATACCAGCCGAAAATTTGGAAGTCATTTTTTTGGATGAATTTTAAAAAGAATTTAATCCCTAAGACAGCGGTGATGAAGGCAGTAATTAAGCCGATTAACCAGATAAATAAGTCATTGCCGTGCAAGACGGGCGGAGTTTTATATAAATCTAAAGCAGTGGCGGCGGCCATGGTGGGTAGAGCCAGTAAGAAAGAGAATTCAACAATATTTTTTCGAGAAATATTAAGCGCTAGACCGCCCATGATGGTGGCGGCGGAGCGGGAAACTCCCGGAATGATGGCTAGAGACTGAAAGACGCCGATGAGAACCGCTTGGCGGTAGCTTAATCGCCCTAGATCTTGATTAACTTCTATTTGGTGGCGGCGAGCAAAGTATTTTTCTAAAACAATTAGGATAATACCACCAATTAATAAAGCGGCGGCGATTAAAGGCAGGCTTTCCATTAAGTAATTTTTTACCAGTTTATAAGCCCCTAGCCCGATGATGGCAGTGGGAATGAAGGCGGCCGCAATTTTCAGAATTAATTTTGGTGCTTTAAGGAGTTTGCGGGCATATAAAGCCGCTACTGAGAGGATGGCTCCTAATTGGATGGAAATCAGGAAACTATCTAAAAAGTCGCTCTCCGGGATGCTTAGGGCCTTAGAAGTGATAATAAGGTGGGCGGTGGAGGAGATGGGAAGGAATTCGGTAATACCCTCGATTAAACCGAGAAGAATAGAGTAAAAAATAGTCATAATTTTATTATTTAATTCTACTATATTTTTTGAGTATTTGCCAGTCTTTTATTAAGATTGCTTCAGTCTTGACAGGTCTAGGGAAAAGGCTTAAAATAGGCTTAGACTTAGCACTCGCTTGCTTTGAGTGCTAATAATATATTTAAAAAATTCTTATAATATTAGTCAAAATAATTCTCTAAGTTTGCTAAAAAATAGTAATCTTATAAATTATTTTTGACTCTTAGTTCTATGCAGTTAAAACCTCTTTCTAATCATGTGATTGTTAAAGCTGCCGTTCAGGAAGAAATTACTAAATCGGGGATTTTTTTACCCAGCACTGCCGATAAAGAGCGTCCGGAAAAAGGCGAAGTAATTGCCGTCGGCCCAGGTAGGATTTTGGACAACGGTCAATTATCGCCCATGAGTGTAGCTGTCGGCAACCAAGTCATATTTAAGAAATATTCTCCCGATGAAATTAAAATTGACGGTGAGGATTTTCTCATTCTTAACGAAAGCGATATTGTTGCGATTGTTGAATAATAAACTTAAAACTTAATTTATATAACTATATGGCTAAACAAATAATTTTTGATGAAAAAGCTCGACTGGCTTTAAAGCGCGGTGCTGATCAGTTGGCAAACGCCGTTAAAGTTACCCTCGGCCCTAAAGGACGCAATGTCGTGATTGACCGTAACTATGGTTCGCCGATTGTTACTAAAGATGGTGTGACTGTAGCTAAAGAAATTGAATTGGAGGATAAGTTTGAAAATATCGGTGCCAGTATTGTTAAAGAGGTTTCTTCTAAAACCAATGATGCTGCTGGTGACGGCACTACTACGGCCACCGTTTTAGCTCAAGCGATTATTAATAATGGCTTGAAATTAGTGGCCGCCGGCGTTAATCCGATTGAAATCCGCCGGGGAATTGAAGGCCGGGTAGCGCAAATTGTTACTGAATTGAAAAAAATGAGCAAGAGCATCAGCACCAAGGAAGAAATTGCCCAAGTCGGTTCTATTTCTGCCAATGATGCGGAAATCGGTCAGATTATCGCCGAAGCAATGGATAGTGTAGGAAAAGAAGGAGTCATCACTGTTGAGGAAGGTCAGTCCTTCGGGATTGAGAAAGAAGTGGTTGAAGGTATGCAGTTTGATAAGGGCTATGTTTCTCCTTATATGATTAGTAATTCCGAAACGATGAAGGCGGAGATGAACGACCCCTATATTTTAGTAACCGACAAAAAGATTGCTTCTTTACAGGAAATTTTGCCGCTTTTAGAAAAAGTTGTTCAATCTGGTAAAAAAGATCTGGTGATTATTGCCGAAGAAATTGAAGGCGAGGCTTTAGCCACTTTTGTGGTCAATAAGCTTAGAGGCACTTTTAATGTTTTAGGCATTAAGGCTCCTGGTTTTGGTGATCGCCGTAAGGCGATGTTGGCAGATATTGCAGTTTTAGTTGGTTCTCGGGTTATTTCTGAGGAAGTCGGTTTGAAGTTAGACAAGACTGAACTGGAAGATTTAGGTCGTGCTCGCCGGGTAGTTTCCTCAAAAGACAATACTACGATTATTGATGGCGCCGGTGATAAGAAAATGATTGCAGAACGCATTGCCCAAATCCGTAAGGAAAAAGAGCTTAGTGATTCCGATTTTGATAAAGAAAAATTGCAGGAGCGCTTGGCTAAGTTATCGGGAGGCGTAGCTGTAATTAAAGTTGGAGCGGCCACTGAAACCGAAATGAAGGAAAAGAAATATCGCATTGAAGATGCTTTAAATGCTACCAAAGCAGCCGTGGAAGAGGGCGTTGTCCCCGGCGGTGGCCTTGCTTTAGCTATCGCTTGTTACGGCGCTGATTTTGCCGGCTTTGAAAAAGAAATGAAAGACGCCAGTGTTCTATCGGCTGGCGAAAAGATTATTAATCAATCTATCCTAGAGCCAATTAAGCAAATTGCTAGTAATGCTGGAGTTGATGGCTCCTTGATTTTACAGCGTATTATTGAAGAAAATAAAGGAGTAAAGGAAATTAGGGGTTATAATGCTGCTGATGGTGAATTTGTGGATATGCTGAAAGCGGGCATTGTTGATCCGACTAAAGTTGTCCGTTCCGCTTTGGAAAATGCCGCTTCAGCAGCTATGATGTTTTTAACCACTGAAGCCGTCATTACCGATAAGCCCGAGGTTAAGAGTTGCGCTTGTGATAATAGCCACAGCCACGGTGGCATGGATATGGGGATGATGTAAAAATAATTGCTAGTTTAGCAAAAAAGAGACTCGCTTGAGTCTCTTTTTGTTTTTTTTATCTAAACTTGGTTGCCGGCCCATTTTTTGCTATAATATGATTATAAAAATAATATTTTAAGCATATGTCTAGTTCCCAAAAATCTAAAATTGTTAAGAAAAAAGCGACTGTTGTCGCTGTTTCCGGTTACTTTAATCCTTTACATGTTGGTCACCTGGAAATGATTGAGCGGGCGCACCGTTTGGGCGATAAATTAGTGGCTATTGTTAACAACGATTTTCAAGTTAAGCTTAAAGGGAGCGTTCCTTTTATGAATTTGAAAGATAGGGTGAAGATCGTTTCCGCTTTACGAGACGTTGACGCGGTTTTTGTCTCGATTGATCGCGATAAGACTGTTTGTAAGTCTTTAGCAAAATTGCGGCCGGATATTTTTGCGAATGGCGGCGACCGTCATAGTATCGGCGATGTACCCGAATATCCGATTTGCCAAAAATATAAAATTAAAATGGTGGACGGCTTGGGTAAAAAAATCAGAGCCAGTTCGCTTTTAATTGCGGAGGCGGCGGCGAAAAAAGAGAAATTAAAATCTAAAAAATAATTATGTCTCGTCTGGCCCGCTATTTATTAATTTTTGCTTTCTGCGCGCTCTTAACCGCCCTGGTTTTGGGTTTGATTTTTGGGCGGAGTCTAGTTCGTTCTTTAGCGGTTGATAATAGTTTCTTTGGACGCCTTGATAATATTTTTTCCCAAGAAAAACCGGCGACTATTGAAGCTCGTCCGGAAAAGACCGTACGCCTTATTGAAGGCTGGACTAGCCGTGATATCGGGCAATATCTTGAAGGTCAAGGCATTTGGCAAAGTGAAGAGTTTTTGGAGGCAGCGGGCTTTCCTCGGGTTGACTACAGCCAAGAAAAAGAGATGCCTCAACCGCTTGATTTTTCTGATGACTTTAGCTTTTTAGAAGATAAGCCGAAAAATCGAGGATTAGAGGGCTATTTATACCCAGATACTTATCGTGTTTACGCCGCTAGTTCGACTCCAGCTGATTTGATTGAAAAGATGTTGCTTAATTTCGATAAGCATCTTACCACGCAAATGCGGGCTGATATCGCCAAGCAGGGCAAGACTATTTATGAAATCATCACTATGGCCTCTCTTTTAGAAAAAGAGGCGCCAATCAATTACGCTAACGGCGATAACAATGATGCCCGGATTATTTCCGGAATTTTTTGGGATCGCATCAAAGCCGGTCAAGCTTTGCAGTCCTGTGCCAGTTTAGCTTATATTTTGGGAGTGAATAAAGTCCAATATTCTGCCGAAGACACCCAGATTGAATCAGAGTATAATACCTATAAATATCGGGGTCTACCGCCTGGCCCCATTAGCAATCCCGGCATTCTCGCGATTGAGGCGGCAATTTATCCTATTAGTACTAACTATAATTATTTTCTGACTCCGGCTGGGAGCAAGGAAATCATTTATGCTACCACCTACGAGGAGCATTTGCTCAATAAGAATAAATATTTGCCTTAAATTATATGTTTGAACAAGTTAGTCAAAAAGCGGCTGATGGTGCCAATAACTTTGTCGATGCGGCCAAGCAGTCTTCAGTCAGAGAGCCACGGGGAAATAAAAATAAATTATTGCTTATAATTTTGCTTGTTATCTTCGTGGTGGCATTAGCGGGTGGAGCTTGGTGGGCCTGGCAAAAGTTTAGTTCAACGCCCAAAGCGCCAGTAGACAATAATCAGGCCTCCTCTTCTGACCCCGCTCGTCTTGACGACGTTCATCTTGAGGGTACAGAAGGAGGGGAGTCGGGTCTTGAACAGGAAGGAGAGGAGACCGCGGTCGAATACTTATATTTTTCTTATTTTTATAAAGAACCGGTAAGCGCAATTAAAGATTTCAAGTTTCCTGAATATAAAAAACCGATGAATGTAAAAGTTGACGTTGCTAATTATTATGATGTTTCCCGTAAATTTAATTTAGACAAAGGCTTAGATTCTCTAAACAATAACGGTTTTGCTATTTTAGATAACCCTTGGCCCAAAGAAGCGGATGATTTTTATTCTTTGGCCGTTGCTTTGGATGACAAGCAAGTGCCCCTTTTTATCAGTTTTGATTTTATTTCTTATTATTATCAGAGCGTTTTGAAAATGGCCTTTAAAGAGATTGAGCAAGAGGTTTTTTATGAAAGCTTGTGGGAGATAAATTATACTTTATACGAAAGTGCTCGTGTCCGTTATGAAAGCCATTTGCGAGAAGTTGGCAATATTAATGATCGTGTTTTAGAAGGGGAGCGACTGGAAACAGCTTTTTTTGCTGTTTCTTTGGAGTTGTTAAAGCCGCGGATGGATCAGATTGATTCAGAAAATAATTTTAATTCCGATAAATTTACCAATCAGGAACAGCAGAAGTTTTCTTTTTCCGTTCCTGCTTATTTGAGCGATGATGTTTTGAAGGAGTTGGAGTTGATTCGAGCGGCTAAAGAAAAAAGAAAATCCCCGGTTTTACTTTATGACCGAGACTATAAGTCTTTTGTTGTCCCCCAAGAATATAAAAATAATGCCCGTTTGCAGAATTTTTATTTGACAGCTGTGTGGCTTAATTCCGTGTTTCCTTTGAATTATCGCAGTGAATCTTGCCCCGAATGTTTGTTGGATAAAGATGATTGGCGCATTAACTTTACCGCTGCCTCCCTAATTTCCAGAGATTTCGCCCAAAATCAAGAGTTGTAGAGTGAATGGGCGCGCGTTTATAAAATTATTTCTTTT
>CALJZR010000038.1 GCA_937983635.1 uncultured bacterium | reverse complement strand
AGTATCAAGTTGGCAGCTGGGCACCGATGGCTACGAACTAGATGCCACTAGTAGTGCCCAAGTTATTATTGAAACCTATAAAAATAAGGAAGTTAAAGATAAAAACATTGAGCTAATCAGCAAGATAACGCCACCAGCCGCTGCCGAAGACTTTGATATTAAAGAAATTGTCGGCACCGGCCACTCTAACTTTGCCGGATCGCCTAAAAACCGCCGCCATAATATCGCTGTCGGAGCGGCTGCCGTCCATGGTTTAGTTATTCGGCCAGGGGAAGAATTTTCTTTAATTACTGCTTTAGGCGAAATTGATGCCGCGGCCGGCTACTTGCCCGAATTAGTAATTAAGGGCGACAAAACTATACCTGAATACGGAGGCGGCCTTTGCCAAATTGGCACGACTGTCTTCCGGGCCGCTATTGATTCAGGCTTGCCTATTACCGCCCGACGCAACCATTCTTACCGTGTTTCTTATTATGAACCAGCGGGAACAGACGCGGCAATTTACGATCCGTCCCCAGACGTCCGCTTCATTAATGATACTAACAGAAGTATTCTCATCCAGAGTCGGATAGAAAAAGATGATATCTATTTTGACTTCTGGGGAACAAAAGATGGGCGCCTCGTCACCACTACTACTCCCGTAGTCTATAACATCGTTAAACCGGCACCGACAAAAATAATCGAAACCGAAGACTTAAAACCAGGCGAAAAAAAATGCACCGAAAAAGCCCATAACGGAGCTGATGCCTATTTCGACTATACGGTTATCTACCCCGAAGGAGCGACTTCCTCGCCCCTAGAGCAAACCCGACGCTTTAGCTCCCACTACGTTCCCTGGCAAGAAGTCTGTTTGGTCGGAAAAACTGCGAGCTCAAGCGCTGCTACTAGTACCGCTAGCACCACCGCTCCCAGTACCGCGACCAGCACCGCTGAATAGATTACTTTAATTACAAAAAAGGCTTCGCAATTACGAAGCCTTTTTATTTTAAAATAAAAAAGACCGTCTCAAACGGGTAGGCAAGAAAATTTCTTCTAGGAATTGCCGAGCCCACCACTAACGCCCTAAAGCGGCAATGGTAGGCCCAAAAAACCCTAGCAAGAAAGTCCCCATGCTTGTCGTGCCTGACCCGTTTCAAACGGCCTTTATCTTTTTAAGCAACCAATTACTATATCACGTAAAAAACACTTTGTCAAGCGTTTTGTCCACAGGATAAAACCCAATTAATAATCTAATCACCTTTTAAATATAATTTGCTATTATTAGAATAAAATAGTAAATCGCCATCTTGGTCTGTGCGCCTAATTTCGATACCCTCTACTTTTGCTCTGTTAATAACTTCCTGGCTGGGATGGCCATAAGGATTATTTTCGCCAACCGAAAAAATCATCATTTTAGGGGCTAGTGCCCGTAAAAATTCTAAACTATTAGCCGAAATCGAGCCGTGATGAGCGGCTTTAAAAATTTGTACTCCTTGGCCAAAGCCTGAAGCCAATAAACTATGCTCCCTTTTTGCACCCGCATCGCCCGTAGCCGCCAGCGATAATCCCCCGCAAGTAAAATGAACAGCTAAGGAAAAATCATTCTCATCGCTGCTTGATAAAAACTCTGAAGAGGGCGGGAAAATACACAAACGACAATCAACTTCCAAATCTAGACAAGCTGGCTCTTGAGGATAGGTGACCGCACTCTTCTGATTTTCTAAAGCCGATAATAATTCCTCAACAGCGGCCCCCTGCAAAGAGGCCGGCAGAAAAACCTGTTTAATTTGATAGCGTTTAGCAATTTCTGGCAAAGCGGACAGATGATCATCATGGCCATGACTAAGGATAACAAAATCGATTGTCCGCTCCCACCAAGGCAAATACCGGCCAAGGCCAAAAAGAGTCGACCAGTCAGGACCGCCGTCAACTAAAATTAATTTACCCGTCGGGGTTTTTAAAATAAAAGAGTCACCTTGGCCGACATCAAAGAAAACAACTTCCGCTCGTTCTGTAAAACGCTCAAAGGAAGTCCAAATCATAATAAGAAAAAAACTGATTAATAAAATAAAAAATAATTTCATACCAGCAATAATAACATATAGCCTTTAAGAACAGACTAAAAAGAAAATCAAGGTTTTCCCTATACAAAAACCGCCCTTACGGGCGGCTTTTGTATAATTTTCAAAATCAATAAAACAAAAGTTTTATTTCTTTTTGGAGACCTTCTTCACAGCTTTCTTCACAACCTTCTTCACAGCTTTTTTGACGGTCTTCTTGGCGGTCGCCTTCTTCACAACTTTCTTAGCAGCCTTCTTCACAACCTTCTTCACGGCCGGCTTCTTGGCAACCTTCTTAACAGTCTTTTTAACAGCTTTTTTTGCAGTAGCCATATTACTCACCTCCTTTCTGGGAAATTTCCCATTTATATTTTTTAAAAAAATTAAAATAATCTTTTTAAAAATAATTTTTAACTTAATACTATTATTATACTCTCTCTCTTATTTTATAGCAATAGTTTTTCGAAAAAAATTTAACAAGCACCAAAAAAGAGCCGGCGGCTCTCTTTGGAAAAAATATTATTGTAAAATAATCTGCTCTTAAAACTTTGCTTGAAAAAAACTTTTAATCTCATCCACTTTTACTTTTACCTGCTGCATGCTATCGCGATCGCGTACTGTCACTTCTCCTTTTTCTAAAGTATCAAAGTCAACTGTTAAACAGAAAGGGGTACCGATTTCATCTTGACGGCGATAGCGCTTACCAATATTGCCGTTATCATCAAATTCACAAGCGAATATAGAACGCAAATCATTATATATCTCTCGTGCCTTCGCCACCAATTCCGGCTTATTCTTTAACAGCGGGAACACGGCCACTTTAACAGGAGCTAAAGCAAAAGGCAAAGCTAAAACCGCCCGCTCGTCATCTCCCTCTAATTTCTCTTCCTTATAAGCAGCGTGTAAAGCCGCTAAAAGGGCGCGATCGACCCCGAAAGTAGGCTCCAAAACATGGGGAACAAAGCGACGAGCAGCCTGTTGATCAAAATATTCCAACTTCTGTCCGGAAAATTCTGCATGCTTCTTTAAATCAAAATCACCGCGATGAGCCAAGCCGAAAAGTTCTTTCGTACCGAAAGGAAAATTATATTCAATATCAACTGTCTTCTGAGAATAATGTGACAACTTCTCCTGCGGATGTTCATAACGGCGACGGGAAGAAGCCGGCAATCCCAAATCTAAACAGAAAGCTTCTTGTTCAGATAGTAAATATTCAAACAACTCCTGCCAATTCTGTTCCGGATCGAAAAAATATTCAATTTCCATCTGCTCAAACTCGCGCACGCGGAAAATAAAATTACCGGTCACGATTTCGTTACGAAAAGCTTTGCCGATTTGGGCGATACCAAAAGGAAGCTTCGGCCTCATCGTGTCCAAAATATTATTAAACTCCACAAAAATAGCGCCAGCCGTTTCTGGGCGCAGATAAACTGCTTCGGAAACACCGTTCATTTCCGTCTTAAACATCAAGCTCAAGAAACGGGCTTCGGTCCAGGTTTTAGCGCCGCAAGACGGACAGGCAATGGCGGCCAAAGCTGCGTTCAACTTATCTAAGTCACCCTCAAGGTCTTCACCCGTGGCTTCTTCCACAATATGATCGGCCCGGAATCTTTTTTTACACTTTTTGCAGTCAACCATCGCATCATTAAAACCGCCCGTATGGCCGCTCGCCTCCCATAAACGCGGGTGGAGGATAATCGGGCCATCAATGCCGTAAACTTCATCACGATTAGTCACAAAACGGCGCCACCAAAGAGCTTTAATATTATTTTTTAAGGCTAAACCGTAAGGACCATAGCTATAGCTGCTGCCAAAGCCGCCATAAATCTCGCAAGCTGGGAAAATAAAACCCCGCCGCTTCGCTAAAGAAACAATCTTTTCCATCAGTTGTTCGTTGGCTGCATTTAATTCCATATCTTTTAATAATAATTAATGAATAAAATTAAACTATCAAGTCACTACATTTCTTCTAAATAAGATAAGCCAAGTAAAGTAAAACCGTTTTCTAAAACTTGGCGCACTGAAGCTAATAAAGCTAAACGCGCCGCCGCCAAAGGCGTCTCCGCTTTCAAGACTGGGACCTCGTGATAGTAGTCATTAAAAACTTGGGCTAATTCAAACAAGTAACGGGCAATAACAGACGCATCACGCTGTTCACCTGCCTTTAAAATAATTTCCGGAAAACGTTGCAAGCATAAGGCCAGGGCTAATTCTTTAGGATGGGCTAAAAGCTGATAATCAAGGGAGCCGGATTTAATAATTTCGGACTTGCGCACCAAACTAGCCAGGCGCGCTCCCGTATATTGAAGATAGGCCGCCGTAAAACCATCAAAACGCAGAGCCTCATTCATATCAAAAGTAATAACCTTATCCGCACTGACCTTTAACATTTCAAATTTTAAAGCGGCGATAGCTAATTTCTCGCTTATGGCTTGAATTTTTTCTTCACTCCAATCTTGATGGCGACTAAAAACCTCTTTTTGCGCCCGCGCTAAAGCTTCGGCAAACAGCTGATCATAGGTAATAACATTACCGCTACGCGAAGACATCATGCCGTTCTTTAAAGTCACAAAGTCATAACCAAGATGACTGATTTTAAATTTTTCACCTGCCAATTCAAAAATTTTTGCCAATTGTTTAAAATAGAGTCCCTGCCTAATATCAACCACATAAACAGATTCCTGCAATTTATAGTCCACAAACTTCAATTTGGCTAAAGCTAAATCGGCCACCGGATAAAGGGCGGTGCCATCGGAACGAATAATTGGCAAAACACCGAGACCATAAGCCTCTAAATCGGCAATAATGGCACCTTGACTTTTAATAAGAACGCCACGCGCCAATAGTTCTTCGGTGATTTTTAAACCATCAGCAATCACTTCGCTTTCATAAAAGATATGTTCAAATTTAATACCAAGGCGCTGATAGATTTCATCGAAATAAGCAATGCTCCACTTTCTAGTCTCCTGCCAAAGTTCGTAAGTTTCACCCTGCCGGCTTTCAATCGCCTTCATGGTCGCACTTACTTCAGCTTTAGCTTCTTGACTATCGCCGATATTCTGATTAGCCGTGCTATAGCAGTCGCCTAAAAGCTTCCCCTTTGGTCCAGCAGTCTGAGCATACTCCGGATGGCGTTGCCAATTCCATAGTGTCTTAGCGACGTGGATGCCAAAATCATTAATATAAGACACAGGAATAGCGTGATAGCCGTTGAATTGCAAAATCCTCTGGACAGCGTCTCCGTAGAATAAATTCCGAAGGTGACCGACATGATATTCTTTATGAGTATTAGCATTGGAATATTCCAGCATCACCCGCTGGCCCCGACCAACCTCAGAGCGGCCAAAATTGGAACCAGTTTGCTTGATATCAATAATCGCCCTCTCTAAAAAAGAGGCTGGGGCTAAGAAAAAATTCAAATAAGGACCAACGGCTTTAACACTCAGAAATAAGTCTGAGCTCTCCGGCAGATTGGCTATAATTTCCGCTTGTTCCTGCGCTAAAAGGGCCGGGGTTTTCCCCTGACTCTTGGCTAGATTAAACAAAGGCAAACTTAAATCACCCAACTCAGGCAAGGGTGGATAAACAAAATCCAGAGGGTCGACCCCCAAGAAGGAAGCGATTTTTTCTTTTAACTCGAATAGATACATAGTTAAACAGCAGTGATTTTTATAAACTGTCTCTTGCCACGCTGGACAATCAATCCTGAACTAACCTCAATTTCCTCCTGACTGTCACTAATAGCGGCTAAATCCTGATTAAAACCAATTTTAATCCCTCCTTGTTCAATTAAACGTCGGGCTTCACTCCGACTAGCACTCAAGCCCAAGGCAACGACTAAATCAATAATCTTATATTGACCAGCCGCTAAATTTTTTGACTCAATGTCAACAGGCATCTCTTTATTTTGAACTGTCCGAATAAAATAATCCTGGGCTTCCGTAGCCGCCTTCTCGCCGTGATTAATCTTGGTAATTTCAAAAGCTAGGCGCATCTTCAAATCGCGTGGATTAGCCCGATTTTCTTTTAAGCTCGCCCCCAAAGCTAAAGCTTCTTCCCAAGGGATAAAAGTACAAAGTTCAAAAGCCGAAGCTAAAACGCCATCTGGCCAAGACATCACTTGACCGTACATATCCGTAGCTTTTTCTTCAAGAAAAACGATATTGCCCTCGCTTTTGCCCATCTTTTTGCCTTCGCTATCGGTTAAAAGCTTCATCGTCAAAACGCTTTTTTCTTTATTACTTACTGCCTTCAACAAATCTCGGCCGCACATCATGTTAAACATTTGGTCATTGCCGCCCACTTCCACGTCAACATCTAAGGCTACGCTGTCATAAGCTTGAGCGAGGGGGTATAAAAATTCATGCAAAAAAATTGGCTTTTCTTCTTCTAAACGTTTCTGAAACATATCACGCTGAATCATCTGCTGAACGGTAAAGTGAGAAGAAAGCTCAATCACATCCTTAAAACTCAACTGATCCAGCCAATCATTATTATACTTTACTTCCGCCGGATTATTGCCCTTAAAGTTAAGGTAAGCGGCGGCTTGTTTTTGAAAATTTAAAGAATTTGCCGTCACTTCTTCTCTGCTTAATTTTTTCCGCGCCGACCCTTTACCCGTAGGATCGCCAATCATTCCTGTAAAACCACCGATTAAAAAGATAACCTTATGCCCTAGACGTTGAAATTGCGCCAGCTTAGCTAAAGCAATCGCATTGCCGACATGTAAAGAACTGGCGCTAGGATCAAAACCGCAATACAAACGTAAAACCTGGCCCTCTTTCAGTTTTTTTTCTAATTCCGCCCGTCCGGGATAAATTTTTTCAACGCCTCTTTCTAAAATTTCCGCGATAGCGTGCTGGTCAATCTGTGCTTTAGGCATAAATGCTTGGTAATAATTTATTAAATATGTTATAATAGTAGCAAACCTAGCCGAATTTTTCAATTGAAAATGGTTCAGGTTTTAGCTTTATTATATTAGCTAAATTAACACAATTTTATGTTCTCCTACCGCTTTTTTCTCAAACAAGCTTGGAACATCACCAAGCGCTATCGCCACCTCTGGTTCTTTGGAATCTTTGCCTCTTTAACGGCAATTGGTGGAGAATATCAGATTATTGCTCAGGGGCTGAATAATAATCCAGGAGGAAGCTTTGTCAGCACCGGCTTCTTCATCTTTTACAGTCTCTTTGATCCTAATTTCTACCACGGAATCAGTCAACTGGCCACTACAAACCCCTCTCTCCTGTGGTCAATCCTAAGCGTCGCCTTATTGGTCTTAGCCTTGGTGGTAGTAATGACTTATTTAGCCATTACCTCCCAAGCGGCTTTAGTTGAACAAAGTGCGCGCATCATTCTCAGCAAGAAAAAGAAAGAAGATTTAAGTATTAGCGAAGGCCTACTGGCTGGCCGCAAACATTTCTGGAGAGTTTTAGCCTTAAATATCACTAATAATATTGTCATAACCCTTAGTTTCTTCATTATTAGCTTACCCCTAGTTTTCTTGCTGATTACCGACACTTCCGCCTTAGCCCTGGCCTACACCTTACTCTTCATAATTTTCGTGCCTATTTCTCTATCAATTGCTCTTATCATTAAATACGCAATTGCCGCCCGCGTCTTAGAGGGTCGAAGTTTTGTATCTTCAATTTCTAAAGGCTTAAATCTTTTTCAAAAAAACTGGTTGGTGAGCTTGGAAATGGCCCTTCTTCTCTTCTTGATTAATTTTGCTGTTGGCGTTTTAACCATCGCCGCCATCTTCCTTTTCTTCTTACCGCTCTTGATTTTATCTCTGCAAATATACGCCCCGATTCTCACCGCTATCAGCTTCATCCTTACCATCAGCACTATGATTGTCGCCGCCTCCATCTTAAACAGCTTCCAAATTTCCACTTGGACCGGTCTCTATCTGCATTTGCAAGAGAAGAAAGGACGCAGCAAACTGGAGCGAATCTTCCAGCGCAAACGCTAAATTTCAAATCTCTTCTTAGCCGCGGCCAAGGCTGCCGATTTTTCGGCGGACTAACCGCGGCTATTAATTAAGCCGCTATGAGCGACGTTGCCTCTATTGAAAATTTGATTGACCAGGCTTCTGCTAATGATGAAGACAGCATCCAGGGCAAATTTGCCAAAAAGCAGACTGAAATCAAATTAAAAGAAATTGAAAAACAGACAGAAAAAAGAGCCGCCGCTATCGGCTTGCCTTATGTTAATCTCTTTGGCTTTCCCATTAGCCCCGAAGCTTTAGTTCTTATTCCAGAAGAGCAGTCGCGTCTCTTAAACGCTGTCTGCTTTTTTTATGACGGCAAGAATGTCCGCGTCGCCTGCACCGAACCAAGCGCCGAGATTGCCGACGAAATTCAAAGGCTAAATGAGCAATACTTTACTGACGCTAAACTCTATCTCGTTTCTCAAAATAGTCTCGACCAAGCTTTTGAAGCTTACAAAGCCGTACCGAAAATAAAAAAATATGATTCTGGCGTAGAAATCACTGAAGAAAATTTAGAGAAATTCAAACAGGCTATCGCGAGTTATAAAAATCTTAATGATAAAATTAATGAAGTTAATGTCAGTGATATCGTTACCCTAATCTTGGCGGCTGCCATTAAAACTGGCTCCAGCGATATCCATATAGAAGCCGAGGAAAATGGAGTGGCCATTCGCTTCCGTATTGACGGCGTCCTGCAAGAGGCCGCCACAGTTGATCGGGATAAATGGAAAAAAATTGTCACCCGCATGAAAATACTAGCTAAGGTGAAAATCAACATTACCAGCAAGCCCCAAGATGGCCGCTATACTATCTACCTCAAAGAAGGAAAAATTGATGTTCGTTCCTCTTTTTTGCCCACCGCTTATGGAGAAAGTGTCGTTATGCGTCTGTTAAATTCCAAGGCGGTCTCACTAGAATTCGAAGGCTTAGGTATTCGCCCAGAAATACTAGAAACATTACGCCGGGAAATCCAAAAACCCAACGGCCTAATTCTCACCACCGGTCCAACCGGATCCGGTAAAACTACAACTTTATACGCTGTTTTGAATAAATTAAACCAACCCGGGACCAAAATTGTCACCTTGGAAGACCCAATTGAATATCAACTTGCCGGCATCAACCAAAGTCAAGTAGAAACAAAAAAGGGCTATACTTTTTCGGACGGGCTCCGCTCTATTTTACGCCAAGACCCCAACGTTATCATGGTCGGCGAAATTCGCGATTTAGAAACAGCCGAGATTTCCGTCCAAGCTTCACTCACTGGGCACTTAGTCCTTTCCACTCTACACACTAACGATGCCGCTGGCGTTATTCCTCGCTTAATTGATATCGGCGTCAAACCCTATTTCTTAGTACCCTCCATTAACGCTGTGATTGGCCAACGTTTAGTACGTAAACTTTGTCCCCATTGTCGGCAGGAACAAACTCTCACGGCTGAAGAGGAAGAGAGGGTGCAAAGAATATTAGCCGTTATTTCTCCCAAAGCTAATATTGATATACCCTCGAAACTGCCAACTATTCATAAAGCAGGAACGGGCTGTGAACACTGTAATTACATCGGCTACAAAGGAAGAATTGGCATCTACGAAATCTTCACCATGGATGACAATCTCAAACAATTGACGATTGACAAGGCTCCATCCTTTAAAATCCTCCAACAAGCTATTGAAAACGGCATGATTACTATGTTGCAAGATGGAGTCTTAAAATGCCTTGATGGCACCACCTCTTTAGATGAAGTCTATCGTGTGATCGGTAACTTTGACTATGTCGACGAATTATATGATATTGTAATTTCGCAAACTATCGGCCGGGGCGTCAAAATTACCGAAGAAGAATATAATCGTGCTCAAGATCTAACCAAAAATATCGGCCAGACCATCAATCTTAGTGATGTTCCCTCAAAAGAACTGATTAAATTGATTATGAGCATGGCTAGCGCCAGCGATGCCGGCGATGTCCATATTGAACCAACTGAAACTGGCGTGAAAGTGCGCTTCCGCATCGACGGCGTCATGCATGATATCCTTGATCTACCCAAAACCAGTTACCTGCCCATTCTCTCAGAAATAAAAATTCTGGCCGGCTTTGCCACCAACATCAAACGAGCGACTTTAGACGGCCGTTTCAGCGTTTATCTGCATGGTAAAAAAATAGACTGCCGCCTCTCCATTATTGCCGGCGGCTATGGTGAAACTATTGTTGTTCGTTTGCTTTCTACCTCAGCGGCTTCTTTGGATCTAGAAACTTTAGGCATTACTTCCGTTGCTAAAAAAAGACTGGATCAAGCCATGACCAAAACCAAGGGCATAATTATTACCACTGGTCCGACCGGCTCTGGTAAAACCACTACCCTCTACGGTATTTTAAATAAATTGAATAAATCTGACGTTAAAATTATTACCGTGGAAGATCCGATTGAATATCAGCTGCCTGGAGCTATGCAAACGCAGATCGACACTGAACATGGCTATACTTTTGCAGCCGCTATGCGCTCCCTCCTTCGCCAAAATCCCAACATCATGATGATTGGCGAAATCCGTGACGAAGAAACGGCCAAAATCGCCATTGAAGCAGCCATGACCGGACATTTAGTCTTGTCCACCATTCATGCCAATAGTGCCGCTGGTGCCATCTCCCGCTTTGCCGGCCTAGGGGTAGAAAAATCGTCGTTAGCCAATGCCATTGAATTTTCCATCGGCCAACGCTTAGCCCGCCGCATTTGCCCCCATTGCAAGGTTGAGGACGCGCCCAATGAAGAAACTATGCGTCGCGTCCAAGAAATTATTGCTAGTATTAATAATAAGGAAATAAGCCTACCGAAGTCTCTTAAATTTTATCGCGGGGCCGGCTGTGAAGAATGTAAACACCTAGGCTACAAGGGTCGGGTCGGTCTCTACGAAACAATTTCCAATAATCCAACTATCCAAAAAATTATTCAAGACGCTAGCGCCACCGACTACGACATCGAACAAGCCGCCATCAAAGACGGCACCGTTACTATTGCCCAAGATGGAATCTTGAAAGCTTTGGCCGGTGAAACTAGCCTTGAGGAAGTCTTCAGAGTTATCTAAATAAATAATAAATAATAATCCTATGATTAACGCCGTTTTCATTAAGAAGCTAAAAACTGACTATCAAAAAAGAGAGATAGAAAGACGCCAAATTATCAGCCGTTCTAATGACGTTCTCTTCCAGGCAAAAAAGACCATCTTTTCCCTACAAAGAGAGGAACTGAGTGCCGGTGCTGAAAAATTGGCGAGCATGGAAGCAACCTTAAAGAAAATGGAAAAAGATTTCGGCGTAAGCCGCCTGCGCGAAGAGGGCGCCTATCACGCCGCCGCTGAAGAATATGTAGAAGCCAAAACTCTCTCCATGATTGTCTCGGGAAACAAAATTACCCCAATTAAAGGACTGCAATTAGGATACGACAGCTATCTCGGCGGTTTCTGTGATTTAATCGGAGAAATGGTCCGCTTCGCCACTAACCGCGCCGCCAAAGGTAAATATGAAAGCGTAGCCGAAATGAAAGAAAAGGCAGAAGAAATAATGAATAGCTTACTGGACTTTGATCTCACCGGTTATCTCCGCACTAAATATGACCAAGCACGCGGCCACTTACGTAAACTTGAGCAAATGGCTTATGAAATCCGCTTACGCAAAGATAAATAATCTATGTTGATTGCCATCGCCGCCGATCTCCATGATAATCTAGCAAATTGGCGGACATTCTCTGACTATCTTCAAAAGCAGGGTATTACCACCCTGCTTTTCTGCGGCGACCTTGCTAACTCCGACACCCTCCACACTATTGCTGATACTTTCCTTGGAAAAATTTTCATAATCGCCGGCAATCAGGAACTTTATGAAGAAAGCGAAATGAAGATTCGGAAAAATATTAACTTTTTAGGACGCTACGGAACTATTGAAATTGACGGCCTAAAAATCGGACTAATTCATGAACCCTATTACCAAAACCGCCTGCGCCGGGAAAATCAGGAGCTAGACTATATTTTTTACGGCCACACCCATAAACCCTGGCTGGAACAAGAAGGACATTTAATTATTGCCAACCCCGGCACTCTAGGCGGTGTTTTTTATAAAGCCAGCTTCGCCATCTTAGATACTGACACTAAAAAAATAGAATTAAAAATCTTAGAAAATATCTAATTATTCAGAGTTTATGAAAAAAGATGACTACTATAAAATCTTAGCCCCTATTATCACCGCCGCCGGCATTAAAGCTAAAAAAAGCTGGCGAAATTTTCAGCGCCAAGAAGTTAACATGAAGAGCCATACCGAGATTGTCACGGCCGTAGATAAGTTAACGGAAAAGATAATCATCCGTTCTCTGAAAGCCGCCTGGCCCGACCACTCTTTCTTAGGAGAAGAATCCGGACGTAGCCAAAATAATTCTGACTACCTTTGGATAATCGATCCCATTGACGGTACTACTAACTTTTCCATCCATAACCCGCTCTGGTGTATTTCCGTGGGGCTAGCCTACAAAAACGAACTGATTTTTGGCATAATTTATGCCCCAGTCCTGGAAGAAACTTTCTGGGCAACTAAAAGCCAAGGAGCTTATCTCAATGGGCAACGCCTGCGTGCTCCTAAAAAAATGGGCAAGGGAAAAAATATCCATACTTTCTGCCATGGCGTCACTCCTCGCGACCTGCGCCTCGCCCTCGCCTATTATCGTAAACAAAAAATGCAGTCTTTAGACTGCCGCCAACTTGGTAGCGCTGCTATTGAACTAGCTTATGTAGCCGCTGGGCGCCTTGATTCCCTGGTAATTCCCGGAGCCCGTTCCTGGGACGTCGCGGCCGGCGTTCTCATTGCTCAAGAAGCGGGGATAGCTATCAGTGATTTTCAAAGCCGCCCTTGGAACCTGAAAAGTCGTGATTTAATCGCCTGCCGTTCCGATTTGCAAGCCGACATCGCTTCTCAATTAAAAGGATTGAAATAAAAAATCCCCCGCAGTGCGGGGGATTTTTTAT
This sequence comes from uncultured bacterium, assembly GCA_937983635.1. GTDB lineage: Bacteria > Patescibacteriota > Patescibacteriia > Patescibacteriales > UBA12465. The sequence goes on along the minus strand of CALJZR010000038.1, from coordinate 20,670 downwards.
TGAGACCGAGATTGCTTATAAATATATTTAATTAAGGAAAAGAGCACCAGCCACCAACCTAATAAAATCGCGTCTTTAAAAATTTGTAAATTATCCAAACGACCGGCCCGAAAATCTAAATAATCGGACTTAAAAACAATAAACACAAAAATACCCAATACTAAAAAAATAAAAGACAAAACGGAAATCAATATTAAACTTATTGTTCTCTCCTTACTCATATAAAAAATTCTTTTAAGTAGGCGCCGGTAATACTCTCTTTAGCTTTGATAATTTCAGGAGGGGTGCCGGCAGCCACAATCCGACCACCGCCTTCTCCGCCCTCAGGCCCCAGATCAATTACCCAATCCACCGCCTTAATCACATCTAAATTATGTTCAATAATTAAAACGGTATTGCCCTGATCAACTAGCATATTTAAAACTTTCAACAAGCGGTCAATATCGGCAAAATGCAAGCCAGTGGTCGGCTCATCCAGGATATATAAAGTACGGCCAGTCGCCCGCCGGGACAACTCAGTGGCTAACTTGATACGCTGGGCTTCACCTCCGGAAAAAGTAGTCGCGGACTGGCCGAGATGAATGTAGCCAAGACCGACTTCATCCAAAGTCGCCAATTTCTGACGTAAAGCGGATTGATCTCGGAAAAATTCTAAAGCTTCGCTAACGGTTAGGTTTAAAACATCGTAGATATTCTTATCCTTATACTTAATATCCAGAATTTTCTGCTGAAAACGATGGCCATGACAGGCTTCGCAAGTTAAATAAACATCATTTAAAAACTGCATCTCCACTTTGATTACGCCATCACCGTCACAGCGCTCACAGCGCCCGCCGGAAACGTTGAAAGAAAAATGACCGGGAGTCAGCCGTTTTAGGCGCGCTTCCGGCAACTCGGCAAAGAGATCGCGGATATAAGTATAGAGACCAGTGTAGGTTGCCGGGTTAGAACGAGGAGTGCGGCCGATAGGCGACTGGTCAATATCAATCACCTTATCAATATTATCTAGACCCCTAATCTCTTGATGGGCGCCTACCTCTACTTTTGCCCGATAAAACTTCTTATTTAAAGAATTAGCTAAGATGTCTGACATTAAGGTAGATTTGCCAGAACCGGAAACACCCGTAATTGCCACCAACTTGCCTAAAGGAATATGTACATCAATATTTTTCAAGTTATGCTGGCTGGCACCGATAACGGAAAGATGCTGACCATTGCCTGTGCGGAAAGAGGTGCGCAAAGGCAAAGATTTTGCTCCGGATAAATAAGTGCCCGTAACTGATTGGCGACAAACTTTTATTTCTTCCGGTTTACCGGCAAAAAGAATTTGACCGCCATGTTCACCCGCGCCCGGGCCGACATCAACTAAATAGTCAGCCGCTTGCATCATGGCCGCATCATGCTCAACCACGATTACGGTATTACCATTATCACGAAGGTGTTTCAACATCGCAATTAATTTATCATTATCACGTTGATGCAAGCCCACCGAAGGCTCATCCAAAACATAAAGGACTCCACTTAAAGTAGAGCCGACTTGCGCTGCTAGACGAATACGCTGCGCCTCACCGCCGGAAAGGCTAGCGGCTGGACGATTTAAAGTGAGGTAAGCTAAACCAACCTTATCTAAAAATTCTAAATTTTTCACCATCTCTTTTAAAATTGGCTGAACAATGGACTGAGAGCCATTCCAGGCGGCATTTTCCAGCCAATCCGCCAATAATGGGCGTAAAACATCAACGGTTTTTGAACTTAAATCTTCAATACTAAGATTTTTTATTTTTACCGCTAAATACTCCGCCTTTAAGCGGGCGCCGCCGCAAGCCGGGCAAACGGCCAAACGCATACACTTTTCAATTTCCTGTTTTACAAAATTAGATTTTGTTTCCTCATAACGAGCAAGCAATTCCGTATTGAGACCTGGCCACTGCTTATCACCGTTTAAAATAGCCGCCCTCTGGCCGGCACTTAAATTCTGTAGCGGATCTTCCAAAGAAAAACCGTAACGCTCGCCCAGATTTTTCAACTGGGTAAATAAAGTGCTATTCTGGCCGAGATTGGCGTGCGCCAAGGGTTTAATTGCACCTTGCAATAAATTTAATCTCAAATTAAAAACTAACTCCGGATCTATTTCTGTTCGCGTACCTAAGCCGGAACAATGGGCGCAGGCGCCATAGTTAGAATTGAAGGAAAAATGCCTAGGCTCTAAATCTGCCAAGATAAAACTGCAAGTGGTGCAAGCATAAGGATAAGGATTATCCGATTTTTTCTTACTCTTGCTAATACTATTTTTTTCAGTTTTTTTAAGACGAGTATGGCAATGGGGGCAATAGGGCCAACCCGCCCGGGCATAGAGGAGTCGCAGATAATCGTAAATCTCGGTGATGGTGCCAACAGTGGAACGAGGATTGTTGCCAACGGTCCGTTGATCAATCGCAATCGCCGGTGACAAGCCTTCAATTAAGTCAAAATCGGGTTTGTCCATTAAACCCACAAACTGACGGGCATAGGCCGACAATGATTCGACATAACGGCGCTGACCCTCAGCATAAACGGTATCAAAAGCCAAAGAAGACTTACCCGAACCGGAAAGACCGGTAATGACAATCAGTTGATTGCGCGGTAAATCCAAATTAATATTTTTGAGGTTGTGCGTACGCGCCCCTCTGATTTTAATATTATTCTCAAGCATGAAAAAAGGAATAAATTATTTTTTGAATAGTGTTTAGTATACACTAGAAATAGCAAAAAAACAAGGGAGCGCTCTGGCTCCCTTCAAGCTACCACGAATAATTTAAAAAAATGGAAAAAACAGACGGAAAAAGGCCATGACCAAACGACGGAATAGACCCACGCGTTTAAAATGAAGCTCAGACTGCCTAGATTCAGCCTGCCAACGATTAACAATTTTTTCTAATTCGGCCACCGCCTGCTTCTGTTCAAAAAAGACGCCTAACTCTAAATTAAAATTAAAAGAAAGAATATCTAAATTCTGCGAACCAACTAAAGCCTCGCGCCCATCAATTAACATCACCTTGGCATGATTCATCACCGGAGTAAAATAAAATCTTACCCCCACCGATGCCAAGCGCGCGGCATTAATATGATTAATCTGATTCAAAGGCTTGATATCCGTGTCTTCAGGGATAATAATTTCCACCTTCACACCCCGACGAACAGCGTCATCCAAAGAGGCCATCAGCCAGCGTGGCGGCAAGAGGTAGGGGGTAACAATTTTAATTGATTCTTTAGCTTCAGCTAATTTCTGGCGGTAATAATTATTTAAGTCATACTGACCTTCACCAAATTCCCAGGTATCAATTACCCAAGATTTTATTTTCTTCACTAAAGGCAGACGACTATGAATAAGAATATGCTCGTTCTTGCCGCCACACTGCTGATAGGTGTAGGCAAAGGAGCGGAGCAAGGGCTTCAACACCCGCCCCCGCAGACGAATCTGTAAATCCTGCCAATGACGAATCTTATCTTCAATATTCACGCCCCCAAAAAAGGCAATTTGATTATCAATAATAACCAATTTGCGATGGGTCCGTTTCAGCCAGCGCGAAAAAAAGATAAATTCCACCCCTGCCGCCCTTAATTCAGAAACAGCACTGGCTTTTAAACTACTACTGCCGTAAGCGTCGGCGATAATTACAACTTCCAATCCAGCTGCCGCCTTATCTTTCAACTTCCCTAAAAAATCATGAGTCTGCTTAGTGTCGTCTAAAAAAATATACATCTCAATATAAATGGATTTTTGAGCACTATCAAGGGCGGACAAAATGCCGTCCCAAGCTTTCTGCGAGGTTGTATAAAATTTATAACGCATAACTATATTATAACACGAGGCTAAAAAAATAGGCAGATAAGAAAAAACCGGAACGCTAACCCCGGTTTTTTCTTCTTAGGATTTATTTAAAATTTTGAGGATATCCGGCAAGCATTTTTTTGCCTCTCGCCGCCCAATATCAATTAAGGCCCGGGCCACCGGCGGATCAAAATATTTCTTATAGCGATTAGTCTGCATAAAAGCCGAAGTATCTGGATTTAAAATGACATCGGCGCCATGTAGGGAGTGTTTAGAGAGATTGTGGACGGCAATCCTAGTAGAACGCAAAGCGACCGTAGCTAGGTTAAACCTCTTATCAATAAATTCATTACGATTATAAAGATTAACGGCGATAATTTTATCCGCGCCCATGCTTGGCAATAAATTCACCGGCACCGGGTTGCTCAGCCCGCCATCAACTAAAAGCCGGCCGCGGCTTCTCACTGGCTCAAAAACTAGAGGTACGGAAGAACTCGCCCGAACCGCTGTCGCCAAGCTACCTTGTTCCAAAATCTGCGCCTGGCCGCTAATTAAATCCGTCGCCACAATTTTAAGAGGGATGCGGCAGTCATTAAAACTATTCCTGCCCAAAACTTTTTCCAAAAAAACTTCAAATTTACGGCCGGAGACTAAACCCGCTCGAAAACCTAAATCCAATAAAGTCGGCAATTGGTTTTTGTTATTAGAAACTATAGCATCCTCTAAGGGGTCGAGATCAGAATATACCGAAAAATAAGCGCCGACTAAAGCACCGATCGAGGCGCCACTGATATAATCAATAGGGATATTATTTTCCTGTAATACTTGAATAACACCAATGTGGGCAAAACCACGGAAGCCGCCGCTACCAAGAGCCAGACCAATTTGAGGACGTTTGGGCATATATTGAAACACTAAAATTTATAAAAATAGATTTTTTGACCGCTGACAACAATGGTCTGATACGGCGTATAAAGAGGCATAGAAAAACGACGGCTAACCAGTACTGTTCCCGACCGACATTCCAATTTTAATTTATCTGCCAATTTTTCCATTAAATAGCAGTAAATCAAATAAACATTCTTTAGATTAGCTTGAAAAAAATCTTTTTTCAATAATTTAATTTTACTTCCTCTAATTTTTAAACTAAGACGGGGGTAAAACATAAAAGGAAAAAACTTCAATAAATATAAGTCTTACTGGGATGAGTATCTAAAATCTTTTTCACTGACCAGCCAGGAATAAGGAAGCCATAAGAAATTACTTTCGTCCCCGCTTTTAAATCCTGTTTTAACTTCAAACCAATTTTTGCCATCACCGAACCGGTGAGAAAAATAAAGATGGCATCGGCCCCTCCCAAATCCTGCTTAAAAAAATCTTGATGCCTAATCTGTATCCGACTATTCTTAATAAATTTAGAAGCTAAAGTCTTTAGATAGGGATAAAATGAAAGTTCATAGCCCACCGCCTTGAAACCCTTCTCTTCAGCTATAAACAAGAAGCGCCCATCCCCACAACCCAAATCATAGAGTAGGGACCCCGGGGCTAAATTGATTTCGGCCAGAATCTGCTCTAAATTAGCCTGCGGCACCCGCGCCCAGGGCACCGCTGTCGTAATATTTACATAAATCATGTTAAGACCAAAAATCAGCACCAATAACATGGCTAAAAATACAAAGGCGACAAAAACGATTAATAAAGATAGAAAAACCAGAAAAGACATGAAAAGATAGATAATAAGACCAATTTTATACCATTATTATAGCACGACCGGACCTAAAGCGGTAAAAGCCAACAAAAAACGCGCCGATTATGACGCGCTTTCTAAAAGGTACAAATACGAGAATTACTCAGTTTTTTCCTGAACAACGCCCCCGCTTTCAAGTATCAGTAGCAGGAGCTGCCAGAACTTGGCAACCGAGGGGATGCTAACCCATTCGAATGAATGAATGAGTTTACTGCCTATTTATTATTAAAAAGGCCGGCTAGACATTACCAAAATAATTATATTTTGTCAAAAAACAAGTTTAAAAAATGCAGTAATTGCCTAAAAACCGCCAGATTAATTAGCTTTGCTTAAATATTGGAAAAAACATCGTGACGGTCATTTTGTGTTATAATATCCTTATATAACCAAATTTATGACTAAAGAACTAAATGTCACTTATTCTCCGGCCAACCCCAAAGATGAGGCCGCCATTTTTACTTTATTAACAGCACTAGAGGGAGATAGATCTAATTTTGATATTAGCAAATTCTATATCGCCAAAATGGACGATAAGATGATTGGCTGCGTGAGAATAAAGCTACTGGCTGATGACTGCTTAGAATTATCAAGTTTAGCGGTTGATAAGAAATATCAGGGCCAAGGCATCGGCAGCAAACTGGTTGAAGAATTATTATCAAAAGAGACCGCTCGGCCCATTTTTCTTTTTACGGAATCTAATAAAGAGAGTTTCTATAATAAATTCAATTTTAAAACCATTGAAACAACTAAGCTTCCAGTTGAATTTAAAAAAGAATACGAACGACTGATTAATTTGCCCTTTGCTAAAGATTTAGAAGTTATTGCCATGATTGTTAAATAAATATAGAGGAAACGTTAAACTAATATGGATATTTTTTACCCCTTGAAATATATTGCTGACCAAACCGCCTATGGTTTATTTGGTTTACTCAAAGGCTCGCATTTAGGCGATACGATAAATTTTTTCATCTACGATTCTTTGAAAATATTGATTCTGCTTTTGATTATCAATTATTTCATGGCGATTTTGCGCCATTATTTACCAACTGAAAAGCTACGTGACTTCCTTGCTTCTCGAAAGTGGTATGGTTTTGATTATTTCTTAGCGGCTATCTTTGGCGCCATCACGCCCTTTTGCTCCTGCTCTTCAATACCCCTGTTTATTGGTTTTTTAGGAGCTGGCATCCCTTTAGGCGTAACCCTATCATTCTTAATTGTCTCTCCCTTAGTTAACGAGGTGGCGGTAGTGCTCTTTGCCGGGCTCTTCGGTTGGAAAATTACGATACTATATGTAATTTCGGCAATTTTATTAGGAATGGTCGGCGGCTTTATCTTGAGTAAATTGAAATTAGAAAAATATGTAGCTGATTATGTTTGGAAAACGCAAAGCCCAAAGATTGAAGTAAAAAATGAAAAAATCGCTTTTACAAAGTTATTGAAAAAATTTTGGGACGAAGGTTTTGCTCTAACAAAAAAAATTACTATCTATATTTTATTAGGCGTAGCTTTGGGTTCCACTATCCACGGTTTCGTGCCCGCCGGTTTCTTTGAAAAACATATAAGCGCCGATAATCTACTGGCGGTGCCAATTGCTACAATTGTAGCCGTACCGCTCTACTCTAACGCCGTCGGTGTTATTCCCATTATGAAATCCCTAGTAGAAAAAGGCATTCCCTTGGGAACGGCCATGGCTTTCATGATGGCTGTAGTTGGCCTATCTTTACCCGAAGCCTTGATTTTAAAAAGGGTAATGAAGATGAAATTACTTATTTATTTCTTTGGCATTACTACCATTAATATAATAATAATCGGCTATCTATTTAATATCTTTGTAAAATAAGGTAAATCAGGGGTTTATGATTTAATCTTTCCGGCATTTACTCGGACTCGATCTGCTGGACTTTAACAAAACTCCCTCCAAACCGTTATTTAAAACAAAAGACACGTCTTACGGCGTGTCTTTTTATTACGTAGTCCATAGGGGAATCGAACCCCTGTTACCAGGATGAAAACCTGGTGTCCTAACCACTAGACGAATGGACCATATCTATCTAATATTAGAATTCAAAATTATTGTATAAGAGTTCTTATAATATGTCAATTAGGCTGTTATCGGGACGTTATCACCCTTATGTTACGATAATAGGCGTCCTGATCTTATTAAAGGTCGACAGGATTTATTCATCAAAACCATCCAAAAATATGAAAATTAAACCCCTTATCATTCTTATTTCCTTGTTTTTATTACCTATTCAAACCTATGCTTACTCATATAGCGGTATCCATTGGTCTACTTCTTCTGTATCAGTAGATTCGGGTGACTCGAGTATACCTGCTTCCTGGATAACGCCTATAGCAAGATCTATGAGTACCTGGAACGCCCCAACGTCACCTTTCTATTTTTATGTAGGAAGCGACAACCATAAACTCTATGCTCAATATGCTGGTAATAATGGTATGCCGGCTGTAACATACTTTAGCTATAGCGGTAACGCTTTGATTGATGCGGATACCTACTTCAACACCTACTATCCGTGGTCGACTTCTGGGCAGTCGGGCTATTATGATGTACAGAATGTACTTACCCACGAACTTGGCCACTGGCTAGTGCTAAATGATTTATACTCAAGCCAAGACAGCGAAAAAACTATGTACGGATATACCAGCACAGGTGAAACTAAAAAAAGAAGCTTGGATGCTGATGACATTAATGGAATTAACGCCATATATTAATAAAATGACATAATAAAATCAATATGAAACCATTATATATCATAAGCGTAGTAGTACTCCTGGCAATCGGCTTCTTTATTTTTAACAAAGATAGTGCGGTAAGCACCCTGGTCACCAGCGTCCTCATCGAAAAAGATTCAAAATCGCTAATCGCCGACTCATCCCTTATCATAGTCGGGCGGGTTGAGACAATACAATCTGTAGAAGAAGCTTCCATGATAAGAAAAGAGGAAAAGGATATCTACACTATCGCTAAAATCTCGGTCGAAAAATATTTATCAACAAAAGAAGATGAAAAGGAAACAATCTATATTAAAACCTTGGGCGGAACTATTGGCAACAAAGAAATGACAGCAACCGACTGGCCTCAATTTAAACCTGGTGAGCGCGTGCTTCTGTTCTTACACAAAGATACGGCCTCTGATTATTACTTAGTAAGCGGTCTGAGGCAGGGTAAATACGGACTAAGCGACGCTGATCAACTGGGAAATAATGAAGAAGAAAGAGCTATGGTCCAAAAAGTGTTTGGCAAAGACATGACTATCGCTGAACTTAAATTACAATTACAGTAAAATAGTCTGTAAAAATACAAAAGCCCCCGCAAGGGGTTTTTGTTATTCTTGCCATAATTTCAAAAAACCTTAAAATAAGAAGGTATGTATATCCTTGGTATTGAAAGTAGTTGCGATGAAAGTGCCGCCTCTGTTTTAAAGGCCTCTGGCCAAAAAGCGGAGATTTTAAGCAACGTCATCGCTTCGCAAATTGATATCCATGCTCAATATGGCGGCGTCATTCCTGAAATTGCCGCTCGGGAGCATGTCTTAAATATCCTCCCCACCATCGAGGCGGCTTTGCGGCAAGCAAAAATCACCAAAAATGATCTTAAAGCCATTGCTGTCACCCAAGGACCGGGACTAGTAACCTCATTAATCGCCGGGGTTGAAAGCGCCAAGGCCTTAGCCTTAGTTTGGAATAAGCCCCTGATTCCTGTCCATCATATTATCGGCCATATTTACGCCAACTTTATCAATCAGCCCCAAGCACCCCGCTTTCCCTTGTTAGCCTTAGTAGTCTCGGGCGGTCACAGCAACCTAATTTACATGTCCGAACACTATCGCTTTAAGATTATTGGCGAAACTAGGGATGATGCTGCCGGTGAAGCTTATGACAAAGCCGCTAAGATGATGGGGCTAAGCTACCCCGGAGGGCCGATTATCGCTAAATATGCCGAAAAACAACGCCAAAGTGGCATTCCCACCACCATCGAATTACCCCGGCCAATGCTTAACTCTCCCGATTTTGACTTTTCTTTTTCTGGCCTTAAAACCGCCTTGCTTTACCAGCTCCAAAAAGATAAAAATTGGCGCCAGCGCATTCCCGAATACTGTCTCGCCTTTGAACAGGCTATTATTGATACCCTAATTCATAAAACTATCAAGGCTGCCCGTAAGCATGAACCGAAAAGCATAGTCTTGGCCGGAGGGGTAGCCGCTAATACTGCCCTCCGCCAACAACTACAAGGGCAGATTAATGAAAAATTACCAAAAATAAAAATAATTCTGCCGGAAAGACAATATACGACCGACAACGCCGCCATGATTGCTGCTGCCGGATATTTTAGCTATTATAAGAAAAAAGATAAAGCTTTTTTGCCTTATCACCGCCTCAAAGCCCGTTGTGATCTAAAAATATAGATAAATTTGCTTTTTTAGCTCTAATCCTTTAAAATATTGATAATCAAATTGGCTCGATGGTGAAGTGGTCTAACACTGCAGTTTGCAAAACTGCCATTCGTGGGTTCGACTCCCACTCGAGCCTCGGAATCCTCAAAAAGGCCTTAGTCCAATCTATTTTAGACTAAAGCCTTTTTGTTTTATAGGGTAAAAAATAAGGTAGTAAAAACTGTGGATAACTTGTGTTTTCTGTGTATAAAAATTAATTTTTAGTCTAGGTATTCCTAGACTTAAAGATTAAAACTATTCAATATTTTTCCTAATATTAAATAATATATTTAATATTTGCTAGAAAATTAGGCTTAGTCTTGCATTATCCCCAAATACATGCTATAATATTAATAGTTAAATAGTTCTCTTCACTAAATCTTGATCATTTGTCGGAGCTAACACGACAAAGAACAGCATAATTGCTTACAGAGCGGGAATATCGCGCTAATCAAAAAGAAGAAAAAGACTTAATAGAATCTAAAAAAGAAATTTTATCAAGTTTTTATCTGAAAATTAGCGAAATCAATCAAAAAAAACACTTCTCGCAAAGAATTGGTAAGAGAAAAAGCTTGAAGTTAGCAAAGCTCCAATAGTCCTGGAAAAACATCTTTGGCAAAAAGCCAAAAGAAAACAATTCACCAGGATTGGGGCTCAAATGCACGGCCTATTATTTATTTCTCTATATTTAATAAAGAGGGGCCCATTTGGGCCCCTTTTTATTTACCCAAATCAGGCCCCTCTGATTGCTTTTTATCCCTAATTCTGTTAAACAAATAATAGATTATTATTCTCAACCCTTAAATTAAAATAACTATGTCTCTTTCTATTGGCATCGTCGGATTACCCAATGTTGGCAAATCCACCCTTTTCAATATTCTTACTAAAAAAAGCGTTGAAGCTGCTAACTACCCTTTTTGTACCATCGACCCTAATGTCGGCGTAGTTAAAGTCCCGGATCAACGTTTAGATAAGTTGGCTGCGGTCTCCAAGCCGGCAAAAGTAATACCGACGGCAATTGAATTTGTCGATATCGCTGGTTTAGTAGCGGGCGCCAGCAAGGGCGAAGGTTTGGGCAACCAATTTTTAGCTCATATCCGCGAATGTGATGCCATCTGTGAGGTGGTGCGCAATTTTCAAGATAAAAATATCATCCATGTCAGCGGGGCGATTAACCCTAAAGCTGACAAAGAAACAATTAATTTAGAATTAATCCTGGCTGATTTAGGTAGTATTGGTAAACGTTTGGAGAAAACCAGAAAGGAAAGCAAAAGCGGGAATAAGGAACTGATTGCCCAAACAGTTATTTTAGATAAAATCTACCAGCATCTTGAACAAGGTCTAGCCGCTCGCTCTCTTTCTTTTAGCGACGAAGATCTGCCTTTTGTCAAAACGCTTAATCTTCTCACCATCAAACCAATTATCTACCTCCTCAACGCTGATGATTTGGAAACAATTCCGGAATTAGGGGAGCTGGATGGGGAAATTATTGCCGTCAATGTCAAAATGGAAGAAGAAATTGCCGCCCTACCGGAAGAAGAGCAGGTTGAATATATTCAAGAATTGGGTTTAAAGCAAAGCGGCTTAGATAAATTAATTGCCGCCTCCTATAAACTCCTGGGTCTAGATACCTTCTTTACCACCGGCCCTGACGAAACTCGGGCTTGGACCATTAAAAGCGGAGCCAAGGCTCCAGAAGCGGCCGGGGTTATCCATACTGATTTCATTAAAGGCTTTATCCGCGCCGAAGTAATCAACTGGGAACAATTCATTAATGTCGGCAGTGAAGCCAAGGCGCGTGAGCAAGGTTTAATCCGTACCGAAGGCAAAGACTATGTTGTCCAAGATGGCGATGTCTGCAACTTCTTAGTTAATCGATAGATAAAAATAAAAGAAAACAAAAAATCCGCCTTCTGGGCGGATTTTTTATTAACTCTTCTTAACTATCGTGATAAAGGAATCATCGGTGGTCGACTGGGACTCTTGGGAGCACTGGGCCCACTATTATTACCTGCCCGACCGGCTAAACCAGAACCAATATGTTCTCGCTGCATTTGCGAGATAGAAACCATCGGGTGTTCCAGGACATGGTCGCCAGCCTCTGGCGAAGAAACGCCGCTTAAACCGGAACGATTAGCCAGCTGCGGTTGGTTGGCTAAATGCGGACCCTCTAATTCAACTTCATCCGCACGATTAACATGAGCGTGGGAAACGGTAGTATTTTCACTCAAGTGCTTAAGGATTTTTTTCACAACAATTTTTTCGCTGGAAGTCATCGGGCTTTTTTTCTGAATCTGGCTGAGGGCCGAGTTGCGCTGATTAAAACCGAAGTGACCCTTACGAATCATGGTTTCATATTTACGAACCGCTTTAACGATCGTTTCTTGATTGTCCGAAAGCGAACGCAAGGTACTAGTATTTTTTACGGCTGATTTGAGCTTAGCTTTAAAGCTACCAGGACCGGCAATGGTGCGGAACTTAGAGCCGCCACCAGGCAAATGATCAATGACTCCCATAAATTTATAATTACTTTTCTAAAATAATTAACTCCCGCCAAACGCGCTGGCCCTCACGGTGATATAGCAAAGTATCACGATAGGTTAATTTTACCCAAGGTAGCTGTTTAAATTTCTCCGGCATGGCGCTGACAATCTTCCATTTATCTAAAGATGGTTTAATAAATTCTTTTCCAAAAAATACTGGCCAGACCATGGCCACGCGTCCTCCCGGTTTTAAAATCTGATAAAAATTATTCAAGGCTTGGGCGTATAGAACCTGAAGCTCAGCTTTCACGGCTTCAATATCGTTTAAACCCCGCTGAGGACCGAGATATGGTTCAGTGACAATAGTGTCCACGCTTTTTGGTTTAAGAAACTGATCAAGACGGGTAGCATTTTTAATATGAAATTTAGGACGGACTTCCAGGTCATATAATTCGCGAATCCACTCGGCGTTAACCCGGCTATCTTTCACCGCTCTTTCGGATAAATCTGTACCCATTAAATTCTGATAACCAAGCAACATCGCTTCCGTGATAATAGTACCAGAGCCACAGAAAGGATCGAGTAATAATCCTTCATAGCTTGGCTGAGCAGCACAGTTAATCAGCATCTGTGCCAGCTTCGGCGGCAACATCCCGGAATGGTCATCACGCGCCGGCCGGCCGAAGTCGCGGCGAGACAAATCTTTAAAGGGCTGAATAGCAAGTGTGCGGACAATAAATAAATCTTGCTGGTGGCGGAAAAAAATTAATTCCGCCCCCTTACTTAATAATTTATTCTGTCCGACTACCACGCTGGAAAGCTCGCGTTCACGGCTGGTAACCAAACGGGAGGAAATATCTAAGGCTTTCAATTCTTTCTTGATATTTAAACCAAGTCTGTCGGCGGCAAAACGACCGCCCACTCCTTGATCAGAAAGACCAAAAACTAACTTACCCTCACCCCGAGCGGCTTTCTCCGCTAATAATTGAGCACATTGCTTGGCTAGCTTGGGAAAGGGGATGCCAATCGGCACAAAAGCCTCAATCTGGCCGATTTTCAATACCCCGCCCAGACGTTTAATGAGACTATCAGCCACAATATCTGCCTCCTTTTTAATCAAAATGCGCTCATTTTGCCAAAACAAGCCTTGCTCTCCTAAAACCGCCGCAATCTCGGCCACGGACCAGTCCGGATGCGTTCCTAAAATAAAAGCATAATCCATATATCCCCATAATGCCCTAACTCTTGCTTTTTTTCAAGCTTTATGATAAGTTAGGGGCACAATCAAATATTTATTATATCTTTCCCATGTTCCGGCGATTATGTCGGGATAATTCCGTTCTTAAATAATGCGGAATTAAAGGTATTCTTAGAAGCCCAAATTCTGAAGAATACTTGGGTTTTTGTTTAATTAAGGGAATTTAAAAAAATGTTAAGCCCAGCTTACATCGTTTTTAATCCCGTCATGTTACATTATGTCTAAAAGCAAAGCATCAGGACCAAGTCGCTATGAATTGCTCTTCATCGTCCCCAACAACTACACGGAAGACGAGGCGAAGACCATCATCACTAAAGTAGAAGCTATTGTTACCGAACAGGGTGCCACCATCGCTTTCCGCGAATTCTGGGGCAAGAAAAAATTAGCCTACATCATCAAACAGAATCACTACGGCTATTACAGCCTTTGTGAATTTGATGCGGAAAGAGAAGCGATTGCTAAAATCGATCGCACTCTCCGCTTATCTAAAGAAGTCTTACGCCACCAAATTATTAGCATCCCAGTGGTGACCGAAGTAGAAAGAGCGAAAACTAAAGAAAAGCAGGAACAAGCTTCTGCTAAGAATGATAAGAAAGAAGAAAAGCCGGTTAAAGAAAAAATGTCTAAGCCAGGAATATCCGCTCCGCGCGCCGAAAAGAACGAGAGCAACAAGGCTGACCTTAAAGACTTGGATGAAAAATTAGAAGGCATCTTAAACGCCAAAGACCTCTTATAAACTAATTTGCTTAATTTTATAAGCGCGTTTATAAAGTTAAGTTCTAAGCACTATGAACTTAAACAAAGCCATGGTCATCGGCAACTTGACTCGCGACCCGGAAATGAGAAATACTCCTTCTGGGCAGAATGTTGCCTCCTTCAGTGTCGCCACCAGCCTTACCTGGACCGATAATGCCGGCCAGCAACAGAAAAAAACGGAATTTCATAACATCGTTGCTTGGCGTAAACTCGCCGATATCTGCGGACAATATCTTAAAAAGGGCTCTAAAGTCTATATCGAGGGTCGTTTACAAACGACTGATTGGACTGGTCAAGATGGCATCAAAAGATACCGCACAGAAATCGTGGCCGAAAATATGATTATGCTTGATCGTGCCGGTAGCAGCGAAGGTTTCGGCGGTGCACCCGCTCCGAAACGCCAAGAAGAAGAATTACCGGTCATCAACGCTGACGAAGAAGAAGAAATCCGTGTGGAAAATATTCCTTTCTAAAAATTTAAACGCTCAAAACTCTATATGAACAACAAGAAACAAAAAGACTGCTTTTTCTGCGTCAATCAACTCGATGTAGATTACAAAGATGTCCGCACTCTCCGCCGCTTCATTAACTTCTATATGAAGATCTTACCCGGCGATCGCACCGGCATCTGCTCCTGGCATCAACGCAAGCTTACTCAGGCGATTAAACGCGCCCGGGTGATGGCCTTATTGGCTCCGACCCATAAATAAGCCTAAAAACTAAGCAGCGTAATTTATGTTGAACTTCAATGAAATTAAAATGGGGAAGGTCATTCTTCTAAATAACGAACCCTATGTTATCGTAAAGACTGATCACCACAAGATGGGTCGCGGCGGCGCCGTCTTGAAAGTAAAATGCCGCAACCTGATTAACGGCAACATCTTAGAACGCACCTATCAGGGCGCGGAAAAAGCTGAAGAAGCCGAAACAGAACGCAAGAAAGCAAATTTCATGTATAAGGATAAGGACGAAGCCTACTTCATGGATAATGAAAGCTACGAACAGTTCAACCTCCATATTGATGAAATTGGCGACAAAGTCCAATTCTTAAAAGAAGGCACCGATGTCAACGTTCTCTATTTCAATAGTAAGCCTGTTTCTATCGACCTGCCGATTAAGATGGACTTCCAAGTTATCTCCGCTCCTCCTGGAGTAAAAGGCAACTCGGCTGGCAATGTTAATAAGCAAGTAGAGTTGGAAACTGGCGCCATGATTAGTGTCCCGATGTTTATTGAAGAAGGAGATGTGATCCGCTTAAATACTGACACAGGGGAATACGTGGAAAGAGCCAACTAAGAAACAAAACACCCCGCCGCCCCGTAATGGCCAGGCCATTTTACGGGGCGGTTTTTGGTCTAAGAAGCGAATAGACGCCCAGCCAATTCGTGCTATAATCAAAATATATGGAATTTCTAATGATTGTCAGCCTGTTTTTCTTCGCTGTCATTGCTGTCCTTCGCTTGGACTGGGCTCTTTTTATTTTACTAGCCGCCCTACCTTCCTATCTCCTGCGTTTCCATCTCGGTCCGATTCCTTTAACCATCCTCGAAGCAATGATTCTGATCGTTTTCGCAGTCTGGTTTGGACAAGATAAGCCTTGGCGCAGACTAAAACGGGCTGATTGGCAGGGACGACGACGTAAATACCCCTATCAACTGGAAATCATCGGCATTTTAATCGCCGCTTGGACGGGCTTAGCAATTGCCGGTTTTGATAATGCTGCTCTCGGTGTCTTTAAAGCTTATTTCCTTGAACCAATTCTCTTATATCTCGTTATTATTAATCGCGGCCAATCTTCAGACAAAAAATTCCTGTGGCCCTTAGCAATTTCCGCCGCCTTTGTTAGCGCTATCGCTATCTTTCAACAATTCACCGGACTCTTTATCTTTAATGATTTCTGGGCCTTAGCTTCCCAGCGTCGGGTTACCTCCGTTTTTGCCTACCCTAATGCTGTTGGCCTCTATCTCGGACCCATTGTCTTCTTGCTCGGTGCCCTCTTCTTTTCCTATCCCCACCGCACAAATTTAGTGACGGCTCTAAAAAAAATATTACTGCTCCTGATTATTCTCGCTTCCCTGGCGGCTATCTTTTTTGCCCGCTCCGAAGGGGCCCTCATTGGTTTGGCCGGTGGCACTTTCATTATTGCTTTACTAGCGAATAAACACAGCCGCCGCTTGGCTCTTAGCGCCGCCGCTATCGGGGTGATTGTACTCAGCCTCTATTCTCCCGCTTGGCAATATGTCCAGAAGAAAGCAACGTTGATGGATTTAAGCGGCCAGATTCGCCGCCAGCAATGGCATGAGAGTTTAGAAATGTTTAGAGATGGGCGTATTATTAGCGGGGCGGGTCTCAGTAATTATCAAGCCGCGGTCGCGCCTTTTCATCAAGAAGGAATATTTGTAAAAAATGATGACCCAGACTGGTATCGTAAAGTTGTCTGGAATGATGAGTATAAAAAGAAAGTCTGGCAACCGGTAGAGATCTACATGTATCCGCACAATATCTTTCTGAATTTTTGGACGGAGATTACTTTTTTAGGAGCACTGCTAATGATGTGGCTCATTGCCCGCTATCAATATGAAGCCATCTGCCTCCTGAAACATCTTGATAAACCCCAGCGAGCTTTAGTCTTAGGACTGATTGGCGCAATGAGTGCCATCTTTATCCACGGTCTCGTTGATGTCCCTTATTTTAAAAATGATTTAGCCGTCCTCTTCTGGCTCCTAATTGCTGTATTGGGAATAATTAAGCTGAAACACAAATAATATGATTTATCTGACTAAATATTTAGCGCAAGCGGGAGTCGCTAGCCGCCGCCAAGCCGAAGTCTTAATTCGTAACGGAAAAGTAACCGTAGACGGCGAGAGAGCGGAGCTAGGCGCGATGGTGGAAGGCTCAGAAGAAGTCCGGGTGCGGGGCCAGAAAATAAATAGCCAGATGGCAGCTGCTAAAATTGTGATTGCCTTCAATAAACCGATTGGCTATACCTGTACCACCCGCCGTTTTGCTAACGAAGAAAATATTTTTAGTCTCTTGCCGCCCCAATATCAGAATCTAATTATTGCTGGTCGCCTTGACAAAGATAGCCGCGGTTTGCTTCTATTAACTAATGATGGTGACCTCGCTAACCGTATTACTCATCCCCGCTATGGTCACGACAAGAAATATTTGGTGCGTTTTGCCGGAGAAGACCGAATGAATCTCAGCGAAAAAGATTTATATGCCCGCGCTAAAGAAGGCATCCGCTCCGAAGACGGTGAACTCCTAACCGCTAAAAGTATCCGCCGGGAAGAAGATCGCTGGGCGATCACTTTAGGTGAAGGCAAAAAAAGACATATCCGCCGCCTCTTTGCTGGTATGGGATTAAAAGTATCTGATTTGCAGAGAGTTAATATCGGCACTCTAGGTTTAGGAGGTATTCCTCAAGGGAAATACCGAGTATTATCGGAAACTGATATCAAGAAGATAGTTAAATAGACAAGGAGAGGTGACTGAGTGGTTGAAAGTACCGCTCTCGAAAAGCGGCAAGGGTGAAAGCCCTTCGGGAGTTCGAATCTCCCCCTCTCCGCATTTAAAGAAATCGCCTTTTTGGCGATTTTTTAGTATAATTAAATAAGATTATTGAAAAAAATAAATATTCCTATAATTTATGAAAAAATTATCTTTTAGAGAAAAAGGATTAATAATTTTCCTTGTTTTAATTATTATTTTTTTATTGCTTGGTAAATATTTAGATAAGGTCGGTTTTTTGTATAACAAAGCACATAACTTTATTGTTAAATCAACTATGATTTTATCTTCTAATCTGAACAAAGAAGAAATAGCATCTTTATATAAAAATGATCCGTTGTTTTGTTTAATTGCTGATGATTGCACCTTTCATAACAAATTTGCTTGCCCCAAAGCAATAAATAAATTTTATTTGGCTGAACATGCCAGCGATTACAAGAGTCATTCTTCTAAAATTTCGACAGATATTTATTGTAACTTCAACGGTGTTGTCGGTTGTAAAGACAGAAAATGTTTTTTAGGAAAAGAAAACTAAAAGTTAATCTCGACTCCATAATTTAAAAATAATATCTCCACCAAAAATAAATACAATATTATTATATATAAAATAGCCTCTCCCAAGGCTATTTTTGATTGAGAATATGCCCATAAAAATAGTTATGATATAATTAAAATAATAAATATATGTTTAATCCCATAAAAAACAACCTGGTGATAGAATTACATATACCCGATTTGGAAATCGCTAAGACCTTCTATTCTCAATTAGGCTTTACTGTCAGTCTAGATGACAAGCTGGACAACAAGCATCTCGGCTATCTGACTATGACTAGGAATGACAAACTCGGCCGGACTATGCTTAATTTCTACGGCGGCGACGACCGCGTCTACCAACAATCATTCTTTAAACAATTTCCTCAAGATACAAAAAAAGGCTATGCCCTGAGCATTACTATTAGCGTTAATAATATTGAAGAATTATATCAATCGGTTAAAACTAATTTACCAGAAAACATTATGCGTGATCTAATAGAATTAGAGGACCATGGCCATAAATGGAAAGACTTTCGAATGGTCGACCCCTT
This sequence comes from uncultured bacterium, assembly GCA_937983635.1. Taxonomy (GTDB): domain Bacteria; phylum Patescibacteriota; class Patescibacteriia; order Patescibacteriales; family UBA12465. Next base: position 1,566 of record CALJZR010000038.1, on the reverse strand, counting down.
TGGTTTTTATCTACGTTTTACAGAACTATTAGATTGGGGACAGGAATAAAACTAACACAACTCGTCGCATAAAAAAAGAGGCCCCACTACGCCTCTTTTTGCTTTTTAAAAATATTATTACCCTTACAAAAAACATGCGCCAAGCATGTTTTTTTAACTTATCTCAATTACTCTTCCTTCACATATAAATCCAAAGGAGAAAAACGATCAATTGCATAAAGGGCGTGCCGCCAGCCATGTTGCTCCAGCCAAACTTTAATCTGATAATTCTCGTAATCCGCAAAGGCCAACCAGATCCTTTGGGGTTGGGAAGAATTAATAATATATCTAAGCTTCTTTTCTAGATCTTCTTTGCTAACCGCAGAAATTCGAGATTGAGCTTCATTTTCTAGAAAGCCAATAGTCTCACGGCTGGCGTAAAAATCTTGCCGCCAATCGAGTAGTTGCGGAGGATAAAAGCCGTAAGCGGAGATATCAGGGCGCAGATAATAATTAAGGTTGCTGCGATCATAGGAAAAATTATCAATCACGATATCGCCGGACTGATAAAACTCATTAATCTGTAAAGCGATATTTTTCTGGGCCCGGTCCTGATCAAAAGCGAAGCGGCTCGCTAAAATTTTGACATTAAAAGGGATAAAGGTAATAAGCAAAACGCTGATTAAGACCGCCGCCTGCTTATTACTCAACTTAATTGCCAAACCGGCAATCAAAAGGGCCAACAGCACTGATAACCAAAAAATATGTTTTTCATAAACCGCGACATAGCCCTGTGAAGCCGGCGAAAATAAAAATAAAGCGGCAGCAACAACCACGAGAAAAAATAAACTAAAAACAACAAAATACTGTTTCTTTTTATCCTCAGCAATCATGGTCTTAAAGGCGGCTACGAAAATTAAAACCTTAGCCAGCCAAAGGGAAAAAATCTCTAACTGGGTAATCTGCCGACTTTTAACTGTCCAAAGCAACTGGTTGAAGGTCGATTCAATAAAATAGAAGGGGCGGAAATAATTAGTACTCCGGGGTAAACCTAACAACTCATAATTACCCAGGACCACTTTATAAAACAAAACCGGCAGCCACCAATAAAAGCCCAGAAAAATAAAAACAACCGCCCCTAAAATATCAGGATATTGTTTCAAGAAGCGGCCCTTGGCCATCAGCCAGACTAAACCACCCAAAAGCAAAGGAGCTAAAATAAAGATAAAAGAATAATGGAGGTAGAGGCCAATAATGGCCGAGAGGCTAAAATAAAAAATTAATAATCTTTTCCCCGTCTGCAGGTAGCGCCAGAGCCAGAGAAAACATAAAAGACCGAAGAAAGAAAAAATGATGTAGGGTCGGGCTTCCTGGCTAAAAATAATCGGCAACGGCATCACCGCTACTAAAAGCGCCGCTAACAAGGCGGCTCGGGTATTCTGCCACAGTTCTTTCCCTAAAACATAAGTAAGAATAATCGTAGCTAAACCAAAAAGCAGAGAGAGGCTACGAACCGCTGCCTCGGCAAAACCAAAAAGATGAGTCCAGACTAAAAGCAGAAGGTAGTACAGGGGTGGATGAACCTCG
>CALJZR010000037.1 GCA_937983635.1 uncultured bacterium | reverse complement strand
ATAAAGGTTTTGACCCTCTTCAAAAAGAGGGTGCGCGTCTAGCTATTTCTTTGCGCATTAATTTACAGCCGCAAACTTTGGATTACCTTTTAAATGGTTATATCTGGAAAACTTTTCCAGTTTCTAGCGGTAAGGCTAGTATGCCCACGCCTAAGGGTGATTTTAAAGTGATGAATAAGATTGAAAAAGCCTGGTCACGCACCTATAAATTATGGATGCCTTATTGGTTAGGTTTAAACAGTCCGGGTATAGGCATTCATGAATTACCGGTTTGGCCCAACGGTTACCGAGAAGGCGAGAATCATTTAGGTACTCCTGTGTCTCATGGCTGTATTCGTTTGGGAGTAGGCGCAGCGAGCTATGTTTATCAAAGAGTGTCAAGCGGTACGCCCGTTTTAATTCGTTGATTTTTCGTTTGTTAAAAGCCCAGTTTTATACTATTATATATATTGATAAGTCTGTTATCATTAATTTTAACGGATTTGTCAATAATATTATAATTTATGAAAAGGAATTCATATTTTTTGGTTTTTATTCTTCTTTTAGCTGTTTTTTTGGGAGCTTGTTCTTTGCCCTGGCAGAAGAAAAAAATTGAACCCATGGTTCCTCTTTCTGAGGAAACACCGGCGCCGCTGGCAGAGGGAAGCAATAGTGGACAGATGAAAAAATTTGCTAATTACGAAGAATTGAAATCTTTTCTTGATAAACAGGCAGTCTCTCGCCCCACCTATTATCGCAATTCTCTGACCCCTGGGGGACAGAATATTGATATGGCCCTTAGTGTTGCTGATGGCGCCATGAAGGAAAGTGTCAGTCCTCAAAGTTCTAGCGCTGCCAGTGACGACTATTCTCGCACTAACGTTCAAGTACAAGGAGTGGATGAGGCGGATATTATCAAGACTGATGGGAAATATATTTATGCTGTTATTTATAATGATTTCCATATTATTAAAGCTTCCCCGGCTGGAGAAACAGCGGCGGTGGCAAAAATTTCTTTCAGTTCTCGCCCCTCAGAAATTTATTTGGACAGTGATCGTTTAGTGGTGATTGGAGCTGATAGTCAGATTATGAATTCCGAAGTTTATCGGGGTTTCCGCCGCCAATCTCCCTATACTTTTGTTAATATTTTTGATTTAAGCGATCCGGCGTCCCCGAAGCAAATTCGGACCCTTGATTTTGAAGGTAGTTATCGCGACTCCCGTTTAGTGGCGGGCAATTTGTACTTAATTCTGAATAATTATAATAACTACGTGGCCGGTGAGACTCTAGTTCCGCGCCTGGTTGATGGCGGAAAGATTTTAAGTACGGATTGTGCTGAGGGTAAGCGTTGTTTTGCTCCCGATGTTTATTATTTTGACGTTGACTATGACGCCTACAATTTTGTTTCTTTAAATTCTTTAGATTTAAAGACTCCGGATGCGCCTGTTTTTTCCCAAACCTATCTCCTCAGTAATGCTCAGAATATTTATGTGTCCGCTAAAAATCTTTTCATTGCCTATACTCAGTATTTAGATGCGGAGGAATTGAGCTTGACAGTGATGCGTTCAGTGTTAAGTGATAAGTTAAGTGCGGCTGAGAAGGAGCGGTTAGCTAAAATTGATGCGGTTGATAGTGACATTTTAAATAAGCAGGAAAAGCGTCAGAAGCTGATGCAAATTTTTGAAAGCTTTTTGTCTTCTCGTTCCGTTGCCGAACTGACTGATTTGGAAGCTAAGGTGACCGAGGCTTTGCAAAATAAATATAAAGAAGAGGAGAAGAATTTAGAGCGGACTGTGATTCATAAGTTTGCTCTTAATGGTGGCCAACCCGCTTACCGTGCTAACGGTTCCGTGCCTGGAGCTGCTTTGAATCAATTTTCTTTTGATGAAGATGGAGATGGTAATTTTCGTTTAGCTACTACCAGGAGTCGTAATTTTACTATGGGTACGGGCGCTTCCGAGTCTTATTCTAACCTTTTTATCTTGTCTCCGGAATTAAAGTTATTAGGTTCCGTTGAAAACCTCGCTCCCGGTGAGAGAATCTATTCTGTTCGTTTTTTAGGTAAGCGTGCTTACTTGGTGACCTTTAAGCAAACGGATCCTTTGTTTGTAATTGACCTTAGTAATGCGACCGCCCCTAAGCTCTTGGGCGAGTTGAAGGTTCCTGGCTTTTCTAATTATCTTCATCCCTATGATGAGAATACTTTAATCGGTTTGGGTAAAGATGTTCAAACCGATGTCTATGGCAATATTAAAACAGGCGGTGTTAAATTATCTCTTTTTGATGTTAGCGACCCGGCTAATCCGCGCGAGCTCGATACCTATGTTGCCGGTGCTGCCGGCAGTGATTCTTTAGCCCTTTATAATCATAAAGCTTTTTTATTTAGTAAGGAGAAGAATCTGCTCTCTATTCCCGTTTCTTTAACTTCTATGGTCAATAACTATCGCCGCTACTTTAGTGGCGCCTTAGTTTTTAGTATTGAAAATAATCGTTTTCAATTGCGTGGCCAGATTGATCACTCTGACGGCGGTAAATATCAGCGTTCTGATTATTTCTGCGGTTCTTATTGTTATGACAATTCCGTCCAGCGGGCCCTATATATTCAAGACGCCCTCTACTCTCTCTCTAATAAGTATTTGAAAGTTAATAGTTTGAGTGATTTAAGTTTGTTGCGCTCTTTGAAGCTGACGCCAGACACCGAGCTTGATCAGTTGGTGACGCCAGTTAAAGAAGAGCCTGAAGTGATTGCGGCTCCCGCGGAAGAAACAAAGCCAAGTTTGCCGGTTGGACCGATTTTACCACCGTCGGCCGAAACCACCGTCGTCGATCCTTTGAGCGCCGATTCCTTGGTAGCTTCTTCTTCTGAGGCTAGTGTCGGCGATGGCGCCTCTTCTTCCTCTCCCTTGGCGCCCTGAACTCTAGATTATTTTTATGATAATAAAAAAATATCCTTAATTCTTAAATTAATATTTTGGAGCGCTCCAATCTTTTTTTGGCTTGGTTGGCAGCTAGTCGTCTATTATCCCCATGCTTTTTGGATATTAATTGTCGCCTCTTTAGCCTTATTATTGTTGGTCGCCTACGAAGCGGTCGGTCGTAAATTCTCTCAGCGCTTCCTCTTTATTTACGCGGCTTCAGCCCTCTTGTTGAGTAACTTTTATCTTTTTCTTTCTCTTCTATCTCGACCTTGGCTGACTCAGTTCCTTTGCTTATTGATGGTCTGGCATTTGTATCGCTATCTTATAGCTACTAAGAAAGCGGCTAATGGTGATGAGCAATCCGAGTGGGCGCAGATTTCTTTATATGGTGGACTGTTGACTGTTTTTTTAGCAGCCACTTCTATGTTTGGTTTGCAGTCTTTTTTAAGTCTATCACCTTGGCCCTTATTGTTATTATTTATTGTGGTTTTGTTTATTAATACCCAGGTCATTGCTTTTTCCCAGTCTTGGAGAAAGCAGGAAAATTGGTATCTTTGGCCCATCCTCGCTCTTTTAACCGGAGAGATTGCGATGATGTTAACCCTTCTGCCTCTTAACTATTTAATTTCTGCAATTTTGTGTACGCTGGCTTATTATTCGGTTATTAATTTTGCCCGTCTTTATTTAAATAACAATCTAAGCGGCCGTAAAATTAAAAACTACGCTTTATTTACCGCTATTAGCTTGATTGTAATTTTATTAACAGCCCGTTGGCTTTAATCCTTCTTTATGAAAAACAATTACTTACCCATCATTCTCACTGCTACCGCTTTTGGTTTGATCGCTGGCATTACCGGCGCTCTCTTTGCCAACCTTTATAACACTGGCGGCTCCACCCTCGCTTTTAATCGTGAATTAAATTTAAGCAACTACGGGGCACTGGCCTCCAACTTAGTCATTCGTGATCCGAAAAAAGTGGTTGTTAATCAAGATGTTAAAACGGATGAAACCATCCGCGATTTACGGGCGAGTTTACTAAGTGTTTTTGTTAAAGAAGAGGGGATTGATGCTTATTATGAATTAAGCCGCCCCTTTGCTCGGGCTTTGGCTGCCACCACTGATGGTTGGATTATGGCCGCTTGGCCGCAGAATCTCAGTGAGGCGGAGGCTAAAAAAGTAATTTCTGAATATGTTGTTATCGACAGTAGCCGCAAATTATATGAAATTGACCAAGTGCTAGTTTCTCCTGAAAAGGTTGGCGCTTTTGTTTTTCTGCATCTAAAGGATGCCTCTAGTTTGAATGTGCGCCGCTTGGTGCCTGATGTAGAGATTAAGACTGGGCAATCTTTATTGCTGGCCACAGGGCGTGATTCTTTTCTTTTAAACGCTTTGGGCTCAAAAGTAGTGGAAACAGCCCTTAGTTCCAGCGATGCTTATCCGCAGGAATTAAGTTTGGCTTATGCGGAATCCAGCGCTCCGGCCTTTGTTTTCAATCTTTCTGGAGAAGTGGTGGGCGCTTTTGATTGGCAGGGGCAGTGGTTGGTGGCTCCGGAGCTTGATGCTTATTGGCGCTCCCTCCTTAAAACTCGTTCTTTAGCTTGGCCGGTTCTGGGGGTTAATTATTTGAATTTAGCGGCCGTGGCCGGTAATGAAAAATTACCGGAAAAGGGAGCACTTTTACAAAACAACGCTGAACTCCCGGCAGTACTAAAAAATAGTCCGGCTGATAAAGCCGGCTTGAAATACGGCGATATTATTACTCGTCTTAACGGCGTGGAAATTAATGTGGAGAATGATTTAGCTATTCTCCTTTCTGCCTATAACCCTGGCGATAGCGTCAGTGTCAGTTATTCCCGAAATGGCACTAATTTTCAGACGGAAGTAGTTTTAGGATCAGGTAAATAAGAGATTATATGAAAATAAAGAGTCTTAAGCAGAAAAAAAATTGGCGCGGATTAAAAGTTTTACTCCGAGTTGATTTTAATGTTCCCGCCGTCAAGGGGAAAATCAGCGAAGACTATCGTATTGCCGCTGCTTTGCCGACTATTAAATATTTGCAAGAACGTGGTGCTCGCTTGATTATTATTAGTCACTGGGGCGATCCTCAAGGCGAGGATAAAGAATTTTCCACTCGCGCTTTAGCGCGGCGTTTGCAAAAACTGGTAAAACTACCGGTTAAATTTGTGCCCGCTTTAGTCGGGCCAAAAGTTGATGGTGCTATCTCTTCCTTAGGTAATGGAGAAATTATTTTTTTAGAAAATTTGCGTTTTCATCCTGGTGAGAAAGATAATGCTTTGCCTTTTGCCCGCGCTTTAGCCGCTTTAGCCGATGTCTATGTTAATGATGCTTTTTCTGTCTGTCACCGCGAACAGGCTTCGGTGAGCGCCATTACTCGTTTTCTTCAAGCTTTTGCCGGTTTACAGTTAGAAGCGGAGTTAAAAAATCTTCAAAAGATTATGCAGCCGGTTAAGCCCTTGGTGGTAGTAATGGGAGGCGCAAAGATTAGCACGAAGGCGCCGATTATCAAGAAATTATATCCGCGCGCTAGTCAGATTTTATTGGGCGGAGGTTTAGCTAACTCTTTTTGGCGCCGACAGGGAATTGAAATTGGCCGTTCTTTGTATGATGCCAGTGCTGATAAGTTGGTTGATTCTTTTTTGAAAAAGAAAAAAACTCTGCCCAAGATAATTTTACCGGTTGATGTGGTGGTAAAAACTGTTAATGGTAAAAATGTGCGTCGGGATTTAAGAACTATCAAAAAAAGCGATAAGATTTTTGATATTGGCCCCGAGAGTATCGCTTTATTCAGTTCTTATTTAAAAAAAGCCCAGACGATTGTGTGGAATGGCCCTTTAGGTAAATTTGAAGAGGCGTCTTATAAACACGGAACAATAGCAGTGGGGGCGGTTGTCGCCGCCCGTTCAACCGGCCGGGCCTTTGGTTTAGTCGGCGGCGGAGAAACAGTGGAGGCTTTGAAAATGACGAAGATGGAAACCTATGTTGATTGGGTGTCTACTGCTGGCGGAGCCATGCTCTCTTATCTTGGTGGCGAAAAAATGCCGGGATTAAAAAAAATTATTTCTTAAAATATGCCAAAAATAAGCGATAGCAAAATTGCCGCTCTTAGCGCCCGTGAGATTTTGGACGCCCGCGGCTACCCCACTCTCGAGGTTGTCCTCACACTTGCCTCCGGACAAAAAGTGAAGGCGAGCGTGCCGGTGGGTTTAAAATCCAGCCGTTTTGGCGCTCAGGATTTGCGCGATGGTGATCGCCGTCGCCATCAAGGTAAGGGAGTCCTATTAGCCGCTAACCATATTAATGAATTAATTGCTCCGCGCTTGGTCGGTCTGTCTGCCACCTCTCAGGAAGAGATTGACCGTTTGCTGATTGATTTAGACGGCACGGCTGACCGCAGACAACTGGGCGCTAATACAATCAACGCGGTTTCTTTGGCAGTCGCTCGGGCGGGGGCGGCTAGTACTGGTTTAGAATTATACGCTTATCTGATTGATCATTTTAAATTACCGGCACCCGCTTGCGTTCCCACTCCTCTTTTTAATATGTTCAGCGGGGGGCGTCATGCTGATACTAATCTTGATTTTCAAGAATTCTTATTAGTTCCGCAGAAAAACTCTAACGCCTTTTTAGCTACTACCTGTGAAGGGAAGGCTGAAAGAATGGTGCGGGCGGGGGCGGAAGTTTTTCACGCCCTGGGTAAAATTTTAAGGGAATCAGGCTATGATACTGATACTGGTTTAGAGGGAGGCTATGCTCCTGATATGGACTCTAGCTTGAAGGCTTTGGAGTTGATGCTAGCGGCTGTCATTAGAGCCGGCTATCAGCCTCAGGTTGATTTTAATCTCGGCCTTGATATCGGTTCTGCCCAGCTTTATGACGAAAGCGCTCAGCAGTATATTTTTTCTTTAGATAATTCTTGCTTGAGCTCTCAAAGCCTAGTCGGTCTCTATAATGATTGGTTGCAGAAATACCCCATCATCTATTTAGAGGACGGCTTAGCTGATGATGATTGGCCTGCTTGGCGCGAAGCCACCGCTTCTTTAGGGGATAAGTTGGTCTTAGCAGGGGATGACTTATTCGTCAGTAATATTGAGCGTCTGCGCCGAGGTATTGCCGAACAGGCAGCTAATGCCATCGTCTTGAAACCGAATCAAATTGGCACCTTGACGGAGACAATTGAATGTGCGAAACTAGCTCAACGCCAGCATTATCAGTTAATTATCTCTCATCGGGGCGGGGAGACTAATGATGACTTCATCGTTGATCTAGCTGTGGCCTTGTGCGCCCAGTATCTGAAGGCCGGCTCCTTATCACGCGGGGAAAGAGTTTCTAAATATAATCGTTTAACCGAAATTGCTGGTTTAATGGCGGCTTGCCGAAAATAAATATGAGCATCGATGGTGATCAATCTGAAAATCTGCTGGCGGCCGCAAAGCCGCCTTTTCTGCTCTGTTTGTTTTTAGATGGTTTTGGTGTTGCCCCGGCCACGGAAGTGAATGCCGTTAGTGCGGCCAAGATGCCGAATTTTTTCAAATATATTCGTGAGTATCCGGTTTCTTTATTATCCGGAGCTACTAAAGATTACCGTCGCCGCTATTGGTCATTAGGTTGCGGTTTGCCTGACGATGCGGATAATTTTTTAAAGGCTGAAACTTGTTTGTCAGAGGTTTTGAGTCTGCATGGTTTGCGGCAAATTAAAATTGTTGCCAGTGAACAACTTCCTGGCTTAAGTCTTTTTTTCAACAATGACAAAGAAATTCCTTATGGAGGCGAAGATTATGTTTGTCTAAGCACTCCCGCCCCTGAAGAGGCCTTGCGTCCTTTAGGCAAAGAGGTGGCTAGGGCTGTTAGTGAAGCTTCTCGTCCTGGTAAAGCCGATGTTGTCTTTGCTAGCCTATCTTTAGCTCATGAATCTTCGGCTCGGGGCGATTTTAAGGAAACAGTTAATAATTTGCAACAGATTGATAAATTATTGCCGAAAATAATCACCCCTATCATTAACCGTGGGGGCTTAGTGATAATTACTGCCCCTTTCGGTAATGCCGAGCGTACCTGGAATTTGGCGGTTGACTGGGAAGATAAGGACCCAACTGATAACCCCGTCCCCTTTCTTCTTATTGGTGAAAAATACCAAGGCAAAACTATTGGTTTAGCTGATCCTTTGGATGGCGATTTAAGTATTCTCGCCCCGGCCGGCTCTCTCGCTGATTTTGCCCCCACGGTCTTGTCATTATTAGATATAAAAAAACCCGCTGGCATGAGCGGGGAAAGCTTGCTTTAAAAATAATAGTTAATTTAAATATAAATCAAACAACGGAGGTTAACATGAACACAAACTGTTTTTGGAAAGAGAGGCGAAATCCTCTCGATTCTGAGCTTGAGGCTCAGGAAAATTTTTGGAATAATATTGCCCCTAATTTACCAGGGGTACGACGCCTAGATCCAAATGTGGATAGAACAAAAATTATGGCGAATAGCCTGGTCAGCGATATGGCCGATATCTTTTCGCCTATACCAGCGCGGCGGGTAAATTGAGTTTTTTGACTTTTTTAAAAAAAGACCGGTCTTTCCAACCGGTCTGTTTTTTTATCTTTATTTTTATAGTCCTAGTAAGTAGCCAAGGAGGCTGACGCTAATACCGATGGCGCCGCCGATAATTACTTGCAGGGGGGTATGGCCGATATGTTCAAGTTGTTTGGGGTAAGAGTTGTCTAAGAAGTCATCTTCTTTTAAATCTTTAACTAATACATTTAAGGTTTTGCCGTGTTGGCCCAGGTAGTTGCGTAGGCCAATGGCGTCAGTAATAACGATGGTCATAAAGACGAAGGCAAGGGCAAAGGAAGCGGAGAAGATCCCTTCACGCAGACCAATAATCATCGCCAGGGAAGTAACGGTGGCCGTGTGGCCGCTGGGCATATCGGAATAGGCGAAGACATCGCGCCAGCGGAAATTCTTTTTACGCCAGCTTTTGAGTAGCACCTTCGTGCCTTGAGCTAAGGAGAAGGCGATGATGGGGTAGATTAAATAAGGAAGCATATTAGATATCTAAATTTTCTACTTTCTTGGCGTGCGTTTGAATAAAGTTTTTGCGGGGAGCAACATTGTCGCCCATGAGCATGTCGAAAATCTGGTCGGCCTTAGCGGCGTCTTCAACGCTTACTTGCTTGACGATGCGTCGCGCCGGATCCATGGTTGTTTCCCAGAGCTGTTCAGGATTCATTTCCCCTAAACCTTTGTAGCGTTGGATGGTAATCTTAGTAGCCGCTTTAACTTTTGCCTCTTCTTTGGCCGCTTCTACTTCTTCCTTGCTTTCAATAATCTCTCTTTCACCGTCTTCATCTTCTTCAACGATTTCTACTTCTTCCGCCAGGCCGCCCCAGTCTTTGACAATCTTTTGCTTTTCTTCATCACTATAGGCATAGGCGACGCTGGCGCCTTTTTTGATTTGATAAAGCGGGGGTTGGGCAATGTAGACATGACCTTTATCGACCAAAGGAGTGAAGTGCCGGAAGAAGAGGGTGAGGAGGAGGGTGCGGATATGAGCGCCATCAACGTCGGCATCAGTCATGATGATGATGCGGTGATAGCGTAATTTTTCTAAATCAAATTGGTCGTCGATATTAGCGCCTAGAGCGATAATTAGATTTTTAATTTCGTTATTGGCTAACATCTTGTCCAAGCGGGCTCTTTCTACATTTAAAATCTTGCCGCGCAGAGGCAGGATGGCTTGGAACTTACGGTCGCGTCCTTGTTTAGCGCTGCCGCCGGCAGAGTCGCCCTCAACGATGTAGAGCTCGCATTCTTCGGGGTGGCGGCTGGAACAATCCGCTAGTTTTCCGGGTAAGGTCATGCCTTCTAAGGCGCCTTTACGTAAGATGGTGGCCCGGGCGGTGCGGGCGGCTAAGCGGGCTTGAGCGGAGAGTACGCATTTGCCGATAATCGCTTCCGCTTCTTTAGGATGTTCCTCTAAGAAAGTGTTGAAGGCGTCGCCCATAATCTGCTCGACGTAGCCTTTCATTTCGGCATTACCGAGCTTACCTTTAGTCTGGCCCTCAAACTGAGGATCGGGAAGCTTTACGCTGACAATGGCAGTTAAGCCCTCGCGGACGTCTTCGCCGCTGAGATTCTCCTGTTTTTCTTTAAGGAGGTTCTTGCTGCGGCCGTAGTTATTGAGAGTGCGAGTGAGCGCACTGCGGAAACCGACCATATGAGTACCGCCTTCAGGGTTATGGATGTTGTTGGCAAAAGCCAGGACGGTTTCGTTATATTCATCGTTGTATTGGAGGGCGACTTCAACGCGGCAGCCGTTGATTTCTTTATCAATATAGAAAACCGTTTCATTTTTAACGGTTTTGCCGCGGTGCAGGGATTTGATATAAGATTTAATGCCGCCTTCAAAATGAAAACGATAATGTTTTTCGCGATGTCCAAGGCGTTTATCAATTACATTGATGGTAATGCCTTTGGTTAGATATGATTGTTGGCGTAAGCGGTCTAAAATCTTGCCCCAATTGAATTCCAGCTCCGTGAAGATGCTGGCGTCAGGTTTAAAGGTGATAGTGGTGCCGGTGCCGGTGGCGGGGCCGACATTTTTAACTCCTCCTTGAGGAATGCCGATTTTGTATTCTTGCCGCCAGAGCCTGCCGTCGCGACGGACTTCAGCTTTTAGATATTCGCTTAAAGCATTAACTACAGAAACGCCAACGCCGTGCAGGCCGCCAGAGACTTTATATCCGGAACCGCCGAATTTACCGCCAGCATGAAGTTTAGTGAGAACAGTTTCCAAAGCAGAAAGCCCGGTAACCTTATGTTTTTCTACCGGGATACCGCGGCCATTATCAATTTCTTCAATCATGCCGTCAGCAGTCAAGACAACAGAAATTTCCGTGGCATAGCCTGCCATGGCTTCATCGATTGAGTTGTCTACCACTTCCCAAATTAGATGGTGCAAACCGGCGCTTGAAGTTGATCCGATATACATGCCCGGACGTTTGCGGACCGGGTCTAGGCCCTCCAAAACGGTGATTGCATCTGCCCCGTAACTGTTGTTTTTTTGTTCATCTTTAGCCATACAAAGAAAAAATTCCTGTTTGCGGAATTGTGTTTTATAAATTTTTCTCCTATTTTTATCTCTTATATTATAGCAAAATCTTTCAGTTAAGGCAACTAGAAAATTGGCTTATTTTAGCCTTGACAATTATGTTTATTTGTTTTAGAATAAGTCCATTGTTCATTTCTAAACTTAAATTTTTATGCCCAAAAAAGCAATTTTAAGAGCCCTGAGGGGCACGAGTAAAATGTTTAAAAGCTTCAAGGCTACTAAGCCTAAAAGTAGAAAAAATCATCCAAGACCGGCAACGGCCCCTGCGCGTACAATTAGTATGTCGTCGGAGCGCTATTGCTTCCATTGCGGCACTAGCTACAGCACCCAATATGTCGGGTGCCCCACTTGCCGGCGCATGCAACTGCATCGGCATCCGGAATTGGCGCATTAAGCGTCTTTGTTTTCTGGTTCCAAACCTCCTTCCGGGAGGTTTTTTGTTAAAGGGTTTGTGGGTGGTAATTTGGCATTTTTTTGCTTTTGCGCTATTATTTTCTTATATGTCTAAGATTTTAGTTACCGGCGGCGCCGGTTTTATCGGTTCCACCTTAGTGGACAAATTAATTGACCAGGGGCACGCGGTCACGGTTTTAGATAGCCTTATTTCGGGGCGACGCGACTACCTTAACCAGGCGGCTGATTTTTGGGAGTTAGATATTTTGGATGAAAGTCTCTCCGCTCGCTGCCAGGAAGCGAAATTTGACTTCATCTATCATCTGGCCGCTCAAATTGAGGTTAGTAAGTCGGTGGCTGATCCTGTTTTTGATAATCGCGTTAATGTCATCGGAGGCCTGAATATTTTAGAAGCGGCGCGCACTAGCGGCGTTAAGAAAGTTATTTTTGCTTCTACCGGCGGCGCCATTTATGGCGATAGTGAAGAAATTCCCACTAGCGAATATGCTCCGACCTATCCCTTGTCTCCCTACGGTATCAATAAGCTGGCTTTGGAAAAATATTTAAATTACTACTCTCAAGTTTACGGTTTAAATTATACGGTTCTACGTTTTGCTAATGTTTACGGTCCGCGTCAGTATAAAGGCGGGGAGGCGGGCGTGATTGCTATTTTTACGGAAGCGATGGCGCATGACAAAACTTGTATTCTCTACGGTGACGGTAAGCAGACCCGCGACTTCGTCTACGTTGATGATGTGGTCGCGGCTTTGATTGCCGCGAAGGAGATTGACTGCCGTGGAGAAATTAATATCAGCACCGGCGAAGAGGTGGATTTATGGCGGATGATTACAGCGATTGAAGAGTCGGCGGGTAAGAAATTGAAGCTGGAACTCGCCCCGGCAAAATTGGGTGAACAGCGCCGCAGCGTTTTATCTAATCGGCGGGCACTAGAAACTTTGAATTGGCGACCCCAAGTCAGCTTTGAAGACGGCGTGCGCCGGACCTATCAATGGGTTAGTCAACAATAGTCTTAAATTTGATTCATTATATAAATATATGCCTGATAAAATTTTTATCGCCAACTGGAAGATGCAGTTGTCTCCAGCAGCAGCCGGCAAATTAGCCGGAGCCTTAGCGCGTTTGTTTAAAAATTTTAAAGGCAAGGCGGTGATTTGCCCGGATTTTTTGAGCTTGCCACTGGTGGCCAAAAAAATTAAGACCAGCTCTCTGATTTTAGGAGCCCAAGATGCCGCTGCCTATGAGCACGGCGCCTATACCGGGGAAGTCGCAGCCTCTGATTTGGCAGCTCTGGGCGTTAAGTATGTTATTATCGGTCACAGCGAGCGCCGTTCCTATCTGCAAGAGGGCGACAAACTCCTAGCCGCTAAAATTAAGATGGTTTTGGCCAATAAAATGATTCCGGTTTTGTGTGTGGGCGAGAATGCGGCCGAGAGAAAACAGGGAAAAGCGGCCAGCGTTATAAAATTACAATTAAAAGGGGCGCTGCAATCTTTATCGGCTTCAGAGCTGCGTTCTTTAGTTATCGCCTATGAGCCAGTTTGGGCGATCGGCACCGGTTTAAATTGTGATGTCGATAAGGCCGTCAGAATTAAAGCGGCAATTACTGAATGGTGCCGTCGGGCGGGCTTAAAAAAAATCTCTGTTTTATATGGCGGCAGCGTCAAGCCTGATAACGCCTCTTCTTTTTTGGGGGCTGAAGCTTTTGATGGTCTCCTTATTGGTGGTGCTAGTTTGGATGCTCTTAGTTTCAGCCGCATCGTTAAATCCTAATTTATTTTTATGCTTACTATCATCGCCTGGATTCTTCTGGTCGCTTCTCTTGTTGTTATTCTATTTATCGTTATCCGGAAATTTCCGGCTTTAGCGATTTTAAATGTAGAAAATATTCCTGGAGAAAAAGAGGCGAAGTTTAAAGAGAAGATTATTCGTCAGCGCTTAGAGCGTGATTTTAGCTCCTTGAATTTAAATGCGTCCCGTTGGCGCCGCCGCATCGGCGGAGTTATTAGCAATTTTTTAAAAAGACACTACCAGCGCTTAGCTAAAGTCCGAGATGATTTGCGCCGTCAGAAGAAATTAAGCTTCAATGAGAAACGGGAACGAATTGCCGCTCTATTTCAGCAGGCCAAAGCGGCTATGTCAGTCGACAATTATGAAGAGGCTGAAAAACACCTGATTGAAATTATTAGCTTGGATGCAAAAAGGCTTAGTGCTTTTTTAGATTTAGGCGAGAGCTATCGTTTGCGTAAAAACTTTCAAGAAGCTAAAGAGACCTTGGAGCATGCTTTAAAGCTGGCTCAGCAATTACGACGCGATCCAGAAATGTTGGAGGGGATTGTAATTGCGGAGATTCATTTCTCTTTAGCCTGGGTTTGTTATGAGTTGGGATTAATGGACGCCGCTTTAGAATATACTCGCCAAGCTCTTGACGCCGAGCCGAATAATCCGCGTTACCTTGATTTAATTTTAGATTTAAGTATAATGAGAAAAGATAAAAAATTAGCTTTGGCATCTTGGGAAAAATTAGCGGCGGCCAATCCGGAGAATAATAAGTTGCCGGAATTGAAGTCGAAAATTGATTCCCTAGAAGAGTAGAGAGGAAAGTGCCGTTTTAGCTCAGTTGGTAGAGCATCTCCATGGTAAGGAGAAGGTCTCGGGTTCAAGTCCCGAAAACGGCTCCAGAATAGAAAAAGACCTCGTTGCGTCAGCAGCGAGGTCTTTTTTCAAGGTACGATGGCGACAATTTAAAGCGACTTGATGTAGTCAGCAATAATACTGTCGTGAAGGTCGAGAACAAACTCACCATATTCCAGAAATTCTTCCAGTAGATGGTGGGGTTCTTCGAAGAAGAAAATTTTGATTTTTTTGTTGTCGGTTTTTATCCCTTTAACAATTTCCAGCATTAAATCTTCGGCGCGATCCCAATGCATGTCGGAATCGTTGTAATCCATGTTTGCCGGTAAAGCAAAAAGGATGTCAGCTGATTCGGCCATGGAGAAGAAGTCATTTCTGCCTTCATGAATAAATCCGCCCAGCAGAGTCCAGTCGAGAATTTTCCCGCTCTTTTTCTCCAGCTGTTGTTGGACTTTTCCACCACTACCGAAGTAGTCGTTTTTGCTATGGCCTTCGGGATATTGCCCGTGCCAGAATAGTACTTTGATTTTTTCCATGGTTACAGGGGTTACAAGTATTGACTGATTTCTTCTACTTTTTTAATTTTTACAACATCACCTTTGATTGGAACTTTGGTGGTGGCAAAAATTTTTATTTTTGGGTTTCCTTTTTTGATGTTCTCTATCTGATTATTGAGAGCCATCATCGCCTGGGAATTAATTGAGGATTTATTCTCAGCATGGAGAAGCAAAAATTTTGCTTCCATACTGGTGCGGTCAAATTCTTTGCCACGTCCGTTTAAATGGCAGATGTTGTAGGCCAACCAGGCCACGGCCCCCACCTCTTTCATCACGGTTCGGTGAATCGGGCCAGCGCTGTCATACACGCTGGTGCGTACATTATTCTCATCAATTAGTCCAAAAATTAACATGGGAATCTTTTTCGACTCCTCTCTCTCATGTTTGGCTTTGATTCGTTCAGAATCCAGTCTTTTTTTTCTGCTCGGCATTTTAAAATTAGTTTTTAATGAAACAATTAAATTTTGCCTTATTATAAAACAAATATTTTATTGTGTCAAGGTTAGATTCCCCGTATATTTTTTCTAATATTAGTATATTTAACCCTTAAATTTAAATCCAGCTTTTGACTATAATTGACATAATATCAAAAATGTGATATAATTAGGGGTCTAATAAGATAGGGTGAGTAAGCCTAACGATTAGACCGAACTTTGACAATTTAAATTAATTCACATAAAAACGAGAACCCCTGACGAGTAAAGTAAGCGGGGGATGGAAAAATGATTGCAGTTATATTACTAATCTTGCTTGCATTAGCATTGCTAGCTGTATTACTTTGGGGCATTACTTTTGTGCCTCAGAGCTTTGAGTACTGTATGAGCCGAGCTGGTAAGTACAGTAAAACCTTCAAAACCGGCGCCCATTGGTTTTTTAAACCATTTAGAATCATAAAAATTGATTCAAAGATTTATATGGGTGACAAGACGATGGAAATGCATATGGGGGTTGCCAATGGGAAACAGGATGTTGATTTTAAAGATGTTTCGGCGCCAGTAAAAGTTAAATTTCACTATCGCATCTTTGACAGCTATTTGGCTACCTATGCAGTAAGTGATGTCATTGAAATGGTTGCTGATAAGGCCGAACATGTGGTAAGGGCATTTTTTGCTCAATATGACGTCTTAGAAGCTAATGGCATTAAGGGTGAGCTTACATTAGACATTATTGCATCTTCCGTAAAAGTCACTAAGGATGCCAATGGTAATGTTGTGATTCCCCCGGTGCCAGATTTTAACACAACTTTATTTTACCAGACTCTGACTAGTTGGGGTGTTGAAGCTTTAGGGTTTTTGGTGGATGATATTGTTCTTCCCGAGAGTATCGTTGCTCAGAGAGAAAGGGAATTGCAGGCCGCGATTGACGTTGAAGTTTCTAAAAAAGGAGTGGAAAAAGCTAAGTATGAAGCAAAAACTGCCTTAATCAAAGCAAAAAATCAAAAAGATATTGAAATTTTGCGTGCCACCGGTGAAGCGGATGGGATGAATAAAATCTCAGCTGCTATGGCAGAAAGAATAAAAGTTTTGGTTTCTCAGGGCATAGACCCAAAAGAAGCTGCAGCTTATGTTCGCGACCTTGCTAAAACAGAAGCATTGCAAAATGCTGAAAGGGTGACATGGATTGAGGGCTCTCCTGTTGCTCAAATTGGCGCTACTTTTGGTGCCGGACAAATAACGAATAATCAGTAATAAACAATCCGTAAAAAGAGAAGAAATGACACGTATAATTGGAAGAAACAATCAGAATCCTGTGGTTGCCGACCCAGATGACAATGATGATCTCGATGTAAAACCTACTGGCTGGCAAAAGTTCGGAAAATTTTTCTCCGACTACCTCATGGCTTTTGTCGCTATGGCAATTGCCTTGATAGTTTACTTGGTTGTCAGGAGTATCATTCCCGACGGGATTACCTGGTGGGCCAGAGAAATCTGGTCTCTGGTTATCTCGCTCCTGTTTCTTTGGGGTTTTTCTGCCGCTACCAAGTCGCACCACAAAGGTATTCCCGCCGCCGTGGTGTTGTTTATTCTCGCTTTATTTACCTACTTCATGATTAGTGGGTACGCAAAATACGAGAGTAATAAACCAGATGATGAGAAATCATCAGAACTTCAGAACGTTGCCGACATTCCTATCTTGGACGTCGGCACCCACACCTTCCTTTTGGAAAACATTGGTGATGAAACTGGATTTTTTCAGTTTCCGGAGGGCCGTACGTATTCATACCAAATATCTTCGGAGGATTATGGACATGATGTTTACTTTTGGGGTAATCCCCGTCCTGTTCACAATGGTGCCGACGTAATCTTTCCGGACATAGAACATCCAGCGATTAACGTTATGGCAACTAGCCAAAAACAATTAGTGCGGGTGACAGTCCGTTAAGTTAAATTGATCTTTCAAAAGAGAGGCTTGCTCAAGTAAGCCTCTTTTTTATTTTTCAAAAAATTGCTATAATGTAAATATAATTTCTTTTATTTTTATGAAAAAAATTCTAGCTTTTGCTTTTTTGGCATTCTTGTTTAGTTTCAGTGTTGCTTTAGCGGGAACGGGTAATGCGGTAAATGACGGCGGTGGTAGCGGCAACGCTGTTAATGGCACGGAGCCCATAACTATTAAAAACCCTCTTGAGGGTGCTGGCGTCACTAGCCCCCAACTTTTAATCGGTCGCGTCATTAACAGCATCTTAGGAGTGGTTGGTTCACTCGCTTTAGTAATGTTTGTCTATGGCGGTTTGATTTGGATGACCTCATCTGGCTCTTCTGATCAGGTCAAGAAAGGCAAAGATATCCTGATTTGGGCAGTAGTCGGCTTAGTTATTATCTTTTCTGCCTACGGCATTATTCGTTTTGTGATTCAAGGCGTCGGCGCTTAGCTAAAATCTTCTATTTTCTAGCCGCGTGGCGCTATCTGGCTCCACGCGGTTTTGTTTGACAATTATTGAAAATTTTATATAATGAAAACAGCCTGGACTCAGGCGCTTTGTTTTAAAGGGGTCGGTACCGAAGCGGTCAAACGGGACAGACTGTAAATCTGTTGGCTCGCGCCTTCGAAGGTTCGAATCCTTCCCGGCCCACCATTAAAACCTTCCTGCGGGAAGGTTTTTATTTTTCTTTTTTTCTTGGTATAATAGGATATATGCCTTTAATTGACCCTGATAAAATCGGCTGGAGCCTGACGAAAATATTTGCCATTGAGCTCGTCTCTTTAGTGATAATCATCATGCTGGTAGCCATCCTCTAAATATGCCAGAATTACCGGAAGTAGAAACGGTCCGCCGGGATTTGAGTAAATATCTAGTCGGTGCCCGTTTCCTTAGTCTTAAAATTATTGACTTTAAAAATGTCGCTCCGGGAGCGGCTTTTTTAGCTAAGGCTTTAAAGGGGAAAAAAATTGTGGCGGTCAGGAGAAGGGGTAAGTTGTTAATTTTAGATTTAGATCAGCCTGGCCAGCATTTACTTTTCCATTTAAAGATGACCGGGCAATTAATTTTTAGTAGCGGGCAGACGGCGGTGGCCGGCGGACACAGTCTTTCTAATCAGTCTTTTGCGGCCTCGGTGGGCGGGGAATTACCGAATAAGTTTACCCGCGCCTACTTCACTTTTGATAACGGCGCTTCTTTGTTTTTTAACGACTTGCGTAAGTTCGGCTATATCAAACTTTGTTCCGGCGAAGAGTTGGCGCGTATTTTGGCCAATAACTACGGACCAGAACCGATGGACAAGGAATTTAACCCGGCTTGGCTGGGGCAAATCTTTGCCAAGCGCTCAGCTCCGGTAAAGGCGGTGATTTTAAATCAGAAGCTGATTGCCGGCTTAGGTAATATCTATGCCGATGAAGCCTTGTTTATGGCCGGTATTGACCCCCGGCGACCGGCTCAGGGTTTGAAGGTGTCAGCGATTAAAGCCTTGCATCTAGCCATTATTGATGTGATTGAGCGGGCGATTAAGGCCCGGGGTACGACTTTCCGTAACTTTGTTGACGGCCAGGGCAAGAAAGGTAATTTTGTTGATTATTTGCAGGTTTATCAGCGGAACGGGCAGGCTTGTCCCCGTTGCGGCCGGACTTTACAGAAAATGAAAGTGGCGGGCCGAGGCACCCATTATTGCCAACATTGTCAAAAATAGGAAATCTTAGCCGTAATATTTGACTTTTGTCTGATTTTTATTTATTGTATTAGAGTAATAAATTTGTAAAATTGTACGACTGGCGCGTGTTCAAGTTTTTAGGGAATCGCGTTTCGGTTGTTTGTGATTTTTATGTCCCAGGACAACATGATCAAGTTGGAATGCACTGAGTGCAAAACCGTCAACTATTTTTCCCACAAGAATAAGAAAGTCTTGAAGGAAAGGTTGGAAATGAAGAAGTATTGCAATACCTGCAAGAAGCATACTCTCCATAAAGAAACGAAATAAATTATACCGGCCGCTGTTTGCGGTCCGGTTTTTATAAGCTTTAGTTTTTAATCGGCCGCTTGTCACGGCCACCCCATGCAATTATGACTAAAAGCCTGACCAAGCCCTTCCTAATCCTTCTTATCGGATTAGTGCTTATCGGTTGTTATTTTGTTTTTAAACCCTTTCTCACGGATATTCTGGTGGCGGCCATCTTGGTTTCCATCTTCTATACCCCCTATCTTAAATTGACTAAATTCTTAAAAGGGCGCCAGAACCTGGCCGCTCTTTTAATGTGTCTTTTTTTGGTCATGCTCATCATCATTCCGACGGTGCGTTTAGTGATCTACGCTGGTCAGGAATCAGTTAACGCCTATGCTCAGGCTGTTAACTTCTTTAACGACCACAGCGTTGATGGCGTGCTTCAGCCCAGTGCCTTGCCGGATAATCTTTTTGGGGTGATGGATATTGCCCAGTATTATGATAATGAGGCTTTCAAGAATGTTTTTTTGGATGTTTTGAAGAAATCTAGCAATTGGCTGTTGTCAGGAGCAACGATCTTGGTGAGAGGCACGACTAGTTTCGTAGTTTCCTTATTCATTATTATTGTCACCATGTTCTTCTTCTTCGTTGACGGCAAGAAGATGATGGAGCGCTTGATGTATCTTTCTCCCTTGCCCAATGCCTATGACAAGGAAATTTTCCAGAAGTTCCGCACGGTCAGCTATACCACCATTCTGTCCACCTTTGTCACCGCCGGTGCTCAAGGTGTGATTGGGGCTATTGGTTTTGCCATTGTCGGCTTTCCCGCTTTTTTAGCCGGGGTGGTTGTCGCCTTGCTCTCTCTCTTACCCTATCTCGGTTCCATGATTTTCTATGTCCCCGTCGGCCTCTATTACCTGATGGTGGGCAAGATTTGGCAGGGAATCTTCGTGCTCCTATGGGGAGCGGTGATTATTGGCAATGTTGATAACATCATCCGCGCCTATATGATTAAAGGCAAGGCTCAGGTCAATCCCATCTTCGTGGTTTTCTCTATCTTAGGCGGCATCTCTCTCTTCGGTTTCTGGGGCGTGGTCCTCGGTCCTTTAGTAATTGCCATAGCCGTTACCATCTTCCATATCTACGAGATTGAGTTCTGTGAATCTTTAGATGGGGGCTGTTCTCCTGATAGCCGAGAAATCAAGCTGGCCGAGAAGAAAGTGAAGGAAGAAAGGGAAGAAGAGGCGGTGGAAGAGAAGAAACGGCATAAAGCAACTTTGAAGAAATTCGGGCGACGCTAGTAGGGTTAATATTTTAAGTATAATTATATGTTGGGAGAAAAAACTAAGAAGAATTTAGCAGAAGCTTTTGCCGGTGAATCCATGGCCCGCAATAAGTATGACTATTTTGCCTCGGTAGCCCGCAAAGCTGGTTATGTCCAGATTGCCAATATCTTTGAAGAAAGTGCTTTAAATGAAAAGGAACACGCCAAACTCTGGGCCAAGCAATTGGAACTTATCAGTGAAGACACTCTGAAGAACTTAATCGAGGCGGTCAAAGGCGAAACCTATGAGCATACGGAGATGTATCCGCGGATGGCCGAGGAAGCAACGGCCGAAGGCCATCATGAAATTGCGATGCTCTTCCGCAACGTTGCGAAGGCTGAACAAGCCCATGCTGCCCGCTACCAGAAGCTTCAGGAAAACATTGAGAAGGGGGAAGTGTTTAAGAAGACGGAAGTGAAGCGCTGGAAGTGTGATAATTGCGGCTATATCCATGAGGGCACGGAAGCGCCGGAAAAATGTCCTTCCTGCCAGCATCCTCAAGCCCATTTTGAGGTATTTGTAGAAACTTATTAATTTAAATATATGAGTGATCGCGTCGACCGAAATTACTATTGCCGCATCTGCGGTAATGAAGTGAAGTTTGTTAAAGATGGTGGGGGCAAGATTATTTGCTGTGGCCAAGAGATGCAGATTAAGAAAGAGGGTTTTGATCGGGAGGAGTAGCTTGGACATGGCAAAAAGGTGCTTGCTAGACCCTCCGCAGCGGAGGGTTTATGCTTTCAGAGCGTCTAGCTTGTCAATTTAGAAGAGAGATAGTAGAATACTAAAAGAGCTTTTCTGCCCGCCTATTTGGGGGAAGATTGAGCTAAGAATTGCGGGATTGGTGTAGTGGCAACATGCGACTCTCCAAAAGTTGAGACGGGGGTTCGATTCCCTCATCCCGTGCGTGGACATTTCTGTGTAAAATGACCCGAAAACCGAGCATTTTTGAGTTCTAAACCCATAAAGGTGCTAATCACCTTGGTGGGAATCGGAACAGCACAGAAAACAATACTTTAGCAAAAGCACCTCGAA
>CALJZR010000036.1 GCA_937983635.1 uncultured bacterium | reverse complement strand
AAAGCTGGCAACGCGCCCCGCGCTCTTCATCCACTTCCCGCCCCCGCACCAAATCACGCCAGCCTTCATGACGGTAGGGAGCGGCAATTAATTTAACACCGATAATCTTGGCGGCTCTTTTGGCCGCCGCCAAACGGCGCTCATATTCCGCTAAGGAAGAAAGGTTGGGATTATAGAAATACCAAACAACTTGATAATGAGGTAATAATAATTTCCAGGTAGAATAAGCGGCACAAGGGGCGCAACAGATATGGAAAAAGAGGCTGGGGCGGCGCTTCCGCTCCCACCAGGAAAAGAAAATAACCAGGGCTAACATGATTAACAACAAAGAAGCTAGGGCTAACAGCTTGCCGCGGCTTTGCAAAAATAAACTGCTTAACCCAAAGGCGGCCGCAAAAAAATAAAAAATAGCCACCGTCTGCCGGGGCGATAAACCTAGATCCAAGAGACGATGATGCAAGTGTTGGCGATCGGCGAAACGAAAGGGATTTTTGCCCTTCAGTAAGCGGCGGACAATTGTCCAAATTACATCTAAAATAGGCAAACCCATGATCAACAGGGCAATGGCAATCTTTCCGCCGGAGATAATGGCTAACACCCCTAAAACATAGCCGATAAAAAGAGAACCGCCCTCGCCTAAAAAAATACGAGCCGGATTAAAGTTAAGAACTAAGAAACCGGCACAGGCGGCCGCGAAAATCCAAGCGGCCATAGCAATATCCGGCTGAAAATATTGAGTGGTCGAAGTAAAAAGAAAAATTACCAAAGCCCCAATCAAGCCCAAGCCGCTGACTAAGCCATCAACACCATCAAGGAGCTTGGTCGTATACATCATTCCCAGCAGCCAAAAAATAATTAATAAAGCACTAAAAATAGTGGGAACTATAAAAAAACCACCCAAAGGGTTAGATAGTTTCTCAATTCCAACCCCGCCGATAATCGGAGACAAGGCCGCTAAAATCGGAAAAACAATCTGCCAGCGCGGCGCTAAGTTATATTTATCATCCAAAAAGCCGCCAATCATTAAAATGAAAGCCCCAGCCAAAAATCCCAGCCAATGAGATATTTCTAAATTGCCAGCTAAAAGTGAGTCGCGGACAAAGAATAAGCCAATAAAAAAAGCTGAGAAAACCGCTAAGCCTCCCAGCAGCGGCACCGACCGCCCGTGGATTTTACGCACACCATCAGGACGGTCAAGCACCCCTAACAATAAAGCTAAACGCCTCACCCCTAAGGTTAGTAAAAAAGAAAGGGCGAATATTAAAATAAAAAGCGGAAAATTCACAAACATAAGTTAAAGGCTAATCTTGACATTAAAACAAATATGGGTTAATATAATAACATTGTTCACTTCAAAAATAAACATAGAATGAAGAAAAAAGCAGAAAGCAGACTAAAGCCTTTCTTCCAGGCCAACTTAACGGAAGAAAAATTGGGTGAAATGATTAGCGCCCTTAGCCCCACTGATCTCGGAGAAATCCGCAATCTTATCGGATTAAAAATCAGGGAGATGGAGGAAGAACTCCTAGATTTGCGTAAACGTTTAGAACAGGCAGAATGTCTGCCCAAAATATTAAACGAACGTCTATCAAATGGGAGAAATTGCATCGCCGCAGTAGAGGCGGTGCAAAAAAAATTCAACAATGTTTTCCAGGAAAGAAAACAAAAAAAGCAGGAAAAAATTCTTTCCTAGAACATCCGTGTATAGAGAAAGCCCCGGTCCACAAAACCGGGGATTTTTTTATAAAAAACTATAATTCTCTTCCCTTTAAAACGCTGATATTAGCCTTGGCGTCAATGACAACCGTATCACGCCGCTTCAGTTCTCCTGCCAAAATCTTATTAGCAATCTTATCCTCTACCTTTTCTTGTAATAAACGGCGCAAAGGACGAGCTCCAAATTTGGGATCATAGCCGGCTTTAGCGAGCAATTTAACACCCTCACGGTCAGCCTTCAAATCCAAGCCCTTTTCTGCCAAGCGCTTCTTAATGCCTTTAAGCATTAAAGTGGCAATCTGGAAAATATTATCCGTGCTTAAAGGTTTAAACACAATAATGCCGTCAAAACGGTTGATTAATTCCGGACGCATCACCTTATTTAACTGATTATCAATTAATTCCTGTCGGATTAAAGCGGTATCGGTGCCGGCCTTAATCTGTTCCTGAATATAGAGCGCCCCGATATTAGAAGTGGCGATGATAATGGATTCGGTAAAGCTAATAGTCCTTCCTTGGCCATCGGTTAAACGACCATCATCTAAAAGCTGAAGAAAAAGGTTAAGAATGTCAGGATGAGCCTTTTCAATTTCATCAAGTAAAATCAAAGAAAAAGGTTTTTTGCGAACCGCTTCCGTCAAATAGCCGAGGGAGCCGTCAATATCGCCAATCATCTTTCTGATACTATCAACCGACTGATATTCACTCATATCTAAGCGCACCATGTAGTTTTCATCACCGAAATAAACTTGGGAAACAGTTTTAGCTAATTCGGTTTTACCAACACCAGTAGGCCCGAGAAAAAGAAAACTAGCAATCGGACGCTTGGCGTCCTTCATTTCCGCTCTGGCCCGGCGCAAACTAGCAGCCACAGCATTAACTGCTTCTTCTTGCCCGACCATGCGCTGATGGATATCGTTCTCCAGAGAAAGGAGCTTATGGCTTTCATCTTCAGTTATTTTCTGAGCGGGAATACCAGTCATCTCACTAATAGCGGCCGCAACATGCTCTTTAGTGCAAGTACGATTTTGGGGATTACGACGATTAGCTTTAGCGGCAATAATAACGGCCGCCTGCAATAAAGAAACCGCTTTCTCTGGCAAAAACTTATCATGCAGATAACGGGAGGACATTAAAACCGCCTCTTCAATTGCACTATAAGTAATAAAAATCCGATACTTATTCTCCAGCCCCGCCACCTTGCTCTCCAGCATTTGAATAGCCTGATTAGTTCCCGGTTCCTTAATCCCCACCGTCGTCATTACTTCCCCTAAAGCCGTCTTCTCTAAAACGCGGGAATAATTGTCAGTCCCAATAGTAGAAAGACAGAAAATGATGCGGCGGCTCAGAGATTCAGCCAACACTTCTGATAAATCTAGACCTTCACCGCCGGCACTAATCCCCACTAAATTTTCAATGTTAGCAATATGTAAAATAATATTACCCGCCCGCGAGGCTTCATTAATACAAGCGAGCAAACGAGCCTCTGCTTCCGAAGCGGCGCCGCCGCTAACTAAACGCGAAACATCAATCTCCACTAAACGTTTATCTTGCAAAAATTTAGGAACGCGCTCCTCCACCATCAACTGCGCAATCCCATTAATAACTACATTCTTACCCGTGCCGCTAGCCCCAACCAAAAGGACTCCGGCTTGGCCGCTTTCCATAATTTCAAAAATAGAATTAATCTCCGCCGACCGGCCGACACATAATTCCAAACGTCCATATTTGGCAGCAGCCGTTAAGTCGTGAGAAAAGTGATCAAGCGTCGGGGTAGCAATAGCGGTATAAGCCCGATCCATGCCCCCGCCCGGCTTCAAGCCGGCTGATTGACGATAGGCATGATAGCGAGAAAGCAACTGACGATTGATATGAAACCATTCACAAACATTATCCAGCTTATCGGCGTCCACTTCTAAATCATAAAGAATTTCTGCTAAGACCGTATCCTGGTGGTAGCAGAAAGACAAAGCATTTAAAGGCTCCAAACTGTCCTGACGACGGGCAATTGCATCAGCTCCCGCCGCTAATAAAATCTCACGCAAAGCTTCAGAGAATTCCGGGCGACGATTTTGAGCCTGAGGGCCGCTTAAATGCCGCTCCAATTTTTTCAGTAAAGCAGTAGCATTAACGCCTAAACGAACAAAGACATTTTGAATTTGCGGGCTGGTCAACAAAGCTCGAAAAAAATGCATTACGGAAACCTCCGGCTGTTTTAATTTAGCGGCAATCAAAAAAGCGCTGGAAAGAACATCATTCATCTCCTGATTGCAGGCGCCGGCAACATTATAGTGAATCGGCTTCCCCTTCGCTCCCCCTCGAAAATGACGATGATTAATTTTCCGACTAGCCACCGAAGCCTCGCTGCGCCGATAGAGCAAAAAAAGATCAAGCCAAGTAGAGAGTAGAAATACTAGGACTAAAGGATGCTTATTTTCCCAGAAAAATAAAATCTTCAAGGGATTAGCGAGCAAAATTTCTTGGCTCAGAAGCAGCCAAGTTAGTAAAGATAAGACGCCAACTAAAGCGCCAATAAAAACTAAGATATCTAAAACATGGTCAACTCTTCTTTGCAGTTTATTCAAAGCAATGGCGGAACGGCTTAAAGTCTTCTGCCAATAGAGAAAACGTCCCTGCCACCAGGCGCCGCGACCGCGCTCTTCATTATTTTCGAATTCTAAAACCGGAGCTTTATCCATATACTAAACTTCTAAAAGTTGGAAAGCGGTAGCAATTAAAATGCCGAGAGGCAAGGCCAGCCAGACCGCCATCAAAATTAAACCGACTAAAAGCCAAAATATTAAGGCTAAGCCGCGAACGATAACCTGAATTAAGCGTACAAAAAAACTAATAAGCCGACCGGCAAAATCATTTTGCCCATACATCGGCACGAAAATATTTTTCAGCCACACGCTAAAACCCAAGGCCTGCTGTTCGCTGCGCCAAAAATAAACTATTTTCCCAGCAAAACGAATAAAGCCAAGACTATACCACCAGATGGGAAAAAATAAAATATTACCCAAAAAACGGGCAGTAACAGCCAGGGCGGAGATCAAAAAATGAGGTCTAGACATATAATTAATTATAGCATTAAAAAGAGGTCAAAGCCAAATAAAAAGCCCCGCAAAATCACGTCGGCGGGGCTTAAAGAAAATAGATGGTATTTGGGGAACTAAAATATGTAATTATTACTTTTTGTCAGAAAAAGTCCCGACCGGAATCCTATTTAAATCCTTATTACTAATACCTAGGCCCAAATCTCTCATAATTGCTAAAGCCTCCAAAGGGCGGCCAAGGTAAAAGCGACGTTGAGAAATCGGATCAATATACCAAGCCTCCCCATTCTGCTGTACTTGGATAAAGATGCGTCCATTATTTTTCTTAGTAAAAACAAGATCGGTCTTAGGCTTACCTTTAGACAACGGGTCATAACCCTTAGTTACCTCCAAATAGTCGGAATGACTATCACCATCGGTGTCAGCCTTTCTCCAATCGGTTCTTAAGCCTTTCTCCAGGCGATCAGGCAAACCATCTTTATCAGTATCAATATCCATAGTTAAACTACCATCCATAATGCCAACGGGAATGCGTTCAAGGTTGGAAGTAGTAATGCCGTCACCTAAAATACGCATAACCTGAAAAGCATTAGTCGGACGACCAAGATAATATTTCTTCTCGTCCTTAGGATTAATATACCAAGCACGGCCCCGATCCTCTACTTGTAAAACAATGCGACCGATAACAGAATTAACTAGCGCCTGATCAAGCTTAGTAAAGCTCTTTCGAGCATTTTCAATAACATCAACTGCTTCGGGGTCGAAAGGGTAAGACGAAGAAGGTGTTTCCGGCTCCGTCCCAGTCGGTTCTTCTACCACCGGTATCTCCGGCACGACGGCACAAGTCTGGGTTAAAGCCAACTGCTGCGCTGTATTTAAAGTACAAAGCAAGGGTGAACGATTAACAACTAAACGAGTCTGAAAACCATTCACACAAGCACTCCAGGGACCATATTCTACTTGGGCACAATAGCTCGTGGAACCACCCCCTCCTCCACCCCCACCGCCGCCGGAAGAAACATACCAAGTAAAGGCGACGGAACTGCTAGCGCTATTACCGGCGCGATCAGTAACCGTTAATAAAGCGAGATAAGCACCATTAACCGAACCTGATAAAGCCGGTGTTAAGATAGTAGAGCTAGAAATAGTAAGATTGGCGCCAGAGGGAGCACTTAAAACTGACCAGCTGTAAGTTAATTCGTTGGCGGCATCAAAGTTATCAGTTGCTGTTGCCGTCACCGTCGTGGCAGTATTAATAGTACCAAGACTGGAGCCCAAACTGATCACTGGAGCACTAGAGTCAATAACAAATAAACCAGAATTAGCGGCATAAGGAGCATCGAGTGAATCATAGGCGGTCACTCTCACCATATTATTGCTAGAATTTGTTCCTGCTGCAATCGTCCAAGGACTACTGGTAGCCGGTGCGGTGATATTGCTAACCAGAGGACTCCAAGAAAAACCCGCGTCATCGGAATATTCAATCTTATAGTGATCAAGATTATCAACATTCGGGGTTGTCCAAATAATATTAACTGTTCCGGCCGGCACATGATCGCCGGTGGTGGGATAGATAATTTCAGGATAAATTAACCCACCCGACCAATTAAAACTACTCTGCTCGGTGACAGAATTACCCGCCCTGTCAGTGATTGTTAACGCCATAGTATAAACGCCGGCGAGATCACCAGAAATATTCGGATTAGCAATAAAGGGGACAGAAAAATATAAATTGGCCCCGGCAGGGACGCTCACAACCGACCAGGAATAGCTTAGTTCTGCACTACTATCAACATTGTCGACAATAACAGGATTAGGAGAAAAAGCGGCGGTAATGTCGCCGAAATCAGCATCCAGCGTTAAGCTTGGAGCCAAAGAATCAATAATAAAGGCCGAAGACGTCGCCACTCTTTGATTGCCCGCTAAATCGGTGGAGGTGACTCTAATTTTTGCCCCTAAAACGGTATTAGCTGCGGGCACGGTCCAATCATAAGAGCCGGAATTAGCAACATTAGCCATCGCCACCGTATCATCAAAATTACCACTAGCCGAATACTCTAATAAAATCGGCGTTGCCCCTAAATTTAAATCATCGCCGCCCGTCCAAGTAATAGTCTTGGTAGTCGCCCCCCGCCAAGGAAGACTCAAAGCGTTAGGATTACTAATGGCAATAGTGTTTGGGGACGTAGAATCAATAGTAAAAGGCAAACTAAGGGTGGTAGTAGAATTAGTGGAAATATCAAAAACCGAGAGTTTCAACAATTGACCGCTAGCATCCACCAAAGGGGTATTCCAAGAAAAAACACTGGTAGTTGAAGCGAGGTTGCCATCCAATAAATTCCAGTTGGCGCCATCATCATCGGAATACCACAAACTAAAATAATCTAAATCATCTTCACCCGAACTCACCCAGCTCACATTATTAGTCGCCCCGCCGCGCAAATAAGAATTAACGCTCGGATTAGTAAAATAAGGAGTAGCCGGATCGCCGGACCAAGTAAAACTAATAGTGGCACTAGCACTATTACCAACATCATCAATAGCTTCAACGCTCACAACATAGGAGCCGGTCAAAGTGGCAGAAAAATAAGGATCAGCCACCTTGTTACCAGGGGCAAAATTGACTGAACCGGGGCCAGAAACTTTAGTCCAAATAATATCCGCCACTCCTGAATAAGCATCACTAACACTGGAACCAGAATTAGTAGGCACCGCAATGGTTCCTAAAGCAAGGCTCCCGATGCTAATGATAGGGTCGCTAGAGTCAATAATAAAAGCGGCACTAAGAGCAGTATTTTGGTTACTATAAGAATCAACAGCCGTCACCCGAATTAAAGCTTCATCAGA
The DNA here is from genome assembly GCA_937983635.1 of uncultured bacterium. Classification (GTDB taxonomy): domain Bacteria; phylum Patescibacteriota; class Patescibacteriia; order Patescibacteriales; family UBA12465. The sequence goes on along the minus strand of CALJZR010000036.1, from coordinate 3,042 downwards.
ATCAACAGCTGTCGGTGCTACCCAAGAAAAAGTGGAAGAGGCCGCGGACACATTAGCATTCAAGAGCTGCCAATCAGCGCCATTGTTTAAAGAATATTCAAGAACAAAATGATCGGTATCACCGCCGCCTGGCTGCGTCCAAACAATATTAAAGTCAGCCCCGCCGGCTAATTCTGTGTTGATATCGGGAGCGACAACACTAAAGGCTCCCGGGTTACCATCCCAAGTAAAACTAACATCACTAAATGAACTTAAGCCGACATTATCAAAAACACTGAGACGGGCAACATAAGCGCCGGAAACGTCGGCCGACAAGGCAGGATTAGCAATTCCGCCGGAAGGCGTAAAACTAATTAATCCCGGACCGGAAACTTGTGACCACAAATAAGATTCGATGCCAGAATAAGGATCGGAAGCGGAGGCACCAGCGGCAGTCGATGTACTGATTGTTCCCAAAATGGGATTAGTAATAGTGATGACTGGTGGGCTACTATCAATTGTAAAAATTCCACTAACCGCTGAGTTTACATTACTGGCGTCATCATAAGCACTAATTCTAACCAAAGCTTGAGCGGAATTAACCGCCGGAACACTCCAAGATAAATTAGTAGAGGTCGAAGTGATAAGGTTATCAATTAAGATCCAATCAGCTCCATTGTTTACGGAATATTCAGCCTCAAAGTGATTTAAATCTGTGTCAAAAGGAGTAGTCCAAGAAATACTTAGAGAGCTCCCCCCTAAAACATTATCAGCCGTCTGCGGATTGGTAACAATAAAATCTCCGGGAGTATTACTCCAAGTAAAACTGACATCGGCGGTAGAAGTGTTGCCTAAGCCATCAGTGGCAGTTAAGCGGGCGACGTAAGCACCGGAAAGATCGGCCGAAAAAGAAGGATTAACAATATTGGCTGCTGAGCTAAAACTAATCGTCCCCGAGCCGGAAAACTTTACCCAGGCATAAGAAGCAACGCCGGTATGAGCGTCCGTTGCGGAAACACCGGCGGCCGTAGGAATATTAATTGAACCGAGATTAGAATTAGTAACACTAATAAGCGGACCCGTCGTATCCCAGGTTAAAGAGAAAGAAGAAGAATTAGTGTTTGAAAAAGTGTCGGTGGCCGTCAAAGTAATAGTATAGACACCATCGGTATCAGCAGAGATAGTCGTATCTTCAGCATTAGGCGTACCGAAAGTAATAACACCAGGACCGCTATAACTCCAAGTCCAGGAAATAGCCCCGGTGGTAGTGGCATTTTGACTAAACTGCGCCTTCTCCGCCCGATCAGACATCGTAGCAATAGTAGGGCCAGAAAGGTTAACGGTAAAACTATCGCTCAAACTACCATCAGACTGATTGCCAACAATATCACGAGCGCGCACGTTTACACTATGAGCGCCTTCAGCTAAGGCTGGAGCAATAGTACAAACATAATTTTCATTACTGGAATTAAAACTACCGTCAGCGGCCACACAGCTATTCCAAGCGCCACCGTCAACTTGATATTGAACGGAAGATATATCAAGGAGAGCATCAGTGGCATTGCCATTAAAAGTAGGGGTGGAGTCACCAGTGGGGTCGGGAGTCAGGGCGCTGAGAGTAATGCTAGGAGCAGTCGTATCCCAGGTTAAAGAGAAAGAAGAAGAATTAGTGTTTGAAAAAGTGTCAGTGGCCGTCAAAGTAATAGTATAGACGCCATCGGTATCAGCAGAGATAGTCGTATCTTCAGCATTAGGCGTACCGAAAGTAATAACACCAGGACCGCTATAACTCCAAGTCCAGGAAATAGCCCCGGTGGTAGTGGCATTTTGACTAAACTGCGCCTTCTCCGCCCGATCAGACATCGGGTCTAATTCTGGACCGCTTAAATCAACGTCAAAAGAATCAGAAACGCTACCGTCAGAAGTATTACTTAAACTATCAACAGCCCGAACATTGACAGTATGATTGCCTCCAGATAGAGCCGGAGCAACCGTACAATTATAGTTTTCATTGCTGGAACTAAAATGACCGTCAGCGGCCACACAACTATTCCAAGCACCGCCATCAACTTGATATTGAACGGAAGATATTTCAAGGAGAGCATCAGTGGCGTTGCCGCTCAGAGTGGGAGTGGAGTCACCGGTAGGGTCGGGAGTCAGGGCGCTGAGAGTAATGCTAGGAGCAGTCGTATCCCAGGTCAGAAGAAAAGATTCAAAACTATCAAAAAATCCATCATTAGCCGTCAAAGTAATAGTATAGAGGCCATCGGTATCAGCAGAGATAGTCGTATCTTCAGCATTAGGCGTGCCAAAAGTGATAACACCAGGGCCGCTATAACTCCAAGTCCAGGAAGTAGCCCCGGTGGTGGTGGCATTTTGACTAAACTGCGCCTTCTCCGCCCGATCAGACATCGTAGCAATAGTAGGGCCAGAAAGGTTAACGGTAAAACTATCGCTCAAATTACCATCAGACTGATTGCCCACAATATCACGAGTGCGCACATTCACGCTATGAGCGCCTTCGATCAAAGCGGGAGAAATGGTACAAATATAATTTTCATTACTGGAATTAAAATTACCGTCAGCGGCCAAACAAGCCGTCCAGGCACCGCCATCAACGCTATACTCCACCGCGCTAACAGTACTTAAAGCATCAGTGGCGTTACCGGTAAAACTAGGAGTAGAGTCACCCGTAGGATCAGGACTAACCGGATTGATGGTAATACTCGGCGCGGTTGTGTCCCAAATAAAACTGACATCAGCGGTATTGGTGTTGCCGGCATTGTCGGTAACGGTCAAACGGGCAACATAAGAACCGTCGGTATTAGCAGAAAAAGTGGGATTGGCAATAGTGGAGGAAGTACTGAAAGTAATGGTGCCGGGGCCAGAAACTTTGGCCCAGGAATAGGAAGCGATACCGTTGGCATCGGTAGCGGAAGCGCCGGAGGCAGTCGGAGTATTGATGGGACCTAGATTAGAATTGGTAATGGTAATAGCAGGATTAGTGCTGTCCCAAATAAAACTGACATCAGCGGTATTGGTGTTGCCGGCATTGTCGGTAAC
>CALJZR010000035.1 GCA_937983635.1 uncultured bacterium | reverse complement strand
GGCTTCTTTCAAACCGCGACTGCGCAGATAAAAAAGATCTTCGGCATTAATTTTGCCGGCACTCGCTTCATGAGCAATCGTGGCACTGGCATTATTAATCTTCATCACCGGAATCGTATCGGAAATTGAAAATTCATCGAGCAATAGAGCGTCACATTTAACGGAGACAGCCGCATCTTCGGCTCCGGGACCGACTTCGACTAAACCGCGATAAACGGACTTCCCTCCATTTTTACTAATGCTCTTCATGACAATATTAGAAGTTGTGCGCGGGGCCGCATGGATAACCTTGGCGCCAGTATCTTGAATCTGTCCTTGATTAGCAAAGGCCACACCGAGATGATCGGCACTCGCTCCTTCGCCGACCAAAATCGAACAAGGATAGAGCATGGTGGTATTGCTGCCAAAATTACCACCCACCCATTCCATGTGCGCCTTCTTTTCGACAATCGCTCTTTTCGTATTGAGATTATAGGCATCCTTACTCCAGCTTTCAACACTGCTGTAGCGGAAGCGAGCCCCTTCTTTGACATAAATTTCCACTCCACCAGCGTGAAGAGAATCAACGCCGTAGCGCGGAGCACTGCAACCTTCAATGTAATGAGCTTGGGCGCCGCTTTCGACAATAATTAAAGTATGTTCAAACTGACCCATGCCTTTAGCGTTCATGCGGAAATAAGCCTGCAAGGGTTCTTTGATTTTTACCCCGGCCGGAATATATAAAAAAGTACCACCGCTCCAAACTGCTCCGTGTAAAGCCGCAAACTTATGTAAAGACACCGGCATCGCTTTCATAAAATAAGGTTGCACCAACTCCGGATATTTTTTTACCGCTACATCTAAATCTTCAAAAATTACGCCTTGTCTTTTAAACTCCGCTTTTAAACTATGATAGACCACCGTCGACTCATATTGGGCTCCGACCCCAGCCAGCACTTCCTGTTCGGCTTTCGGAATACCCAACTTATCGAAAGTATTTTTGATATCAATTGGGACATCATCCCAAGATTGGGCCTGTCCTTCCATCGCCTTGGCGTAATAGGTAATCTTATCAAGATCCAAACGAGAAAGATCAGGGCCCCAAGTAGGCAGAGGCATTTCTTTAAAAATCGCCAAAGCCGCCAGCCGGCGCGACAGCATCCATTCCGGCTCTTCTTTTTCTAACGAAATTCTCCGTACCAAAGCTTCATCCACCCCGCTTTTAGCGCTGCGCATGTACTCAGAGGGGTTATATTCATCCCAAAGGGAGTCATTTGTTTTTAAATCTTCCGCCATAGTTAATAATTTATTCCAAACCCGCAAAACCTTCCTTTTCTAATTGGGCCGCTAAGTCAGCCCCACCGCTTTTAACAATCCGTCCGCCTGACATCACTAACACTTGATCAGGTTTAATATATTTTAAAACCCGCTGATAGTGGGTCACCGCTAAAATACTAGTCTGCTCTGTTTTGAAACGACTAAGGGCTTGTCCGGCTACTTCTAAAGCATCAACATCCAGACCAGAATCAATTTCATCAAGAATGGCTAAGCGCGGAGCCGCTAAAGCTAACTGCAAAAGTTCTGCCTTTTTCTTTTCCCCGCCGGAAAAATCTTGATTAAGGTGACGAGAGGACCAATCGTTTTGTACGGCTAGTGATGATAGTTCTGAATCTAATTTTTCTTTAAAAGCAAAAACACTGTCTGCTTCTTCCCCCCGAGCACTGCGTAGAGACTTATAGGCATCAAAAAGAAAAGGAAATAATTCCAAGCCGGCAATTTCTCGCGGCTCCTGGAAAGCTAGGAATAAACCGGCGGCCGCTTTTTCTTCCGGCTTAGCGGCGGTAATGTCCTGACCCCGGAAAATAATCTTGCCGCTTAGTATTTGATAATCGGGGTGACCCATCAAGACATTAGCCAAAGTGCTTTTTCCGGAACCGTTGGGACCCATAACTACAACACTCTCGCCTTCAGCTACGCTAAAGCTGACCTCATGCAAAATTTCTTTGTCACCGGCCGCGACCGTCAAATTTTCTACTTCCAACATTTTCATATTTTTTTTGCTAAGAGCGAAGCCAAACTGCGTTTAGCTAAGCTTTGCTTGATATCGCCCAATAACAAGGGCCAAGCACTTTTCAAACCGCATTCTTTAAAATGCGGACAAGCCTTGGCTTCGCCGTGGGCACAGCGAACCTTAATCTCGCCCGACAAGGCTTCTAAAATTTCCAGCACTTTTATCTTCTTGGCCGAACGGGCTAAATAATAGCCGCCGCCGGCTCCTTCTCGGCTTTTAATTAATCCCGCCGCCGATAAAGATTTAGCAATCTGGCTGAGATAAGGAGAAGACACACCTAAGTTTTTAGCTAAAGGCGATAAGGGGACAACCTGTCCGGAAAAATTAGCTAATTGTAGCATTATTAAGAGACCGTAGTCGGTTTTGGCACTAATTTGAAACATAGAATAATAAAAGTTTAACTATAAGTAAATACATTATAGTTAATTCCCTAAAAAAATCAAGCACCATCAAGGCGCTCTAAGAAAAAAGGCTGCCGCGAACGAATCGCAACAGCCCGCCTTTTTTCGGACATAAAGATACCGATTAGCGTTGTATCCAGCCCGAAAAGGCAAAACTAGTGAACTAAAAAGAACTATCTGCCGCGCACGACAGGTCATGGTCCTTTTCCCCAAGATCGCACTCGGGGGCAAGTTCGACTAGTAACCTAAAACGTATTTCCAGAAATACCTATCAAAACCACCGCGAAAACAACAGGTAAAGTCTGAAAATTGATATAAAGAACGGTCACCTCCTTATACAGTTATCCCTATTATAGTCAGGGTCTAAGAGCCTGTCAAATCAAAAAGCTCCCGGAATGGAGCTTTTCTTTTCTAAAAAACGACAAATCTTAATATTGAAACTCCCCAAAAGGAGTACGCAGGATTACCTCATTTTGAGGTTGGAGGGAGTCAACACATTCGCCCAAAACCGGCGCCTGGAGCTGACATAATTTAGCAGTCTCTTCAACGGCAGCCAGAAATACCTTATCGGGTTCACCGATGATATCAATGCCGATACCGCAGTTGAAACTCTTATACATGTTGCGCCAAAGCTCTTTGCTTTCTGTTTTAATTAAACGGAAAATGGGCGGAGGTGGGGGCATGTGTTTGCGATAAGTAATGCCGCCAGTACCAACGCGCCGGATTTTAGTAGCGCCACCGCCGGTGTTCATGCTGATACCATGCAGAAATTGCAGAGCACCGGCTTCTTTGAGTAAGTCAATCAATTTCTTGATGATGAAAGCCCACTGACGTGTCGGTGAAGTCAAAGCCTCCCCCACTGACATCCCGGATAATTCCTGGAGGTAGTCATTACTCAGATAACGACCGCGGTAGGCATTGCGCCCTTTAAGCTGCGGATATTTCTGATTGTAATCCGTCCGCATTAAAACGGTTCGCCCCATGGTCAGGCCGTTGGACATAATACCGGAGTTAAGCTGGTCTTCCCATGCCGCTTGGCCATCACTTTTGAAGCCAAAGATAATGTCGCCCGCCCGCACATTGCCAGTGATCAACTCAGATTTCTGATTCCAGGCAGTGACCGCAACGTTGAAAACACCGCTGAGCACCTGGTCAGGAAGATCAGCCGTCTCGCCGCCGAGAAATTTAATCTGGAAGCCATGGTCTTCATAAAGGGACAAAAGTTCCTGAAATCTTCTGGCCACAGCGGACATAACCACTTTCTTTAAATCTCCCGATAGACTTAAATCAAGCACATCGGAAATAAGCCAGGGGCCAGAAACAAAACCGCTAGCAGCAATGTCACCAGCATTCATACCGATGCCATCGTCAACCATGCCGCCAAAAATATTGGCATTGCCGGTTTCGTAGTAGTGGAGCAAGCGCTGGATAAATTTACTACCATCTCCATCCTGATGTTGAGTGAGGGCGCGGGTAGGGTCAAAGGGGTCCGTGACAATGTTCACGAAAGCCCCAGGGTACTCATTGTTGATAATTTTTTCAAAAGATTCTCTGACAGAGTCTTTGTCGGGGTCAACGCCCATGTTTTCATACTGACTATTATTCATGCTGTGAGGGATTAAGGTGAATATTAAGATTATTTTTTAAGAACGATTAATAGCCTGACATTAATATAAAAATGAAAAATAGTCAAATAAAAAGAGCTCACAAAAAACAGGCTATCAGCCTGTTTTTTAGATAAAACCCTTATATATTATTTAAGCCCTAATCTTTCCAAAGCCCGCCAATCCTCAGTAATCGCGCTGAGCAACTCATCCTTGCCGGCAAATTTCTGCACTTCCCTAATTTTCTCTACCACCGTCACGGTCAAAGTCTGACCATAGATATCTTGAGAAAAATCTTTAATCAAAACTTCCAGCGAGACTGCCTCGGCAAAAATATCTTTAAAACCAAAATGCATCAAGCCCTGATAATTTTTCCCTGCTAAAGAAACCCTAACAGCATAAATGCCGTGCGGAATATCCAGGTCATTTTTATCAAGATTAGCCGTGGGCAAACCAATGGTCCGCCCTTTACCCTGACCGGCAATTACCTTGGCGGAAAAAATAATCTTCTTGGGACGGCTTAAAGCCGAGACCTTAAAGAAAGCAAACAACAAAAGCAGAAAGGCTAGACTCTGCGCCCAGTTGAGATAGCTATCGTTAAAGATATAGTCTAAAACTAAAGCGGAAAAAGGCCAGAATAATTCTAAGATAGTAGCCGCCGAAGCACTTAAACGGCGCAGGCCGAAATAATAGATAAACATGGCACCGGCGCCGCTAGTTAAAACAATGAGAAGCAGCAGCTGCCACTGAGTGCCGCTAATAGTTTTAGTAAGAACAGCGGTGCCACTCACCATGATTAAAATCAAAGCCAGGACGGAAGTCAGGCCAAAGCGCAAAGCCGCCACCGCCTTATAGTCCAAATGATTAGCAATGCGCTTGCCAAAAACGGTGGAGGAACCAAAAGCAAAAGCGGCAATGAAAGCAAACAAAGCGGCGTTATGGCGCCAATCAATAGCAGCGATATCTAAACCTTGTTTTCCAAAAGCTAAAACATAGCTGGCGGCAATTGCTAAAAAGGCCCAAAGATAAAAAGCGCGGGGTAGTTTTTCTTTCAAAACTAAACGGGCCAAGAGTAAAGCGAAGACCGGCTGCAATTTCTGTAAAATTACGACCGTGGCAAAACTGACTTCCCCGTCCATGGCCGCAAAGAAAGCTTTAGTAATATAGACAGTACCAATCAAACCGCCAAACAAACTAATCCAGAAAACCGCCGCCCAGCTTTTCCGACTCAAAGTCTTGATTTGGGCGCGGTAAATATAGAGGAAGGGGCTCAAGACAACAAAGCCCAAAAAATGCTCCCAAAAAACTACCAGGCTGGCGGGCAGGATATAGAATTGCGGTCGCCAAAACATGCCGTCCAAACTCCAAAGGAGAGCAGCCAGCATAATAGCTAAGGCGCCGGCCAATTGTCCCGGCTTTAATATTTTTTTCATTCCGATAATTGACATAATAGCCGATAAAAAGATAGAACATCGGTCCTATCTTTTTATTTTAGCTCCCAATCTAAAAATAGAGGAGCTTG
>CALJZR010000034.1 GCA_937983635.1 uncultured bacterium | reverse complement strand
CGACCACCGAGATCTACACTCTTTCCCTACACGACGCTCTTCCGATCTGAGATTCAAGTTGGGATTTCAGGGCAGAGGTTAGTAATTTGATGGAGTCTCCTTTGACGGAGTCGGAGGAGCGGAGTTCGGTGATGGTTGTCTCCATCTGAGCAGTCTGACGGATTTGGATCACTGTCATTATCATGAATGATATAATAATGACCAAACTTGAATAGTAGATAGCTTTGTTTTTCATTTTGCTTGCTTTTTTGAGTTTATATTAAGTTTGAAAGGTTCGATTATGATGGCTCAATTATAACATTTTTTATAGATTATGTCAATGTAGGGTAGGGTGTTTATTTATTATTTTATTTAAAATTAGCTAATTGTCTTCTTAAATAACAAAAAAGCCATTGTTTTTTCAATGGCTTTTTTCTTATCCTTTTTATTTATTTTTCAAAATATCTCTAATCTCTGTAAGAATTTTGGCTTCGGCGCTTGGTTCCGGCTCGGCTTTTATTTCTTCTTTCTTTTCTTCTTCATGTTGGAAGCGGCTTTTGACTTTAAGTAGAATCTTAACCATCAAGAAGACCGAAGCGGCAATAATCAGGAAATCAACGATATTTTGTATAAAGGCGCCGGCGTTCAAGCTGAGAGCCGTTTTAGTAACAGCTCCGGCTGCGTCTTTAATTTCAGGGCGCAAGATAATTTTCCAGCCGCTGAAATTGCTGCCGCCGGTGAATAGTCCGACTAAGGGCATGATGATGTCGGCGACCAGTGAAGAGACGATTTTGCCGAAAGCCCCGCCGATGATAACGGCAGTAGCTAAATCAACGACGTTGCCTTTAACGGCAAACTCTTTAAATTCTTTAAGTAATTTCATATTTTTTGATAATTAATTGCCTTTAATTTAACATAAAAATAGTTTTTTAGGAAGCGGGGGCTGTCTTTGGGAAAATATGTTATAATATCAATATATTTTTACTCTTATGGCTACGCCGACACCGGCCTCTATTTCTTCTGAAGAACAAGCCTTTTTAAAGCAGACGCTGGCTGATTTTGGCGTACGCTTATCCTCGCTGTCGGCCCGCAAATTACGTCTCATTACTCGTTTTCGCCATCGCCTGGAGGAGGAAAAAATTAAAGAACTGCAAGCTGAAATTTTTGAGGATATTAAATAACTCAATTTATGTTTAAAGAAAAAAAAGAAGCAGCCGCTTCGATGCTAGAAAATTCTGAGTCTGGAGTCGAGCAACTAGAGTCTAGGGAGACGGTACGGCGGAGTATTAGGGAGCGCTTAGCCCATTTTTTCGGTCAGGACCAGGAAATTGAAGATTTAGCTGTACGCACCGATTTACAGCACCAAGAGAAGTTGGCAGAAATCAAGGAAGAGATTCAGTTGGAGCCGAGCTTAGCGGAAATCAATGCCGAAGCTAAAGATTTGGAAACGGCGACCTTAGCAACTCTATCAGAAAAGGGCCGGGAAAATAAGAGCGAGGAAGAGAGTTTTTATGAGCAGGAGCTTTTACCCTTATTAAAAGTATTAGCTCCTAGTGATTCCGACTTTGCTCAATATGAAGCCTCAATTTTAAGCGAACTCAGACAAACAGCCGAGGACCTACAGAACCGAGAGGGGCGAGCGGCCGCCAGTAGCGAGCGGGATAATTTACAGGAAATGAAGTCAATCTTATTGGCGCGTTGTCGCCAGACTGTGGTCGAGCAGGAAAAATTATTAAGTTTAAGCAGGCGCAAAGAAAAAGATTTTAATTTAGATCCGCTTAAGCAAGCTAGGATTGTTTTACTGGCAAGCGGTGATTTTTCTAATATTAATAAAGGGCGGAGCAAATGGGATCAATATGGTCCCGAGAAAATGCCTTCGGCTAATACTCTTTTTAATCATCTTTGTGTTAAGGATTGGTCTAAATACTCGGCTTCAGAGCTCACTCCTGCGGAGATTTCTCTGTTAATGAAGGCGGGAATGACCCCGGAATTTTTAAAGATGGATTTTAGTGATCAAAAGCAGTATTTTAAAGTTTTTAGTGATGAATTTTTGCGCTTGTTTAATAAAAAAGATGATGGGTTTTCTAATAAGATAGATTATATAGATCGGAAGAGCGTCGTGTAGGGAAAGAGTGTAGATCTCGGTGGTC
>CALJZR010000033.1 GCA_937983635.1 uncultured bacterium | reverse complement strand
CCGTCTCTTTGCGCGTCTCTTCCGTCAAAGCGGGAACGGTCAGACGAATTTTATCACCTTCATTAACTACGCCTAAACCTAAATCCGCTTCAATAATCGCTTTCTCAATCGCCTTTGAAACCCCTTTATCCCAAGGAGAAACGGTGATCGAGCGAGCATCGGCGACAGCAATGTTGGCGACAGCGTTAAGCGGATTCATGACGCCATAGGCTTCAACCTGAATATTATCTAAAACCGCGGGATTAGCGCGACCGGTCCGCAAAGAACCAATATCGCGCCTAAAAAAATCAAGGACGCCTTCAAAATCTGATTGTTTAGCAGCAAGGTAAGGATTCATAAAATTATATTTATTTATTGTTCTAATTTTTTAGTTCCCAAATAGATAATATCGGGATTATTCATGTCAATTAAGAGTTCCCAGCCAGCACGGGTAGTATTAAGTTTCTTCGTCGTCCAAGTAACGCCCCCGTCTAAAGAACGGAAAAAGGTGGTATTGGTAACATAATATATTTCTTGGGAATTTTTAGGATTAACGGCCACGGCGTTAATAATAGCGTCTTTCTCCGGAGTAATCAACTTGATATTTTCCCAAGTGATGCCCCGGTCGGGAGAGCGTACGATTGCTTTATCGGTAGCTAAAAACAAAGTTCCGTCCGTTGCGCAGATAACAATATCGCGGAAATTAGAACCGAGCTTAAAATCTTTTAAAATTGTACTTAAATCTGTCCAGTTCTCTACAGCAAAATTCTTCTCTACGTTAGCGGAATCACCGGCGTTGGTGACGGAATTAGAATTAAAGCTATAGATATTATTCTTAACCGTCGCGACAAAAATTAAACGGCTGTCTTGGGGAGAAATAATCAAACGAGCCAGAGCCTCGTTAACGCGCTGAATGGTGCGCCAAGACACCCCTCGATCAATACTTTTAATAATATCACCGCGAGAAGTGCCAATATAAATATTGTTACTATTATAATGATCAATGGCAATAGCGGAAACACTGACACCGGGATTATTATCATAATAAACTTGCTGCCAAGTGCGACCACAATCTAGGGAGCGATAAAGACGATTGGTAATAGCGGCATAGATAGAACATTTTTCCTTAGGGTCAACTTTCACATCATTAATCGTCCCTTGCCCCAAATTCTTTACTTCATTCCAACCCTTACTAATACTATAAGTATAATATAGCCCCTTACCGGCCGTACCAAGGTAAACAGCAGCGCTATCTTGAGGGTCAGCTGTCATCACGCTGACATCAACGCTGCCCAAACTCTGAGGCTTACCGCTAATGGTTGGGATTAAAGATGATTGCTTCCAAGTGCTGCCCTTATCAACACTAAGCCAAACGCCACCGTCATTGGCGGCGGCATTGCTAGACAAACCGCCCGAGCCGAGGGAGATGGTGCAAGCAGAGCCGAGAAGAGCAACTGCGAGCAGTAAGATTAATAATTTGAGATGAGACATAATATTAAAAATAAATCGCTAAACTTTCTAAAACACTTTTAGGATTCACAAACCCTTGGAGAAAGGCGCGGGCCTGGCGCAATTGACTTAGACACCCTAGGGCGTGACGAAGGCGCTCCTCTTCTGTTGGTGCTAAGGTAAATTTTTGCCAATCAGGCAATAAAAAAGGATAACGAAGACGATCAACCTGACCTAAAGATAAAAGTAAATAATCGCGCCAGAGGCTCTCCCAGCCAGCCAAATATTCTTCAGCAATTTCGCGACTAAGACTAGTCTCTGTACCCGCTGCCGCAATCACAGCTAGGCGTTCCGCCAAAGGCATTTGCAAAAAATCAAATAAAAGGCGTACGCGGTCGAGATGTTCTTTATATCCTTCCTTGTCCTCCGCCCATTGCCGTGCTCGCAAGGGCCGACCTAAAGCGGCAGCCGCTAAATCTTTAGCCAAAGAACGCTTGATATCCAGGCTGGCCAATAAATAGTCATAAACGGAAGAGCTTGCCACTGGATAGAAGTATAAAACTTGACTACGAGAAGCAATAGTAGGCATTAAAGCGCTCAATTCTTCTACTAAAAGGATAATAATTACTTTATCTCGCGGTTCTTCTAGGGTTTTTAAGAGGGCATTTTGCGCTTCCGCAGATAAGGTCCCAGCCTCTTTAATAATACCAATCTTATAGGAATTAAGAAATGAGCTGAGTGATAAGAGTTTAATAAAGTCACGAGCCTGCTCCACCCCAATCTGCTTTTTATCCGCCTCTTTTTCCAAAATATAAAGATCACTATTAAGGCTCTCAAAGTTATCATCACCGGCGACAACCCCGTCTGTGCGCCATAAATTATGGGCAAAGGCTAAAGCCAAACTGGCTTTACCTAAATCTTTCGGACCGGAAAAAATATAAGTCTGAGCAATATTGCCGGAAGCTAAGCTTTTTTCCAAAAAAGCAGCGGCCCGATCTTGACCAATCGGCGGCCAAGTAAATTGAACTGGGGTTGATGCCATCATATTATTGGCCGATACTGATGCTATCTAAATTCTTATTACTGATACCTAAACTGAGGTAACGCATAATTTGAAAAGCTAAATCGCCATTCCCTAAATAATAGCGCTTGCCGTCTTGAGGGCTGACATACCAAGCTTCGCCATTCTTTTCGACTTGCAATAAAATCTTGCCTTTTTGCTGATTAGTAAAAGCAGAATCAAAATGCAAACTACCCTTGCCGCTAGGATTAAAACCCGAACGCAATTCCGCGCCATCAAGATAGGAATCATTATCAGAGTCGCTGTCTTTAGGATCGGTGCCAATCGCCACCTCTAAACCATCCGGCAAAAGGTCGCCATCACTATCATTCTTAGCAAAACGATTATCAACACCAATAGGAATCTTGCGCAAGTCAGCGTCAGTAATACCGACACCGGCTCGACGCATAATTTGATAAGCAGCCGCGCCATCGGCTAAATAATAACGTTTCAAATCCTTGGGATTAAGATACCAGGCCTGACCTTTGTCCTCGACTTGCAACAGAATATTACCAGCCAAACGCTTATTTAGGGACCCACTCGTAAACGCTGGCGTTGGAGTATTACCGGCGGAAACAATCATATTTAAAGTAGAGGGAGCTGGTTTACTCAAGCTAAATTTCTGGCCGGCAATAACCTGCTGACTCTTATCCATCTTTAAGCTCAAAGTCTGGATCTTGCCGTTCTGTGCCCAAAAAGCTTGACCGAACTCACCTTTAGTTTTATCAATGTAAGAAATAAGATAAGGTCCGGCCGCCAATTGTATTTCCCCTTGTTTGTTAGCGGCTAATTTAATGCTGCCCACTTCTTTATCTTTATAATAAGCACCCTCGCTTTCGTACAAAGAATATACTTTAAGTATGGTTCCGGCCGGCATTAACTCACCTAAAGCGCTAGCTAAAGATGCCCGCGTTACGTTAAGACTAACGGTTGCCCGATTAGCCTGACGGTCCTGCAAGCTAGCATTCCAAAAAATATTATCGCGCTTGAAAACATCAGTAAGTACTAAAGCATAAGTGCCGGCAGGATATTCTAAATGCAAATTACCGGAACTATCAGTCTTGCCGCTGCTTAACAAGTTGCCCAAACTATAATTAGAACCGTTTTTAATCTGTTCATAAAGACGCACATCCTTATTGCCGACGGCTTGACCGGCGGCCGTCTTAACACTAACCGAAAGATCGCTAAAAATATATTCAAAGGTCGCGTTCTTGTCAGCAGTAACAGCAATATTGTAAGCGTCAAAAACGCTCTTATTCAAAGTCGCGGAGAAAACATAAAGGCCGCGCTTATTTTGATCGTAAGCATGAGCGGGGGCAACATACAAAACAGCGGCACCATTACTACCCGTCTTCATTGTCGTTATTAATTTCTTAGCATCCTTTACCGGCTTGTTATCAGCATCAAAGGACTGTTCATAAACGGAAAAAGAAAAGTCTTTCTTTAAATTACCAGCGCCATCGCGCAGAACAATTTTTAAATAAGGCAGACTTTTAGTTATCGCGCGATCATAGGAACAGGTAAAACGAAGAGCATTAAAAAACCAGAATTCCCCTAAGTCTGCTTTCTTATCGTAGATCTTGAGAGCATAATTTTTACGAGGATCAGGTTTAAAACTCAATTCTGCCCTGCCGGAAACGTTAGTAGTGCCGCTGCCGATTTTTTTGCCCGCTGTCGGCCGACTATAAACATCAACATCTTGTTCATAAAGCTCATATTTAAAACCACTAAGAACCTCCCCACCGACACCAAGTAAATTTAAAGTGAATTTGGAGTTTTCAGTACAAGTTTCTGTGCCCGCTTCCCAAGAAGAGCCCACTTGCCAGTCATATTCGTTTAACTGCCCCTCCGAAATTTCTACATCCCAGAGATAGTCATACTGACCGTTATCTCCTTTTACTCCCAAAACATAAACACCGGAAGGATTTTCAAAAATACCATAACCATCATCATTAGTCTGAAATTCCCCAACCTTATCCCCTTTAGCTTCATTGTCATCCTCATCGACAATCTGTTCATAAACTTCTACTTTAGTCTTTCCGGGGAAAAGAGCTCCTGCCGCACTACGTAAAGTCACCTTAAAAGCGCTGGAGTAATATTCCACGTTAGTTAATAAAGTGTCGACGGCTTTAAGGCCGTAGAGTTCAAATTTTTTACCATTGCGCGTCAACTCCAGGACGTAATAATCACCCTGACTACCGTCTAGGCTGCGCACGCTGCCCTGGGGTACATAGACCTTGGCGCCGCCACTGCTGCCAGTATTTAAAGTCGCCACTAAATCTTTAGTTTGCTTGATCGGATTACCATCAACATCGTAGCGCTGAGTATAAACATTAAAGTTAGTATTATAAAGTAGGTCGCCATTATAATCGCGAATAACAAAATTAAAACCGCTAAGAGTCTTCTCTAAGCTTAATTGCTGGCCGCAGGCTAGTTCTAAACCATAATACCAAAAACTAGTAAAATCTTTAGTAATTGACTGAATTTTCAAGGCATAAACTCCGCTTTCAGCGGCACTATTACGGAATTTTAAAGTAGCAATTCCGGTCATCGCATTAGCAGTCGCACTTGCCGCCCGATTGCCCGGCTTAGGTTTGCCGTTAGCGTCAACCACTTGATAGTATAATTCCGCCTTCACCCCGGGGATATAAGCTCCGCCAGGATCACGCGCTACCAAATTAATTTGCGTATCAGTATTGCAAACAGCCGCCTGAGCCGATGGCACTAAGAAAAAGCCTAGGGCTAAAGCAAGCACAAAAAGAGAAAACCTAACTTGGCTGCGCATATGTTTAAATCTAAAATTAAAAAATTTATCAGCTTGAAAGCTCTTTTTAGTATATCATAACTTAGGCTTGTCGCCAAACAAAAAACAGGCATTTCTGCCTGTTTTTGATGATTATGGCAAGAGGAAGCTTTCCTGGAGATTACTAATTGAGGGGCTGAGCGAAAACTCATAAGTCTTCCCTACGGCCGTGAGTCTTTCTAGGCTTAAATTAACCGTACTCTGACTCTGATAGTCGGTGGCCAAGTTGGCACTAAGTGCCAACTGGGCGCTCGTACCGGCGGGTATGCGGAGATAGGAAATATCAAAAACCAGACGATTACGATCCATGGTCTTAGCCGAAGCAATTATTTTCCCATCCTTTTTTAATTTAAAAGTATTTAAATCATTACGTCCCGCCGTACCTTCATTACTAAAAACCATCTCTTTAATATAAACATCTTCTTGGCTGCTGGTTTCAGCGATGGTAAAAAGACCGAGATTACGAACACTACCGTTACCATTCAAGCTATTTTCTACCACCTCCACCCGGCCAAGAATAGAATTAGCTTCCACCATATAAAAAGTAGAGGAAACTAAGGGAAAATTACCGGCAGCGGCGGCGGAAGCACCGATAGCATCGGCACTAAGCAATTGTAAGCGTAAATCTTGACCGCCGGTATTACTAACACCATTAAGATTAAGCATAACCCTTAAATCAACGGTAGCGCCAGCTGGTATCAATAAGGACCCTTGATTTAAATAAACAGAAATCTCGCGGTCATACACCGTACTATGGCTCTTTAAGCGCTCACCAGTGGCAGCATTAACTAAATAAATATCATCAACTAATTTAGAGTTATAAAGACCGCTTGAATTGAACCTAATACTCTGCACCGATACAGTCTCGTTGCTCGCCCGCAAATGCAACAACATTACTTGATTATCAAGAGTGCCGGGCACTAAAATATTGCCGGACTGCTGATTATTAATTAAAGACTGCGAAATCTCTAAACCCACGGCTTTTAGCAGTCCTGTTTTTTGATAAGATTCCTGCTCCTCATATTGGGACAGTTCAAAAGTGCTTACAGTTAAAGGCAGAACATCGCTTAATTTATAGTCAATAATATCCTGATAATTCTTAATCTTTACCTTCTTACCTTCTCGGATATAATACAAATCTTCACTGTCAGCGACCTTAATTAATTGTGCCTCCGGCCAACTAGCCAACTCCTCCGGACTAATAGTCCGCACCGACTCCCAAGCATTACCGTATTCAATAAAAACCGCCTCATTAATATAAGCTTTGCGCTGGTGCGTGGCGTGATTGAGATAATAAACGGTTGCTTCTCCGGGAACTTTAACTTGATTAATTTCTGGGCTCAGTGCCTTTACTTGGCTAACATTAATCAAAAACATTCCTAAAAAAGAAAAGGAAAGGGCAAAAACTGCGGAAATATAAGTTTTTTTATTAAATTTAAGCATAAATATATAAAAATACAGACACTTTTAACATAGCTAGATTATATCATTTTTATAAATTAATGTCAATAGCAACCCTGATTAAAATACTACACTGAAGGTCTCTTTTTTGGTTGCTTTTCCATATTTTTATTGCTATGATTTAGGCATAAAATATGAAGCATCGCTTGAAAAAAATAATCTTTTTAACCGGAGATTTATTAATTCTCCACGCCGCTTTAGCTTTAACGCTTTTTGTGCGCTACCGCCTGATTGACGGCCAGCAAAACTTAAGTTCCTACTGGCAAGGTCATTGGCGCTATTTTTTTGGCGTCTTCATAATTTTTATTTTAGTTTTTTATATCAATAGCCTTTATAGTCTCCGCCAAATGGCGGCTATTAAAAACTTCACTCGCCGCACTTTTAACAGTGTCATCGCTGCCTCCTTATTAGCCGCTCTTTATTTTTATGCTTTTCCTCGGGCGGACATTGCCCCCAAGACTAATTTAGCTATTTTTGCTGCCATTGCCCTGGCTGCTTTTTTGTTATGGCGACGCCTGGCCTATTGGCTGGCTAGTGCGGATGCCTGGCAAAATAACCTGGCCATTATCGGCAATAATGAAAAAACCGCTGCCCTAGTAGCCAGCCTTGATAAAAAACCAGCTTTAGGTTACCAGATTGTCCAAATAATCAGTCACGCCGAAGAGTTAGCCGATTTAGAAAAAAATATCCGCGCTAAAAATATCCGCATTATTGTCTTAGCTGATGATTTAGGGGCAAACGAAATAATTAGCAGCAGCTTATTTTCCCTGCTTCGCTACCGCGTCACCTTCATTTCTTATACCAACTTTTATGAGCAAATTAATGAAGAGGTGCCCGTAGAAAGCATTAATCAAGATTGGTTTTTAGAAAATCTGCAAGAAGGAGAAAAAAATTACTTTGATTTTCTCAAACAAAGCCTGGACTTTATCATGGCGGCCGTTATCTTTTTATTATCCCTGCCCTTTTGGCCGCTAATTGCCTTAATGGTAAAACTAAGCAGTTCCGGACCCGCCATTTTCACTCAAGAGCGTCTTGGTAAAAATGGCCGCCCTTTTAAATCATATAAATTCCGGACCATGCGGGTAGAAGGTAATGATGGCACCATGACCGTCGTTAACGACAACCGT
>CALJZR010000032.1 GCA_937983635.1 uncultured bacterium | reverse complement strand
ACCACCGAGATCTACACTCTTTCCCTACACGACGCTCTTCCGATCTGAAGAGAGCGAGCCGGAAACGACCATCTTCCTTAGGCAAATTCTCTTCCCCTGCGGCCGCTTCCAGATTTAAGAGCCATTTTTCTAACCAAGCAAAAAGTTCAGGATCGGGCTCCCCTTCCTCCACTAAGCGCATAAAAAAACGCAGGGCTTGGCCGGCGAAATAAAGACGATTAAGATCTTGTTTAATGTGGAGAAAAGATTCTTCTACTAGAGCGGCTCCCACCAAATCAAAACCCCGGCCTTTAACTACCAGCAAACGACTAATACTAATCGGCTCCAAATGCGGAGCTAACTTAGAACCGAGTTTGCGGGCGCCTCTGGCCGCCAGGGTCAAGCGACCGTGGTCGGGGGTATAAACAGAAACGAGGCGGTCAGCCTCGCGCCAGTCACGTCGATTAAGAATAATGGCCCTAGTGGGGAAAGTAGAGTCCATAAACTTTAAGACTGTTCCGTGTCTAAATAATTTTGCAAAAAAATCGTGGCGGCAATTTCATCACGACCCGCCTTGTCCCGCCGCTGTCCCGGTAAAGCATCGACCGCCTTACTAGAAAGACGCTCATCAATTTCTAGCACCGGCACCGGCGACTGCGCTTTCAAATCTTTAAGGAAATTTAGAAATAAAGGATTGGAAGCAACTTCTCCGGCCATTTTCCGGGGCGAGCCGATAACGATTAAGCCAATATTTTCAGCCTTAACGATTGCCAACAAAGAGCGCAGATTAGGCACTGTAATAAAAGGCAGGGCCATTCTGGTTTCAATGTCAGCCAAAGCCAGACCAATGCGCTTTTCGCCCCAATCGACTCCTAAATATTGTTGATCATCACCTAAAATCATGCTATTCCAAGGTTAAGATTTGATGGCCTTTATCCGTCACAGCAATCGTATGTTCAAAGTGAGCACTTAAAGAATTATCGGCGCTGATGATAGTATAGCCATTAGCGGCGACACTAACTCGATGAGTACCGGCGTTAATCATCGGCTCAATGCAAATAACCATACCCGGCTTCAATTCCAAATTAGCAGTAGAGCGGGGATTGATAAGATAATGATAAACTTCCGGATCTTCATGAGCCTGATAGCCGACACCGTGGCCGACTAAGTCGCGCACAACGCCATAGCCAGCGTCCTCGGCAATCTGCTGAACGGTGCCGCCAATATCATTTAAACGCGCTCCCGGCATCACTTTTTTAATAGCCGCCGCCAAACACTCCTGAGTCACCGCCAATAATTTCTTGGCCTCTTTACTGATCTCTCCCACCGGCACGGTCGCGCACATATCGGTATAAAAACCGCCGCCCGGCGAATGCGGATTAGTGGGCAAACCCAGTTCCCTTCTGATTTCCGGCAAAACCGGCCATTCCATGCCGATATCCAGGTCAATAATATCACCTTCGACTAAAATCCGGCCAGGAACAGCGGCACCATGAACAACCTCATCGTTAATGGAGGCGCAAATGGCGGAAGGAAAAAAAATGCCGCCGCCCATGGGATAGTCTTTAAAAGCGGGACGACCGCCAGCCGCCGCCACCATCTCTATCATGACTGCCTCTAAATCAGCGGTATTAACTCCGGGTTTAACGGCCGCTTTCAAAGTCTTTAAAATTTTAGCTAAAATTTTACCGCCGGCTCTAATAGCGGCAATTTCTTCATTTGTCTTGATATAAACCATAATTTTATTACTGTTTCAACTGCTTCTGAGCTCTAACGGAGAGGAATAAAAATACTGCCAAAAGGAGGCCGGTATTAAGCGGCGCCACCCAGAAGGGATATTCATGACCGAAGCTTTCCGTCACCATTAAGGCACCGAGCATACCAATGGAATACATTGCCCCATTTTTAAGATAAGCAAACTTGGAAATAAAATTCATACCCTTAATCGTAAATTCCCGAACAACAAAAGCGCCCAGACCATTGCCTAAAATAATTAAAGGAACGCTCATGGTAAAAGCGAAGGCGCCAATGACGCCATCAATGGAAAAAGAAGCGTCTAAAGCTTCAAGATAAAGAATCTTGCTCCAAGCCCCCATCGCCGGATTCATTAATTGCTTTTCTTTCTCCTCGGCGTTTTTCTTAAAACCGTCAGTAATAAAGAAGGCAGAAACACCAATGGTGGCGGCCAGAGCCAAGGTCGGATTCCTCTGTAAAGCCAAATAAACGACCGAGGTGGTAAAAATCGAAGAAATCGCATAAAACCAAGCACCTTGGCGATGGATAAATCCTTCCACGAAAAAAGCATATTTCTTCTCTTCTAAAAAGAGCCAGGATAAGAAAACAAAAAAGAGATAAACACCGCCACCGAGTAGTAATAAAGGCTTGGAAGAGGCCAGATAGCCGGCCACTTCCCCGCTATTAGAAAAAGCGGCCCCAATAACCTGACCGATTGAGAGCTGAGGCGCGGCCATCCAGACAATGGCAAATGGCAAAAGACCGCGGACGACAAAAACTGCAAAAAAGATGCCCCAGACCAAGAAGATGCGCTGATACTTCTTGGGCATCGTCTTTAAAATATTAGCGTTGACGATGGCGTTATCAACACTGCTGATAATTTCAAACAAACACAGACCGACAACAACAATAAATAAATGTAGCCACATAGAATGAGCAGGGGTCTAAAAACAGGCTCCCGATATTAAAATTATTGCTTAAAGCTTTCTAAAATATCACGGATATGGTCACGGTCAACTTCGGTCAATTTTAGTTTCAATCTTTTCTGATAAAGATTATACATATCGCGGTTAATCGTGTATTGGGAAACTCCGACACCGGTTCTTAACTTCTCCTTATACTTCTTCACTAACGACAGCACTATTTCCCGATTATCAGAGCTTAGGCTTTGAAAATGGTAATTTTGCCGTACTAGTGAATTTAAATTGCGCTCAATGACGTAACTAGGCTGATCTTTAATGTCAGCTAAAAAATCATTTAAATCCATATAATAAAGCTTATATGCTGATTATAACACAAAAATGTAGCTGAAGCTACATTTTTGTTATCATTTTTCAAAAAGTTTTAGGATTAGAGGCCGTCGTATTCACGCATTGTTAATTGCGATTCAATCTGCTTGACGGTTTCAATAACGACCGAGACCACGATGAGCAAGCTGGTGCCGCCGATAGCCATCGACTGCGAACCGGTAAAATACTGCATCACTAAAGGTAGAATGGCGATCAAGCTTAAAAATA
The DNA here is from genome assembly GCA_937983635.1 of uncultured bacterium. Taxonomy (GTDB): domain Bacteria; phylum Patescibacteriota; class Patescibacteriia; order Patescibacteriales; family UBA12465. The sequence continues at coordinate 3,199 of CALJZR010000032.1, read as the reverse complement.
AAGCGCCTACAAAAATTACCCGGTGAGCGGTATAGGAGAGATAGTCGCTGGTCGGCTTGCCCGGACGAATTCCCGGGATAAAGCCGCCTTGTTTTTGCAGATTTTCAGAAATACGATCCGGATGGAAAATAACTTCGGTATAGAAATAAGTGAAAGCAAAAACTAAAACGAAATAAACTACTCCGTAAATCAACTGGTTATTGAAAAGTTCAATCACTTTAGACGCTAAAGAGGCAATCCAAGTGGTGCGGGCATGCAAGAAAAACTGAGCAATCATCGGCGGGAAAAGGACAACGGAAATAGCGAAGATGATGGGGATGACGCCAGCCATATTAACGCGCAAAGGCAGATGGGTGCTGGAGCCGCCAAAGGTGCGGTTACCTCGGATTTGCCGGGCATACTGCACCGGAATATTGCGCTGGCCTTCATTGATAATAACCACGCCGACAACTGTTAAGATGGCGATAAGAATAAAACCGATGAGAGTAAAAATTTGTGTCTGATCAAAGGTTAATAAAAATTGCTGGGTTTTCTGCCAAACACCGGCAACGATACCGGCGAAAATTAAGAGAGAAATGCCGTTACCAATCTTCTTTTCAGTAATTAATTCGCCAACCCACATCAAGAAGATCGTGCCGGCGGTGATAGTAACAATGATGGCGCCAAAATCAAAAGGAGAAATATTACCTAAGATACCCTGGCTAGAGCGTTGCAAAAGAGTAATCATGCCGTAGGCTTGCATTGCCGCCAAAGGCACAGTCGCCCACCGGGTCCACATATTAATTTTCTGACGACCGCTCTCTTCTTTCTGCATTTCTTCAATTTTTGGAACAATCATGCCTAAAAGCTGGAAGATAATGGAAGAGGTGATATAAGGAGCAATGCCCATCATCACGATGGAAAAGTTCTCCATGCCGCCGCCGGAAAAAATATTCATCAAACCGAGGATCTGATTAGAGGCAAAAAGATTCTTTAAAGCGGCCGCGTCTACTCCCGGAACGGGAATATGAGCAGCAAAACGAAAAATCACCAACATCCCTAAAACGAAAAGGACGCTGTTGCGTAAATCTTTAGCTTTCCAAATTTGTTCTAATTTTGCCAGCATAAAACGATTGATTATGATTATAGGCAAAAGCCAAATATCTTAAGCAGATATCTGGCCTTTGACCGCCGCGCTCATTGCTACTTTTTCAAACTTGGCTTTCACCGTCAATTTCTCTTTGCCTAAAATTTTCACGGGAGAACCAACATTCTTAATCAGTTCTTTCTCGAAGAGAGCAGTCGGGTTTACTATTTCGCCATCCTTAAAATGCTTATTGATAGCGCCAACGGAAACAATCTGATTCTTCGGCTGCAGGGAGCGGAAACCGCGCAACTTCGGCGTCTGTAAAAGCTGTTTGCGCATACCAAGACGCTTCAAACCGCTGACACCGGAGCGAGACTTCTGTCCTTTCAAACCGCGGGTACTATAGGTACCATGGCCGGACGCATTACCGCGACCAACCCGCTTTTTTTTATGAGTAGCGCCGACAGAGCGCTTGAGATTATTCAGTGACAGCATAAAATTAAATGATTATCTTAAAATTGGCGCTTATTTTTTAACCGCGCTCTTTTTAACGACAGTTTTAGCTTTTTCTTCAGTAACGGTCGCCTCGATATTTTTTTCTTCCCCTTTCTTCTCAGAATTCTGCCGTTTTTCTGGCTGGCGCAAGCTGGCCAAGGCGGCTAAAGTGCAACGAGCGTTGTTAATCTTATTGTTAGTGCCTAAAACTTTACTGGTAACATTTTTGATGCCGGCTAATTCTAAAATTGCTCGAGCAACACCGCCGGCGATAACACCGCGGCCCTGCTTAGCTGGTTTAAAAATAATAGAAGCAGCTCCTAGTTTCTGGTAAACAATGTGAGGAATAGTCTCATTGACAACCGGTACCTTAAGCATGGTCTTCTTGGCGCGATTAACGGCTTTGTTAACAGCCATAGTCACATCAGCGCCCTTACCCAAGCCTACGCTCACGCTCCCCTTGCGATCGCCAATAGCAACGCAGGCACGAAAATTCATACGCTTGCCGCCAGCCATAACACGAGTAACACGGGCGATTTCCAAGATGCGCTGTTCAAATTCATCCTTATTCTCGTCGCGACTACCACGACCATCACGGCGCGGAGGACGGCCGCCACGGTTGCGCTTTTCTTGGCCACCGTATAAATCTTTAGCGACAGCGGCTGCGACTTTCTGGTCGGAACTGCCGGCTTCTACTTTTTTGTTATCGTCTGCCATATTAAAAATCTTAATACTTATTTAGGTTTAGAAAACTAATCCTTGTTCACGAGCACTATCGGCCACCGCTTTGACACGGCCATGATAACGATAGGAGCTGCGATCAAAGACGACCTCTTTGATGCCCAAAGCTAAAGCTTTATCCGCTAAAAGCTTGCCTAAAGCAACGGCATTTTCAATCTTTTGAGCGCTCTTCCCTTTCAGCTCGCGCGTATGAGCACTAGCCAAAGTGCGGCCGGAAGCGTCATCAATGAGCTGTAGATACATGCCCCGATTGGAACGGAAAACATTTAAGCGCGGACGGGTAGCAGTGCCGCTGATTTTAGCACGCACTCTGACCTGACGGCGGAGCTTACGGGCTTTTTCTTTTTTGATAACATTCATCATATAGTTTAAATCTCAATTGCCTTATTTCTTAGCGGCAGTCTTACCAGCCTTGCGGCGCAAGACTTCATCAGCATATTTAACGCCCTTACCTTTATAAGGTTCCGGCGTGCGAAGTTTGCGGACTTTATAAGCAGTATTACCTAGGAGTTCATTATCAATGCCGCTTAAAGTAATAACGTTACCTTCAACCACTGCGCTGATACCAGCGGGTAAAGGAAATTCAATCGGATGGGAATAACCTAAGCTTAAATTAAGCTTATTGCCGCTAACGGCCGCGCGGTAACCAACACCATTAATTTCTAATTTTTTAGTGAAGCCAACTTTAACTCCAGTCACCATATTATCCACCAAAGCACGATATAAACCCCAATAAGCGCTGGCATCTTTGGCATTTTGGTCAACACTCACGCGCAAAGAACCGTCAACGATTTCAACCGAAGCAGGCGCTTTGATTTCCCGAGACAGCTCACCCTTCGGCCCTTTCACTGCCAGGACGCCGTTTTGAAACTGGGCGCTAACGCCTTCGGGGAGATT
>CALJZR010000031.1 GCA_937983635.1 uncultured bacterium | reverse complement strand
TTATAAAGGGAGAAAAAAGCTTTGGCAAACAAATTTATCATTAAAATAAAAAGAAGTTATCTGGATTTTAGGGTAAACCCGCTATACTCTAAACATTAATCCGCGCTAGCGGTAATAAATGATAATTTATGAAAATACTAATCGTTGACGATGAAAAAGATATCGGCGCCTTCTTAGGTAAGGGTCTGAAAGCGCAAGCACACACCGTCGATTTAGCCTATGACGGCGAAAAGGGATCGCTTCTTGCCCGCTCCGGGCATTACGACTTGATCGTCTTAGACTACAATTTGCCAAAAATGAACGGAGCCGAAGTACTGGCAGAAATACGCCGCGAAGGGATAGAGGCTCCTGTTTTAGCTCTAACCGTTAACGCTGAACTGGAAAAAAAGGGAGAAATGTTTAAAAAGGGGGCCGATGACTATCTGACCAAACCATTTCTTTTTGAAGAATTTCTCTGGCGCGCCGAAGCTTTGTTAAGGAGGCCAAAAACTATCATCAAAAAAAATTGGCGTTTAGGTAATCTACAGCTAGACAGTAAGAGCCAAGCTGCTATCAGGAACGGGCGCCGTATTTATCTAACCGGAAAAGAATATGCCTTGCTTGAATTATTTTTCCGCCGCCCAGACGAAGTCTTATCGCGCAGCCAAATTATGGACAATGTCTGGGAAAATGATGCTGATCCTTTTTCTAACACCATTGAAGCCCACATCATGAGCCTGCGTAAAAAATTGAATGAACAAGGTGAGACTGACTATATTCACACCTTCCCCGGTAGAGGCTATAAGTTCGGCTTAAAAAAATGCTGATTTAAGACTTCAAAAACTTACGACCCTTTAAAGCGTCAGGCAAATATTCCTGCTGGGAATCATCTTCTAAAGGCGTGTATTTATATCCCTTAGCATAACCCAAATCTTTCATTAGTTTGGTGGGGGCATTGCGTAGATATAAAGGCACGGGCAAGTTACCACTTTTCTGGACTTCGGCCGTGATTTCAGTAAAGGCGGCATAAACCGCAATACTTTTGGGCGACTTCGCTAAATAAGCAGTAGCGTGAGCCAAATGAACGCCACACTCCGGCAAGCCAATATTCTTACAGGCATCAAAGGCAGCCGTGGCTAAAAGCAAGGCGCTGTTATTAGCTAGACCCACATCCTCACTAGCAAAACGGACTAGGCGACGAGCAATATAAAGCGGGTCCTCACCGGCCTCCAACATTCTGGCTAAATAATAAAGAGCGGCGTCAGGATTATTACCCCGCATTGACTTATGCAGGGCGGAAATAAGATTATAATGCTCTTCCCCGGTTTTATCATACAATAAATTCGGCTTGTTAATTATCTGCTTAACGATAGCGACATCAATTTGCGCCTGATTTTCAGCTGCCGTTTCTACCAGATTAATTGCTTTGCGGGCATCACCATTAGCCAAGCGGGCTAGCAACCTGGCTGCTTCTGGTTTAATTTTTGCTTTTAAGGTCTTAACCGCCCGTTTCACTATAAGTAATAAGTCTTCTTCATTTAAAGACTCTAAAACTGCCACCTTCACTCGGGAGAGTAAGGCGCCGTTAACGGCAAAACTAGGATTTTCTGTCGTTGCCCCGATTAGAATAACAGTGCCATTTTCCACTTGAGGCAAAAGGGCGTCTTGCTGAGCTTTATTCCAACGGTGAATTTCGTCAATAAATAAAATTGTCTTCACCCCTAAGCGCTTGCCAGATCTTGCCTTTTCAATAATCTGTTTTAAATCTTTAACCCCGCTCTCCGTGGCTGATAGTTGGACAAAATCAGCTTTAGTCTCCTGAGCAATTAAAGAAGCGAGCGTGGTCTTACCAGAACCAGGGGGACCCCAAAAAATAAGCGAAGAGACGCGGTCATTTTTAATCGCTTGGACCAGCCAGCCCGAGTCTTGAAGGAGATGGGTCTGGCCGACAACTTCACTTAAATTCTTAGGGCGCAAATAGGCCGCTAAAGGTAAGCCACCAATCATATGCTTATATTGTATACTGATTTAGCCCCAGAAGCCACTCTTGACAAAATAAAAAAATAGTATTGTAATGAAGACACGTCGAACCTTCATTAAAAAAACCGATAACATGACAAAAAAAGCATTTACCCGCATCTGGCAGCGCCTGCTAATAATAGCTGTAATGGCTGCCTTATTTATCCTCATCCTCCAATCAGCCCACCAGCCGATTCTGATTTTCAGCTGGATTATAATCCTGCTGATGTTTATAAACTTCTGGTATGGCCGAGAAAAAGAGGGAGCGGTTCCCTTTTTTATCGGCATAATAATAATGGCGGTATTAATGATTATATCCATCCTTAGCTTCATTGGCTGGATATTTAATGTCGCCATGTTCAACGGTTTCTGGGCGCAAATCTTCGGCTGGCCAAGTCTTATTTGGGCCTTTATTATCGCTCTATACTCAATTTTCATGCTAGACAAAGATCTGCATGAAAATGTAAAAGGAGCATGTTTAAAAATAATTAAAGAACACGCCCCCATGATAGTAAGCCTTTCCCTGCTTATCCTGTTGACAGCCCTAATAATCGCCAACTGGGATCGAATCAGTGAAACTTATTCATCCTTTAAAAGCTGCCTGCCATGAAAAAAATGACAGAAGCTATCCGCCTCTTCATCTGGGCTTATGGCATCCGCCGCAAAGCCAAAAAAAAATCGTTCTTCTACGCCTAATCAGGCGCTTACAAAAAAGCGATGTTCCAATCGGAACATCGCTTTTCTTATATCCAAATCTTATTTTAATATCTCCCCTTGTCCTTAATGAAAGCCATAAACATCGTCGGAACGATAAATAAGGTCAAGAAAGAAGACAACATTAAACCGAAAATTACCGAACCGCCTAAAGCGCGCCACATTTCGTTAGATAAAGTGATTGGTAAAATACCAAAAATAGTACAGATAGAAGTGATAAAGATAGCCTCTAAACGTGACTTGCCGGCATCAACAATCGCATCAGTAAAAGGAATACCGCTCTTTAGGTTAAGACTGATTTTATCAACCAAAATAATCGCATTTTTAACCACAATTCCAAAGAGAGCCAGCACGCCTATTAAACCTGGAAAAGATAAATCAATGCCGGTTAAAGCTAAACCGAAGAAGACGCCGATTAAAGCCAAAGGAATAGTCACTAAAACGATTGCCGCTTTTTTAAAGGAGTTAAATTGAATCACTAGTGTCGAAATAATTAAGATGAAAGCCACAGCCATTGCTCTGATAATTGATAAAACTGATTCTTGATTCTGTTCGTTTTCCCCGCCGTAAGAAATTTCATAATTATCCGGCAATTGATAATCTTTTATCCGTTCTTGAAAATCTTTAAGCACTAAAGCGGCATTGGCGCCGCCCTTGATGCCGGCGGTCAATAAAACAGTACGGGTTTGATCAATGCGCGTAATTGTCTCCACCGAAGGCTTCAGCTCAATCTTAGCCACATCTTTCAAAAATACCGGCTGCTTCTTTAGATTCAAAATCTGTAAATTCTGAATCGACTCCAAGGTAGGGATTTTATCGCGGTCAAAACGAGCCATCACTTTAATTTCCTTGCCATCACGCAAAACCGTGGTTACTTCAGTCCCGGAAATTGCCATGCGCAAGGAAGAGCCGACATAAGCCGCATTCAGACTATATAATTCCAAACGCGCTGGATCAAGAGTGAAGGTATAGTCCGCCGGCGACTCTTTCAAGGAGACCTCGGTGCTGACGACCTCGGGAACGGCCTTTAAATACTCTTGCAACTCTTTAGCCGTTTTATCTAGGATCTGCAAATCGTCACCCTTGATTTGCGCTTCAAAGGCGGCGCCAGAAGGCGGGCCGCCCGCTGGAGATTCCACCGTAATCTTGGCGTTTTGAATATCACTCAAATTTTCTCTAATTGCATCCGCTAACTCATAGGACGTAACTTTACGCTCATCGGTTTTACTCAGCTTCAAAGTAATGGAAGCTAAATGGCTGGAGCTGTTGCCGCCGCCCAAATCTCCAGAAGCTGAACCGCCAACTAGGGTGGTAAAGTTGAGAATTTCTGGATAAGCAAAGAGCCTTTCTTCAACTTTTGCCACTAACTTATCAGTTTCTTCCAAGCGAGAACCGACTGGGCCTTCAATATTAATATAAACAACATCGGAATCAGAGGCAGGAAAAAATTCACTTTTAACAATCCCTGTCGCCGGCAAAGCCACCGCCGCTATGAACAACAAAAAGCTTAGCGCAAGAGTTTGCAAGCGGCTGCGGCGAGTGGCTAAAATTTTCCTTAAATATTTTTCGTAATAAGGCAGAATGCGATCAAAATGGATGACGCCGTGAAGCAGGCGATTAAAAAAATTATCATTTTCATGACTGCCCTGTTCTCTTAATTTCTTCTTAATCATCTCGTCATCGCGCCATTCTGCTTCCACTAAAGTACTGTTGGCAATCAAAATATTTTTGCCCTGGCGCAAATACCAGCGCCCCAGAAAAATGGCAATGCTAAAAGCTAGAAGAGAGACGATAATCTTAGCCACTAGCCCCGGCAGCGCCCAAGCAGCGATACCAACAATAATTAAGCCGCCAAATAAAAAGGAAAAAAGCTTGCGGGTGAGGCGGATGCGCTCCAAGACTGCCGCCAAGGGATGGTTGATAAGAAGAGCAATTACCAATGAAGACAGTAAAGTCACAGAAACAGTAATTGGAATCGATTTAATAAACTCGCCGATAATGCCCGTCGACATCAGCAAAGGTAAAAAAGCCCAAACGGTAGTTAAAGTGGTGGTGGTTAAGACCACTTTAAAATCATTCAAAACCAGCAAAACCGCCTCTTCAGGAGTAAACTTTCCAGTGCGCAAATATTGCTTAGTAGCAGAAACAACAACGATAGCGTCATCGACTAATAAACCGAGGGCGAGAATCAAAGAAAAGAGCGACAAGAAATTCAAGCTAATACCGGTCATTAACATCACCCCGAAGGTGGCGAAGAAAACTAAAGGAATGGCTAAGCCGGCGACCAAAGCCTCTTTAAAGCCGACAATCAAGAAAAGAATGGTAAACACTAAAATCAAGGTAAGAATGAAGTCATGAGTCAGTTGCTTAAAATCCTGGTCAATCTGGTCAGCGGCATTATAAGTAATTTCATAAGAAGAACCAGGCATCTCTTTCGTCATCCGGTCTAAAATTTCCTGAGCCTGTTTGGAGGTATCAATAATTGAGCCGCCGGTCTTTTTAACAATCTGCAAAGTAATATCATCCCGGGCACCCTGCTCTCTGGTAGATAGACGGGAATAGACAGATTTTTCAATCGCTACCTCCCTGACAGCGGCCACATCTTTAAGAAAAACAAGGGCGCCGTCTTCAGTATGGAATAAGGGCGTATTCCCTAATTTTTCGGCATCGAAAAAGCGGCCATCAACACGCACGGGATAAGAATATTCCTTGCCTTTAAAATTACCGGCGGGAATCGCTAGGTTGGCTGCCGCCACTAATTGATTAGCTTGGTCAGCGGATAAGTTAAAGAAAGTGAGTTTCTGGGGATCATAAGCAATTTCTATCTCCACCTCATCGCCCCCGGAGATTTGCACCTCCCGAGCGCCAGGAATTTTTTCCAGTTCATCGCGCACATCTTCACCAAAGCGCCGCAAAGCAAAACCGTCATAAGGGGCGGCTAAAGAAAGGGTGAGAATGGGGGTGTCATCAAAGGAAATCTCTTTAACCACCGGATCGTTGGCGTCCGCCGGCAAAGAAGACTTCATGCCATTAACTTCATCCCTAAGCTTTCTTAAAGAATCTTCCAGGTCGGCTTTGGCATCAAATTCAACCGTAATGGCAGAAATTGAGTTAGAGGAGCGGGAGGTAATTTTATCGACATCTTTAATGCCAGAAATTTCTGTTTCGATTTTTTTAGTAACCAATTCTTCAACATCGGCTGGCGAAGCTCCGGGATAGACGGTCATCACCACAGCGATAGGGATTTTTACTTCCGGACTTGATTCCCGGGGTAAAGAAAAGAAAGAATACAAGCCCCAAGCGGTCAATAATATCATCAAAAGAATGACTACGCGGAAATTGACAATAAAAAAGTTAAGCCAGCTCTTACGGAGCTCTGGATTAAAATTAAGCTTTTCCAAATAAAGATGATCTGAGGTTTTATTTATTTTTTCTTCCGCCAAGCCAGCCTCTTCCGGTTTATGTAAATTGATTTGCATATTTATTGAGTAATAGTAACAGCGGCGCCTTCACGCAAGAATTTATTGCCGCCGATAATAACTAAAGATTCGTCAGCCGCTTCTAATTTAATTTGAGCCATCTCCCCTAATACCGCCTGCAGTTCAACATTAACTTTACGCGCCTGGCCGTTATCAGCTAAAAAAATAGAATTACCATTTTGACCGACTTCTAAAGATGATAAAGGAACAATGATGCTACCATATCCGGCCTGGACGCTTTTAGAAAGAGAAATTTTGACTGTCACCACCGTTCCCAGCAAAGGCTTGTCTTGACCTTCCAGCTGCATCTCCACCTGAAAACGCTTGGTAGCGGCGTCAGCTTGGGCGGAAACAGCGGCAATAACACCGGAATAGTTTTTACCATCGGCGGCTACAGCCGCAATTGGCGCGCCCAATTTCATCTCTAAAATATTCTCCGGTTCAACAAAAAATTTAATTTTCAAATTATCCATCTGACTGACAACCGCCACTACTTGACCGGCACTGACAGTATCGCCATTACTCGCCATTTTCTGGGTGACGGTGCCGGCAATCGGCGAGACTAAAGAATGAATATCATAAAGACTCTGCAGAGCAACGGCGGCATTGTTATATTGAAGCTGAGAGCTGTCCATCTGCGTTTTAGCGGCCAAAACTTGAGAATTTATCTTCACTTTGAGATTTTCATATTGATTCTGGGCAAGATTTACCGCAAAGCCCGCCTGATCCTGCTGGCTAGTATTGCCGGCACGGAGGTTGTTAAGATTTTGGGCGGCGCTAGCTTCCTGTTTTTTTGCCAGTTCGTAAGATTGGCGCAAAGTATCGATAGTACCATCATTATTTAAAGCGACATTAGCTAGCGCCTGCTGGGCGCCGCGCACCTGGGACAGAACGCCATTTAATTGCGATTGATAAGCGGCGGCGGCCGCTTGCAGGCTAGCTAAAGAGGCACCACTGCCGCCAGACTGGGGCAAACTGGAGGAAGGAATACTTTTATCAAATAAATACTTAGTGGCATCCGCTAAAGCCTTAACTTTATCAACCAGACTGATAACCGCCTTAATCCTTTCATCCATACTGGAGAAACTGGAAGAGGTGTAAGAATTATAAGCTGTTTGCGCCACTTTGTAGGCGTTTTCGGCTTGAGTATAGGAATTAGATTCCAGCGCTCCCAAATTACTGCGATAAGCGACCGAAACCACATTATTATCATCAAAGCCAGTTAAATTATTGATGCCGGAAAGTACAGCGCTGGCGGCGTTAAGGGCGGTGCTAGCTGCTAAATCAGCATTTTGGTTGGCGTCAGCACTGCCTTGTTGCAATTGTTTTTCCCGATTTACTAAAGAAAGACGAGCTTGTTCAGCGGCAATCTTTGCTGTTTCGTGGGCCAACTCGGCGCTCTTTAAACTCTCATTGCCGGTTATACCTAAATTATTTTGGCCATTAGCCGCCTGATCACGGGCAATTTCCGCTTGGCGTAAATCTTTAGCTGAAGATAAGAGCAGATTCTCATAGTTAGAACGCGCTAATTGGTAGGAGGCTTGTGCCTGCTCGACGGCGATAATCGCCTGCTTGATTTGATTACTATTAACTCCGCCGGCGTTAAAGCCGGAAGCGCCGATTTCATCGATTTTAGCCAGACTCTGGCCGACGCTAACATTGTCACCAACAGCAAAATCAGCCTCGGAAAGGGTGCCAGAAGACTTGGCAATTAATTTAGCTTCCGTACCAGCGGCGACAATGGCCGGATATTCTAACTCCTGTTTCACTTCTCGGCTGGCGGCCACGGTTCGCGCCTGAACTTCGACCGCCGCTTCGGCAGGAGCCGCTTCTTCCTCTTTTTTGCCGCAACCGCTTAAAAGCAAGGGGAGGAGCAAAAAAAGAAATAGGAAAAAAAACTTAAACTTGTTCTTGTTCATAATATTTTTGAATGCTGATTTCACATTGGTCTAAACCGGCGTTGAGCTTGCGGGTCAAACGCAGAAAATCTTGCATTTCTTTAGCAGTAAAATAATTTTCAATATGTAAATTATGTTTTTTAAAAAGCTGTCTGGCTCTAGCCAGCTGTTTTTTGCCTAAATCCGTGACTCGCGCAAAAGCACGCCGCTTGTCGTCGCCTGCCTTATGCCTAAGCTCAATCAAATTCTGGCGCTTTAAAAAGTTAAGACGCTGAGCCAGATTTGATTTCGTGCCCCCAAGCAATTCAATCATTTCTGAAGGCGATTGCGGACCCATTTTCTCTAACAGCATTAAAATACGAAAACTGGCCGTAGTCAGTCCTAAGGGCTTAAACATAAAACGGTCTGCCAAAGACTCCAGGCGCATGGCGCTAAAAACAATCCAGCCGGCAAGGCGGTGCTCTTCCAATTGATTATAGATAATCTGTTTCATGAAAATAAAATTAAAACCAAAAAATAGTTTATCAATAAACTAATATTTAGTCAATAAGCTTAAAATCTTTCACCGCTTGCCTTAAATCTAGAATATGCTAAAATTTAGACACCTACCCCCCAGGTAGTTAAATTTATCAATATGACCAAAGAAAAACAAAAAATCTTAATTAATTTCAAAAAGGTACGCAGTCTCAGCGAGAAGCTGATTGCAATGGTCGAAAGCGGCGAATACTGCGTCGACATTATGCAACAGAATCTGGCGGCTGTAGGTCTGTTAAAGTCAGCCCACCAAATGCTATTAGATAATCATCTTAACACCTGCTTCCGCAGCGCTATGGCTTCCGATAACGACCGTATCCAGAAAAAGATGATTGAGGAAATTTTAAAAGTTAATAAATTAGCTAGTAAATAAACTTACAATTTAAATATGAGCCATAAAACTTTAAAGGTGAAAGTTTCGGGTTTGCACTGCAAAGCCTGCGAACTCTTAAGTGAAGAAAAGCTCTCTGCCCTGCCCGGTGTAAAAGCAGTAAGGGTTAGCCATAGCCGCGGACAGGCGGAAATAGATTATGAGGGAGAAAGCCCTTCTTTAGAGAGTATTAATAGCTCCTTACACAAACTAGGCTATAGCTTAGATGGAGAGATAGGAAAAGAAACGGGAGCGGGCATTCAAAAAAAATGGCGGGAGTTGGGAATAGCCCTGTTAATCACCTCTCTCCTTGCCCTAATTTTTAAATTAAGCGGTTGGTTGGATATCCAAACTAACAGTAATGCGGAAACGCTCAGTCTCGGCGGAGTGTTACTCATTGGCCTCATTGCCGGTATTTCTACCTGCATGGCCCTAGTTGGCGGTATTGTTATGGCTCTGGCTGCTGATTATGCCAAACGTCACCCCGAAGCATCGCGCTCACGTAAATTTTTACCTCATCTCTATTTCAATCTTGGCAGGATTTTAGGATTTTTTCTGCTGGGCGGTCTCTTGGGTGCCATCGGCGCCGTCATCAAAATTTCTACGCTCACTAGCACCTGGCTTAGCTTAATTATTGGCTTGATCATTATCTTCTTAGGACTCCAAGTCCTAGATATTTTTCCGGCTTTAAACCGCTTTAGTTTTACCCTCCCTAAAAGTATCAAAAAAATAATCCCCGTTAATACTCAGGGTAGAAGCTATCGGCCCACCGGGGCTATTTTAGCCGGGGCTCTTTCTTTCTTTATTCCCTGCGGCTTCACCCAGTCCATGCAAATTTATGCTTTGAGCAGCGGCAGCTTCGTTAGTGGTGCTGTTATTATGGCAATTTTCGCTCTTGGCACGGCTCCGGGATTTTTAAGCTTGGGCGGACTAGTTTCCTTAATTAAAGGTAAGCACCGCAGTCTCTTCTTAAAAACCGCCGGCCTGATAGTAATCGCCTTCGGTATTTTCAACTTCTATAACGCCTACCGTGTCTTAAATCTGCACCTCCAAGCCGGGCCACAAGCCCAGGGCGTCAACCCGACAAACCAGGAAGTTCAGATTATTAAAATGGAACAAAACGGTCGCGGTTATACTCCTAACTACTTTCAGGTCCGGGTCGGACAACCAGTGCGCTGGATTATTAATAGCTCTGTTCCCTACTCTTGCGCCAGTAGTCTTGTTGTTCCCTCTTTAAAAATAAACCGCCAGTTGCAAAAAGGAGAAAATATTATTGAATTTACTCCCAGCCAACCCGGTATTATTAAATTCACCTGCTCCATGGGCATGTACAGCGGCAGCATTGAAGTCTTAGCAGCCGAAGCTACACCTGAACAAGCCCAAACTAACATAGAAAAAGAAGAAAAATTTCCGGTCTGCAATATTAATGGCTGTAAATAAATAATAATTAAAAAATATGAAAAAAATATCTATAGCCCTCAGCCTTAGTCTGGCGGCAATTATGCTCATGCTCGGCGTCGGCATCGGCTATGCCTTCACTCCCGACTATCGGGCGACCATGTTCTCAAAAGAAAATATGGATTTAGGAGAGGCTGACTTCTTTCTCGATCGCCGCTACCTTGATGCTATGATTAGCCACCACCAGGGAGCGATGTTTTTAGCCGAGCAGGCGCTTGAAAAAAGCCAAAGAGAAGAAATAAAACTCTTGGCTAAAGAAATATTAACCAATGAACCCATCGCGATTGCGGAACTATATGCTCAAAAAAGAGACTGGTACCGAGATGGGCGCCCCGCCCCTCGCCCGACGAGAGTGAATTTAGGAGTAAGCGATAATAATTTTGACTTACGCTTTTTAAATGCCCTCATTGCTCATCATGAGGCGGGACTAAAAATGACCGCGGAAATTAAAACGAAATCAAGCCGCGCGGCGGTTTTAGACAATGCTGACGCCGTCACCGAATTTTTAAGAACCGGCTTAGAAAATTTAAAAACATGGCGCCAAGATTGGTATAAACTTTAAATATATGGACAAGCAAAGCTATCCGGTCCAAGGCATGCATTGCGCTAGTTGCGCGCAGATTATCAAAAGTCGTCTGGAAAAGCTGCCGGGAATAAATTCAATAGAAGTAAATTATGCGAGCGAAGAGGCGCAAATAGATTTTAACGAACAACAAACTTCCTTGCCACTAATTAATAAGGAACTAAAAAAAATTGGCTATGCCCTTAAAAATACTGAAACGATAGAGGATAATAATCTTAATCGAGAAGAAACCCGCGAAAAAGAAGAGTTCTTCTTAGCCGTCCCAATTGCTCTCTTTGTTTTTTTCAGCATGATTTATGATTTAGCCGCTGCTAACATCAACTGGCTGCCTTTGAACCCGATACCAATGAGGATAATGGAAATATTTCTTCTTCTTAGTGCCAGCGTTATTATGTTCGGACCGGGACGCCGCTTCTTAAACGCCTTAGGCCGCTTCGCTCGTTTCGGCGTGGCTAATATGGATACCCTCATCGGCTTAGGAACGGCCACCGCCTATTTCTACAGTCTCAGCATCTTCCTTTTTCCAGAAATCATTAATCGCTTTAATCTTGCGCCCCACTACTATTTTGACGCCACCATCGTCGTTATCGGTTTTGTTTTATTAGGTAAATACTTAGAAAAAAATGCCAAACAAAAAAGCGGGGCCGCTATTAAATCCTTACTTTCCCTGCAAGCCGAACGCGCCTATCTCCAAACAAGAGAAGGAGAAATGGAAATAGCAGCTGAAGACATTAAAATTGATGACAGACTTTTAGTTAAGCCAGGCATGAAAATACCAGTAGACGGCATGGTGATGGAAGGAGATTCCAGTGTCGATGAAAGCATGATTAGCGGCGAAGCTCTGCCGGTAGATAAAAAAACTGGCGATCAAGTTGTCGGCGGCACCATTAACCGCCAAGGCTCACTGGTAATAAAAGCGGAGAAAATAGGTACGGACACCGTCTTGGCAAGAATTATCAAATTAGTCCAAAGTGCCCAAAATAGCCGCGCCCCCATTCAAAATTTAAGTGACAAAATCGCCGGCATCTTCGTACCTATTGTTCTAGCAATCGCTCTCTTCGCTTTTAGCGCCTGGCTAATTGGAGGCGCACCCACTCTCGGCTTCAGCCAAGCTCTTAGCGGCGCTATTTCTGCCCTGGTAGGCGTCCTCGTTATCGCCTGCCCCTGCGCTCTAGGTCTGGCCACTCCCACCGCTTTAATGGTAGCCATCGGCCGCGGAGCTAAACAAGGCATTTTAATAAAAAACGCTGAAGCCTTAGAAAAGCTCCGGCAGATAGACGTCTTAGTTTTAGACAAAACCGGCACCATCACCTCTGGTAAAATAAAAGTTAGCGGTCTGCAAACACTTGATTCAGAATTAAATAACGATGAGCTGCTCCGCTTAGCTGCCTCTATCGAAAAACTCTCAGAGCATCCTTTAGCCCAAGCGATTGTCAAAGCCGCTCAAGATCAGAATTTAGATTATCAAAAATATAAGGTTGAAAATTTCCAAGCTTACAGCGGGCACGGCGTCAGCGGCCTCATTGCCGGTCAGGAATTTTCTTTACACAAAAGCCTAGATGAAGCCGGAGATTGGTTCCAAGCCCGAAGCGATGAAGGTGACACGGTAATAGATATTAGAAGAAATGGAAATTTGATTGGCCAAATTGCCTGCAGCGATGAAATCAAAGGAGAGGCAGCAAAGGCTATTAAAACTTGGCAAAAAAGAGGCCTGAGGATTATGATGGTCACCGGTGATCGGGCGGATGCAGCGGCTAAAATTGCCGCTAGCGCCGGCATTAAAGAAGTCCACGCCAATACTCTTCCCGAAGATAAAGTTCAATTAATAAAAAAACTGCAAGCCCAAGGACATAAAGTAGCGATGTTGGGCGATGGCATCAATGACGCCCCCGCTTTAGCCCAGGCTGATAGCGGCATTGCCATGTCCACCGGCACCGATGTCGCTATTAATACGGCAGGTATTACTATCTTAGGCGGCAACCTCGAAAAAGCTAATTCTGCCTTTAAACTGTCTCGCCTCACCTTCCGCACTGTCAAAGAAAATCT
Organism: uncultured bacterium; assembly: GCA_937983635.1. GTDB lineage: Bacteria > Patescibacteriota > Patescibacteriia > Patescibacteriales > UBA12465. The sequence continues at coordinate 5,499 of CALJZR010000031.1, read as the reverse complement.
ATTTTGGGCTTCCATTTATAATCTTATCGGTATTCCCCTGGCCGCCGGCCTCTTCTACCCCTTATTCGGACTGAAGCTCGACCCAGCTTTTGCCGGGGCCGCCATGGCTTTTAGCAGCGTTTCCGTTGTCCTTAATTCCCTGCGACTTAAGGCTAAAAAAATATAAAAGCCTGGCGACCAGCCAAGCTTTAAAGAAACTAAAAGCCCGCATTAGCGGGCTTTTTTAGGCAACCACGGGATTAAGGCACTAGTACGATGTCGATACTCTTCAAAATCGGGGCGACCATGATAACGCTTTTCCATGGGTAGGCCCGAGACAAACAGCAAGATATAAGTGATGGTCAGGGGAGAAATAATTAACATCCAAGACTTGGGCGCGCCCAATACTAATAAATACAAACCCCACCAAAATAAAATTTCGCCGAAATAATTGGGATGGCGACTATAGCGCCAAAGCCCGGAAGTAATTAACTTTCCTTTGTTTATAGGCTTCTTTAAAAAATTATAACGCTGCTGATCGGCTACAATCTCTAAAAATAAACCAAAAAGCATTAATACCAAACCAGGATAATTTACTGAAAATAATGGCAAAGAAATTAAGCGCAAACTATAGACAGCAGGCAGGCTAATAATCATCATTAAAGCTCCCTGAAACATAAAAATCTGAAAAAAAGAACAGACGGCGCGCTTACAGCCAGTGCCGTCATGCCAATCATGGTAACGCCAGTCCTCTTCCTTGCTTAGATTTCTTCTAACGGTATGGAAAGAAAGACGCATCCCCCAGATGCTAACTAAAAAAAGAATCCAATAGGCTCTCTCATCAAGAGGCAATTCCCGAAAACTTAAAGAAGCCCAAGCCAAAAAAATAAAGCCAGCGCCCCAGGCAATATCAATTACATCTTTACGCTTAAGCCATAAGGATAAGCCAAACCAAGCGCTCATATAAATAAAGACAAAAGCGGGTAAAAACCACAACAAAGACATGTGCATATATATTTAAAAATTTAATTAAATAAACTGAGGCGAGCATCTAAAATTAAGGCGCCCTGCTCTCTAGCTAAAACCGGATTTAAGTCTAATTCTTTTATTTCCGGAAAATCCCGCAATAAAGCATCAAGCCTGAAAAGAATATCGATTAAAGCATCTAAGTCCGCTTTTTTGCCCCCACGGGCGCCCAGCAACACCGCCTTAACCTGTAAAGAAGAAAGCATTCGCCCCACCTTTTCTTTAGTAATCGGGGAAAGACTGAAAGCCACATCGCCTAAAGTTTCGGCATAGACCCCTCCCCAGCCCAGCATTAAAGCTGGCCCAAGATTAATATCCCTCAAGCCGCCAATAATCAATTCTGTAATCCCTGCGGCTGCCATCGGCATTACTAAAACTCCATCAATTCTAGCCTGAGGACAATTTTTTTTCACTCTTGCTAGCAGCTGAGAATAAGCCTGAGAGATATCCTTGGGCCGAACATTTAAAATAATTCCCTGGACATCACTCTTATGCAAAATGTCGAGGGAAGCAATTTTTAGAGCCAGCGGCACAGAAAAGCGCTTTTTGGCTATTTTAGCGTCTTGCTCATTTTTAATCAAAAAGAAATCGGCAACCGGCAAAGAATAGGCTTTCAATACTGGTAAACTTAAAAATTCGGGTAAGTGCGCAATCTTAAGAACTCGGGCCTGATCAAAAATTTTAGTCACCTCTTCTCTTGCCTTTTTAGAAATTAACGGCTTCTTGGTTTTAAGTTTAAACTCCGATCGAGGAGGCTGGGAAAATCTAGATAAAGCCGCTAAAGAACGGGCGGCATCTTCCGGATAGGAAAATACAGCAATTCCCGCCTGCTGCAAACTTCTTGTTGCTTTTTGCACTGACTCCGCCCCCAACAAACAAACAGCCAAAGGCTGGCTGTAACGCCGCCGCCAAGCAACTAAAGCTAGGGTTAAATTGTCTAGGTCGGTCATCGTCTGCACCGTTGCTAAGACTAAGATAGAATCCACACCCTTATCAGCCGCCACAATATCTAAAACCTGAGCATATCTTACCGCTAAAGCATCGCCTAAAATATCAATGGGATTACGCCAAGAGGCAGCCGCTGGTAAAATCTTTTCTAAAGAACGCTGACTGTCGGCACTTAGACTAGCTAAGGCTAAATTATTTTCTAAAGCAGCGTCAACCGCCAACACCCCCGGGCCACCAGCATTAGTAATTATTGCTAAATTATTTACCTTTTTCAAGTTATTGCGGCTAAAAATTTGTAAATAATCAAAAAACTCAGAAATACTCCGTGCCCTGATTGCACCAGCATCCCTTAAAAAAGCTTCATAAATTTTATCATCACCAGCAATCGCCCCGGTATGAGAAGCGCTGGCATTAGCCCCGGCTCTAGTCCGTCCAGATTTCAAAACTACTACTGGTTTTGCACTCTTAGCTAATAATTTTATGGCCGCTGCCAACTTTTCCGAACGGCGCAAATCTTCGGCATAGATACCAAGCACTCGTGTTTGCTTATCTGTTTGAATGTAATTTAAAAAATCAGCTTCATCTAAAACCGCTTTATTGCCGACACTGGTAAAAACAGAAAAACCAAGATTGAGATCGCGAGCGTAATCTAACACCGCTGTACCGAGAGCACCGCTTTGGGAAAAAAAAGCGATATTACCCGGAGCTGGCAAAATATCGGTGAAAGTAGCGTTCAGATTTAAGCGAGGATTAATTAAGCCCAGACAATTAGGCCCCAGGACTGCCATCTGATAGCGGCGGGCAATAGTTTTTACAGCTACCTCTAAATCACCGCGACCCGCTTCTTTAAAGCCGGCAGAAATAATAATGGCAGCCGGAACACCTAAAGAACCCGCCTCTTCTAATACTGCTGGTACCGCCGCTGCCGGAATAATAATAATAACTAAATCTATTTTCTTTTTAATCGCTGCTAACTGCGGATAACAATGCAAACCCGAAATTTTTTCCGCCTTGGGATTAACCGGAAAAATATCTCCTTTAAAACCAGAGTTGATAATATTATCCAAAACCGCCCGGCCGACGCCGCCGGCCTTACTAGAGACACCGACAACGGCAATCCGACGAGGAGAAAATAAATATTTTAAATCAGTCATAAATAAATTCTATAAATACTTAAGAGCGGAGTGTGGATAGACCGGCCGCTTACGTAAATCCGCTAGACTAACCCATTCGGCTTGATGACCATGGCGAGAGTCGAGAATAGGAAAAAAATCTCGCTGGTAGGCTTTAGCCGAACGAAAAGAAACCTCATAAAGAAAAATAATTTCGTGGGTGGGCAAACCGTTAAAAACAAAACGATTTTCTTCTACGCTCAATAGATTTTTAACGGAAATTTCCAGACCGAGCTCTTCCCTAATTTCCCGACGTAGGGTCTGGCGGCTATCTTCACCAAATTCTATTCCCCCGCCCAATAAGCGATAATGACGACGCTTTGTGAGTTTATCAAAACCAGGGCAAACTAAAAATTTGTCCTGATGCTTAATCAAGGCTAAAGCAAGCACGCGCAAATTTTTATGATCAATCGGCATAATCGATAATTTCTTGTAAAATTTCTAAAGGCAAACCAAAATCACCATCATTTAAAACTAAAGCATCATACAAAGAGCGATAGGCTGGTAAAGACTCCTGAATCTTATCATTTAAAAAACCAATTTTTAAGAGGGCTTGATAAGAAAAGCCGGCAGCCATGCCAGCATCACCCAAAGAATCGCCTAAGAGCAAAATATTATTCCTATTCTTCACTCTCTCGAAACAGCCGAAATCAACTAACATTGTCTCATCTTTATTGCCGGAGTGGATAATAGGAGTTCTGACGGCCAGCGCCTTGCCATCCTCATCCCAAATAAAATCATTAGCAATTAGAGAAATGTTATCCGACCATAAATTCTCTTTTTCTAAAAAATACCTGAGCGCCGATTCGCCTAAACCACTCGCAGAAAATATTACCAGAGGCACTTGATGCTCAGCGAGAAGCTTAATAAACTCCGGCACTCCGGGGCGCAAATTAGCTAAACGGCTATCAATTACTTGATTAATATGATCCCTATTTAAACCAGAATCAATCAACAATTGAAATTGCTTCTGCCACCATTCTGCCATTAAAGACTTACGGGCCGCACTAGAAAGGGTTTGATCATTTTCAAAAGGGCTATAATAATCAAAAAGAGCCTGGGAATATCGCTGATAGTCAAGACCCAAAAAATTACTAGCTCGCAGAGCTCCCAAAAGAGACAAAGATTTCCGGCCTTGATAAAAATTAGTGGTTAGGGTGCGATCAAAATCAGCAATCACTTGCAGTTTGGACAAAGTTCCCCGGACTAAGCGTTGTCGCTGCCGGTCAAAATTTTCTCGCCGAGTAATCATCAAGGCCTCCATAGAAATTAATTAATAACCCAAATGGAATAGTTTAAAAAAGCCGCAAAAGAAACCCAGGCCAAATAAGGCCAAAGCAACCAAGCGGCCCGTCGCTCCACTGCATAAAAAGCAATGATAGTGGCGACTATTGCTAGCCATAAAGCGATAATCTCTAAAAAAGCGAGACGAGGATTTTCTAGGGCAAAGAAAAAGTAGGACCAGATGATGTTAAAACCTAATTGGATAAAAAACAATTTCAAAGCCTTCCGAACAGCTTCCTGCCGCCATCCCTGCCGCCAGACCAAAAAAAGAGCAACCCCCATAATTATAAAGAGAATTGTCCAAACCGGCCCAAAAAGCCAATTAGGGGGGTTAAAAAACGGCTTATTAATAGAGGCGTACCAGCTGTCTGGTCCAGTAAGCGTAAAAATTGAACCGATTAGGCCAGCACTCAAACTGATTGCTACACTAATAATTAATAAAAAGTAATCTTTTTTCTTCATAAAAAATAAAAAATTATATTTCTATTATAGCATAAATAAAGACAAAAGCGACCCGGCCATTTTCGGTCCGAGTCGCCTAATTAACTCTTTAGCAAACAAAGTCACCAGCTACTCCCCCTGATTCTGGTTATCATCATTACCGGCAGGAGGATTGCCTCCCAGGCCAGGAAATTGCTCGCCCACCGCTCTCACCTGGATGCTTTGAGCGCTAATACTGCCGTCACTATTAGCGCTACCGTTAATCATAACTGTCTGACCGACACTCAAATCAGAAACCGGGGTGCTGGTCATTTGACTGACCGTGGTAGAAGCGGAAAAATAAACCAATTTGGAGCCGCCATCAGCTAACTTGAGAGTTAGGCTTTTGTCGTCTTGAGAGATAATTTCCCCATTAACCATATTACCGCGCAAGGCTTGATTTCCCTGCCCTCTAGTAATGCCATTCATCATCCCTCGTCCCTGAGCTCCGTTACTTGGCAGATTTTTAGAGGAGACTGATAGGCGTCCGGCATAAAAAGAGGACACAATCAACACTAAAACCACTAAAATTAAAAACGGTAATTGTTTTTTGCTAAGCATAAAGATCGGAAGAGCACACGTCTGAACTCCAGTCACATCACGATCTCGT
>CALJZR010000030.1 GCA_937983635.1 uncultured bacterium | reverse complement strand
ATCGCTGGTATTTAGATTTACGCCGCTACGGCTCCATTAAGCACGCCGGCTTCGGTTTAGGCTTTGAACGGGCCATTATGTATTTATCGGGCATGACTAATATCCGCGACGTCATTCCTTTTCCGCGGACGCCGAAGAACGCGAAGTTTTAAAAATTAATTTTTTAAAAATATGAGCAGTCACAATGCTAAGTATGCCTTTTATTATCTCCTGTCTTTAGCCGCTTTGATTTTTATGGCCTTGTCCGTGGGCATGATTATTTTCGGGGTGATCGATAAGACGGTCATTGACGCTTTGAACTATAACAGTTATAACAGCGTTGATGCTCAGTTAAAGTTTGCCATCTCCGCTTTATTCATTGCCGCTCCCATCTATTATTTCCTTTCCCGCCTCATTAACCGCGGTTTGAATAAGAAGGAATTGGAACTGGATTCGCCTTTGCGCCGCTGGCTGACTTATTTCATTATTTTAGTATCTTCTTTAATAATCCTCGGGGTTTTCATCGGCGTGATTAACAATTTTCTTTCCGGAGAGTTAACTGTGCGCTTTATTCTTAAAGCTGCCGCCATGTTAATTATCGCGGCCGCCGTTTTTTCTTTCTATTTCTATGACATCAAGCGCAAGGAGGTAAAAGCTCGTGATTTAGTGATGTGCTTGTTTGCTTGGATTTCGGCCGCTTTAGTTCTGGCCGCTTTCGTAACAGCCTGGTTCTTTGTCGAGTCGCCGAGCGTGGCTCGGGCGAAGCGTTTAGATCAGATTGTCGTTAATAATATCTACCAATTAGAAAATGCTGTTAACAGCTATTATACTGAATATGGCCGCCTGCCTGTTAATTTGGACGAGATTAAAAATAGCCCCGATATTTATCTGGATGCCAAGAATTTAGTTGATCCAGAAAGCCGAGAGGCGATTGAATATAAGGTGTCGGGCGAGAAACAATTTTCTTTCTGCGCCGTTTTCCGCGCTCCGAGCGATAGTGAAAATGACAGCCGCGCCTATGGCCCCGGCAATAAAGAGCATGGCGCCGGCTATGACTGTGTTGAAGGCCAGCTTTGGGGCGATGTTGAAGCTAAAGCGATGATTAAGTAGTTATGATAGATTTCAGCACCGATAAATTCCAGGGCCCTTTAGGTCTGCTCCTGCAATTAATTGAAAGCGAGCAGATGGATATTACCGAAATCGCCCTGGCCACAATTGCCGATCAGTATGTTGCCTACGTTGAACATACGGAAAATATTGATCCGGAGGAGATTGCTGATTTTTTAGTGATGGCCGCCCGTCTCCTCTATATCAAATCCAAAGCCCTCCTGCCTTATCTGAGCACGGAAGCGGCCGAAGAAGAGGTTGATGATTTAGAGCGGCAGTTGCGGATGTATAAAACTTTTGTGGAAGCCAGTTTGAAGATTTCTGCTTTAATCGGCCGTGGCCATTTTTCTTTTGCTCCAGCTTTTGTTAAAGGCGGCCGCCGCGGTCTCCAAACTGAAGCCGCTTTCAGCCCGCCTTTGAAGCTTAAAGCCGCTGATTTGGAAACAGTTTGGCGCCAGCTTTTAGCTCGTCTGCGTCGGCAGGAAAAGAAATTGCCGGAAGAAAGGCTGGAGGCCAAGATTAGCATTGATGAGCGCATCATTCATATCCGTTCGCTTCTCGCCGAACAGTTATCTTTGAGCTTCCAGCGCTTTTTGGAAAAAGCCCAGAGCAAGGTGGAGGTAATCGTTAACATCCTTGCCGTTTTAGAACTGGCAAAACAGCGGGAGCTGGTGTTTGAGCAGGAAGAATTATTTAGTGAAATTAAAGTGTTAAAAATATAAAATATTTATGTCCACCTTATCATCCCAACTTGAAGCCCTTTTGCTGGTTGCCAATAAGCCTTTAAGCTTGAAGGAATTAAGCGCGGCCGTTAATGCTAAGAGCGCGGCGGTTGAGGAGGCTTTAGCGGCAATGGCGGCGGAGTATGAACAGTCGGCCCGCGGCTGGCGTTTAACTAGCGCCGGTAATAATTACCAATTAGCCAGCGCCGGTGAACACGCCGCTTTGATTAAAGATTTTTTGAAAAGTGAGACTACGGGCGAACTTTCTCAGCCCAGCTTAGAAGCTTTAACCATCATTGCCTATCGCGGTCCGGTGACTAAATTGGAATTGGAGCGAATTCGGGGCGTAAACTGCAGCTTAATTATCCGCAATCTCTTGTTGCGGGGTTTAATTGAAGAAAATTTTGATAAGCAGAAAAACGAAAACTATTACCAAGTGACTTTAGATTTTATCCGTTTCTTAGGTTTGAATAATGTCCAGGAATTGCCCGACTATGCCAGCTTGCATCAGCCGGAGGCTTTGGAACTATCATTAGCGGAGGAGGAAAAAGCATGCTAAGTTTTGCCGCAAACATGGTGGCAATCCTACTCTCAGTTTGGACTCCCTCCACCACTACGATTTATAGCAGCGGTCCTTGGCGAGGGGTAAACGCTTGTGTTGATAGCCAGCATTTACCGGCGAATGGCGATCGTCCTTTGGTAACGAAGCCGGCTCCAGAGATTGCGGCTGTCAGTGCCGCCGTTTTAACTGATGACGGCCACCTTTGGCTCAACACTAAAGCGCCGGAACATCGCCAGCCGATTGCCAGTATCACTAAGTTGATGACCGCTTTAGTTTTTTTAGATCACCAGCCTGGCTGGGGCAAAAGCTATACTATTACTCGGGCCGATGCGGTTGCAGGCGGCAAGGTGAATCTGTTTTTAGGCGAGACGGTGCTGGTTAAAGATCTATTCAATGCCAGCTTAGTCGCTTCTGATAACGGCGCCACCTTAGCCTTAGCCCGCTCTACTGGCCTCAGCGACGCTGATTTTATCACCGCTATGAATCGCAAGGCTCAAGATTTAGGCTTGCTCCAGACCGCTTTCGTGGATCCCATTGGTTTGAATAATGATAATTTGTCTACCGCTAAAGATGTCGCTCGTTTAGCTCAAGTCGCTTTAAACCAACCTGATATTGCCGCCGCTGTTTCCCGTTCCAGCTATCGCTTCCAAACGGAGCAGGGGCAGGAAAAGAATTTGGAATCAACTGATTGGCTTTTAGATAGCGATGCTAATGATAATCTAGAGGCCCTGGGCGGAAAGACTGGTTACACCGATCAGGCTGGTTATTGTTTTGTTGGCCGTTTCCGCGATACCCAGGGCCGCAGTTTAATCGTCGCTGTTTTAGACAGCGGCAGCAAGAATGAGCGTTTTCTCCAGGCGCGCGCCTTAGCCGCTTGGGCCTTCACTTATTGCCAGTGGTAATTTATTTATGCCTATCATCAATCGTTTATACTATCGTTTCCACGCCTTTTTTTCCGGTCACTATCCTCGGCTTTTTCATTTTTGCGAGGAGCGCAAGGCAATAATCAAATTTTTCTTTTCTGGCGCTTTTGCGGGGACAGTTGATTTAATCGCTTTATTTATCTTTCACGGATTAATGCATTGGCATATTGTGGTAGCCACTTCCGCCGCCTTCATTTTTTCTTTCATGGTTAGTTTTAGCTTGCAGAAGCTTTGGACATTTCGGAATTATAACAGTAAGCGTCTGCCGCGGCAGTTAGTGCTTTATATCGGCGCGGCTTTTATCAGCATGAATCTGAATGCCGCCGGGATGCACCTGTTAGTTAATAGTCTTGGTATTTGGTATTTGCTTTCGCAAATTATCGTTAATCTCTGTTTGGGCGTAATCAATTTCTTTACTTATAAATTCATTGTTTTTCGTAAAACTAAAGATGAAGCTTAAAGTGACCCACAATCAATTGGGAGGAGTTAGCCCGGCTCAGTGGCTGCGCCGTGCCGGCTATACTTTTATTGTTGACCGCCAGAGCGGGCAGGAAAGCTTTGCCCGTCGCCTGGCCCGCGATTTCTATCCCCGTTTCCATCTCTATGTCCAGGAAACAGCGGGCAGTGATACGTTTTTTTTCAATTTACACTTAGATCAGAAAAAGGCCAGCTATGCCGGCCAGACCCGTCATAGCGCTGATTATGAAGGGGAATTGGTAGAGGGGGAAATTGCCCGTTTAAGCGCCCTTCTAGGCCAGGTTTCTGCCAATAGCTCTGTCAGGCCGGAAGTGACGGCAAAGGCCGTCAGTGCCCCTTTCCAGGCCCCTGCGGGCGATGTTTTAGGGCGTTTGTCTGCCCCTCCTTTAAGCTCTTTGCCCCCGGTCCCGCCCCAGCCTTCCTGGTGGCGCAAACTATTTTCTTAAACTATGTCTCCTGCCGAAGAGATTAAAACTAAATTGGATATTGTCGAGGTTATCCGGGAATATATCCAGGTAAAAGCGGCTGGTGCTAATTTTCAAGCGCTCTGTCCTTTTCACCGGGAAAAGTCCCCGTCTTTTGTAATTTCTCCGGATAAGCAGATTTGGCATTGTTTTGGTTGCGGCAAGGGCGGAGACGTCCTTTCTTTTGTCCAGGAAATGGAAGGCCTTAGTTTCCCCGACACTTTGCGTTTGCTCGCCCCCAAGGCGGGGGTGGTTTTGAGTCAGGAAAATAAGCAGGAATATTCGAAACGGGGACGGCTTTTAGATTGTTTGCAGAGTGCCGCTACCCAATATGCTCAGTGGCTGGAAACAGAAGAAGCGGGTCAGCGTATGCAGGCCTATCTCCTTAAACGGGGTTTAAGTGCGCAGACAATTAAAGATTGGCAGGTAGGTTATGGTCCGGAAAAATGGACCGCCTTGTTGGAGTATTTACGCGCTCAAAAATTTAGTGAAGCGGAAATCTTTGCCGCCGGTTTAGCCGGACGGAGCGAGCGGGGCAGCGCCTATGACCGTTTCCGCGACCGCATTGTTTTTCCCATCCGCGATGTCAGCGGCAGTATCATTGCTTTTACCGCCCGGGTTAATCCGGAAAAAGCGGAGACTATTCCTGGGGGTAAATATATTAACAGTCCGCAAACAGAATTATATGATAAGAGCCGAGTGCTCTTTGCCTTGGACAAGGCGAAGAAGGCAATTAAAGAGCGGGGCTTTGCTATTGTCGTGGAGGGGCAGATGGATGCCATTGCTTGTCATCAGCATGGCTTCACTAACACTGTCGCTTCTTCTGGCACCGCTTTAACTGGCGAGCAATTACGCCTGCTCAAACGCTTCACCAACAACATCGCCCTCTCTTTCGATATGGACAATGCCGGCCAATTAGCGGCCGACCGTGGTATCCGCGAGGCGATGGCTTTAGATATTAATATCAAGATCATTGTTTTGCCGGGACAGTATAAGGATCCGGATGAATGTTTGCGGTCTAATCCTGAAGATTTTAAGCAGGCGGTCATCAATTCTCGGCCGATGATGGAATATTATTTTGATAAAGTGAAGACGGATAGAGATTTGCGCAAACTCAGCGACAAGAAAGAAGTGACCCGTTTAATGTTGAACATGATTGTGAAGCTGGCCAACAAAATTGATCAGGATTACTGGTTCCAGCGCTTAGCGGAAAATGTCGGCATTTCCGAACAAATTCTGCGCGAGAGCGTGGCCGGAGCCAAGCTGGAAAAGAACGCTCTCCCTAACGCCGACCGCCAAGCTGCCCCTTTGCCCGCCCTAACCAGCGCTACCCGGGAAGAGCGTTTGTCGGAGATTCTTTTAGCCCTGCTCCTCAAGTCTCCGGACTTCATTGCCTATACCGTTTCCCACCTGGAGCCGGATGATTTGGCTGGGGAAGGTGCTCAGGCGTTTTACAAGAATTTGATTATCTATTATAATAAATTTGCCCTGCTTGAATACAATTCTTTTCGCTTATATTTGCAAGAACAAGCCGATGGCAGCGGGGAAATTTGTGACCGTCTCGCCCTCTTGGGAGAGAAGGACTACTACAGCTATGACGCTAATCAGCTCAAGGCCGAAGTGGCCAAGATTCTTCTAGAATTGAAAAAGTTTAGCCTCAAGCGGCGTATTAAGTTATTGCAGGACCAGATCAGCAGCGCTGAAGCTGGGGGTGAAGATGAAGGCATGGACCTGTTGATGGCGGAAATTAAAAATTTGACCGAGCAGCTCAACTCGCTGCATTCTCTCTAAATAAATCTATGGCTACTAGCAAAAAAAACAACAAGAAGGGCAAGGCGCCGGTGAAAAAGGCGCCGGCTAAAAAAGCGCCCGTCAAGAAAAAAGCTCCGGTCAAAAAGGCTGCCGTCAAAAAGACGGTGGCTAAAAAAGTGGTGGCCAAAAAGCCTTTAGCTAAAAAAACACCGGTGAAAAAGGCACCGCTAAAGAAAGCGCCGGTAAAAGCCGTGGTGAAAGCTAAGGCGCCGGAAAGGCCGCCGCGCGAAGTGGTACAGCCGAATGAAGAACAGTTGAAGAAGCTTTTAGAAAAAGGCCGTCTCCGCGGTTTTGTCACGGAAACGGAATTACTATATCTTTTCCCTGAAGTGGAAGAGTATGTTTATGAATACGATGTTTTTTTAGGGGATTTACAGAAAAATGGTGTCCGGATTGCGGAAGATTCCGGTCGGATTTTAGACGTCCAAGAAAAGAATCCCAATATTACCTCCGCCAAGGCCGCTGCCGCTGTTACCTTCGATCTCTCCAAGCTCAGTGCCGACTCTATTCAGATGTATTTAAAAGAAATCGGCAAAGTGCCTTTGCTTAGCGGTGATGAAGAAGTGGAGCTGGCGAAGAGAAAAGAAAAGGGGGACAAGGAAGCCGAGAAGAAGATTATTGAAGCCAACCTCCGTTTAGTGGTGTCCATTGCCAAGAAGTTTGCGGGCGCTAAAGGTTTGAGTCTTTTAGATTTAATTCAGGAGGGTAATATCGGTTTGTTTAGGGCCGTGGAAAAATTTGAATATCGCAAAGGCTATAAGTTCTCCACCTACGCCACCTGGTGGATTCGTCAGGCCATTACCCGCGCTTTAGCTGATCAGAGCCGTACCATTCGCATCCCCGTGCACATGGTGGAAACGATTAACAAGTTCCAGCAGGTCCAGCGGACTTTAATTCAGGAATTAGGGCGGGAGCCTTTAGCTGAAGAAATTGCTTCAGAAATGGGAGAAGATATTGAAAAGGTGCGCTATATTATTAAGATTTCCCAAGATACAATTTCTTTAGAGACCAGTATCGGCGATGATGAAGAAGATTCCACCCTGGAAGATTTTATTGAAGACGTGAAAAATGTCACTCCGGATAGGGCGGCTGCTTTGCAATTGCTTAGAGACTATGTAAAAAATATTGTGGCCCAGCTCTCTCCGCGTGAACAGAAGATTTTAGAGATGCGCTTCGGTTTAGCCGATGGCGTCGCTCATACTTTAGAAGAAGTGGGTCAAGAATTTGAAGTGACCCGGGAACGTATTCGTCAGATTGAGAGCAAGGCTTTAGAAAAAATCAGGAAGCTTAAAGGCTTAGAAAAGCTGAGAGACTACTAATTGCTGAAATATGGCGTTCAAAGCCAAGAAAATAATCTTTCGGAAGAATTTTACCCGCAATACCACCCTTATTCTCCAACAGCTTTGGCCAGTAGTGATGGAAGAGGGAATTGAAGAGTTGAAAATCACTAACCCCTATCGCCCCACGGTGGTGGACTATATTAATCAGGGTACTTGTGAAATTTGGGAAAACGACTTCGCCGTGGCTTTTATCGCCCGGAAATTTATTGAATATTGTCAAAAAGAGCCGCAGCAGGCTCTTTTGTTTTTGCAAAGCTATCAGCGGAAAATTAAGAAGATGGAGACGATTTGGCAAAAAGGAGTTTTAGACAGCCTACCAGCCCTCAAGAAGTTTATTGCTCTAGTGAAAAAGAATATGGTCGGGGATTTATTCATCGTCTATGTTTCCGAAGCTAAGGGCATAGATCCTAAAGTCAGGGAATTAGTCTTGAAGCTCAGGGCTAGTGATCACTATTTCTCCGCCAGCAATGAAGTCTTTAGTAATACTTTAAAGAAACTCTTTCCGCAAGTAAAGAAGTATGTGGATGTTATTGGCCTCCAAGACTTAGATAAAATGCCACGGCTGTCAGAACTTAAACAACGTTATCAAAATTATATCTGTGTGGGCTATAGCTACGGCTGTATTCAAACTCTCTCCGATTATGCCCGCCTGCATCCGGAATATACCTTTGTACAAGAGAAGCTGGTAGTAAAGGATCAGATTATCAAGGGCCGGGCCGCTAATTTAGGCAAGGTGCAAGGAATAGCGAAATTAATCTTTACCACCGCTGATTTAAAGAAGGTGAAAAAAAGTGATATTTTAGTCTCACCAATGACCACCGTTAACTTCATGCCGGCCATCAAGAAAGCCGCTGGCATCATTACCGATGAAGGCGGCATTGCCTGTCACGCCGCCATTGTCGCCCGAGAGCTGAAAAAGCCCTGTCTAATTGCCACTAAGACAGCTACGCAGTTTTTTCAAGATGGTGATTTAGTAGCCTTAGAAGCAGATAAAGGCTGGGCAAAGTTGATAAAAAGAGGGAGTAAATAGGGGTTTTTCTTTAATTTTAGCATTATTGACATAATGTCCTAATCTGGTATTATATTAGTAAATATTTCTGTTGAAATATTTTGTTTTTTGAGCAGGGAGTATCACTCCCGCTACAATTTAATATTCCCAGGTAGCGCAGCGGTAGCGCAGTTGGCTGTTAACCAATTGGTCGTGGGTTCGAATCCCACCCTGGGAGCCAAGCGATCCGTTTTCGGATCTACTCTTACAAAAACAAACGAGATTGCTCTCGTTTGTTTTTGTTTTGTAGAAAAAGATTTTGCATATGATTAATAAATTGTTTATATGATAAAAACAAAAGAAGAGTTTATAAAAATATGTTCCGACCAAAAATTTTGGCAATGGATTAATAATAAATCATATATCCCATACGAGAAAATTACAGATAAAGAGATTTTTCTAACTAATATTTATAAAAAAATTGCTGCTAGAACGTACTATCCTAAGCCGCCCAAAGAGTACTTAAGCTTAAACAAGGGGCACGGTGTTGTTAGAATTATACCTTCTTTTCAGCTCGAAGATTTATGTGTTTATTATTATTGTGTTAGAAAGTTGGAGAGATTTATAGCAGTAAATCATGTCCCTGGTACTTATGGTGGATTTGGAATCCACGGTGAATTAAGGAGAATTGAAGAGGATGAAATTAAAAATATAAAAAATCAGTATCGTGTAGTGAGTCTTGGCGATAAGTCTTATGTCTTTTCCGATGGTGGATATATGTTATCGAGCATGAACTCTGATGCATGGAAAATGAATTGGGGAGATTTTAATAGCAAACTTTATTTTAATTGTAATAGTAAAGATGAAAAATTTGAATATGCCACTGAACTTGATATATCAAATTTTTACGACTCCATCCAACTTGATAACTTGGAATATAAGATTAGAAAATATGTAAAAAATAATTTAAATGATGTTGTATATCTTTTGATGCATTTTCTTCGTTTTTGGAATAGACACGTTAATTTTTATAGACAACAGGGTGCGGGCATTCCTCAAGATGCTTTTGGAGAGTGCTCTCGTATTATAGCAAATTTCTATTTACAGGATTACGACAAGGAGATTTCAAGTTATTGTAAAAAGAAGGGTTGTAATTATTTTAGATACGCTGATGATCAAATAATTTTTACCCATAATAAATCAGAGGCTATAGAAATTGTTTCCAAGGCGTCATCGCTCTTAATGCGAGAGGGTTTAAATTTTAATCAAAAAAAGGTAAATATAATGAGTATTAAATTGTTTAAAAAATATTTTTGTTTTGATAATTTTTTTGCTTTAAAGCCGAATAAGAATGGTGATATAGATAGGAATGTCCTAAATAAACAGATAAAATTTTATTTAAAAAATAGAATATTATTAAGGAAAAAGGGCTTGAGTTTATTTAGGAGAATACTAAGCGTTCTTATAAATTGTCCACGTAAGCCATCCAATTTTTTATTACTTAAAAAATTGATTATTTCAGAAGAATTTTTGTTAAATAATCCTTTAAATGCGGATGATTTAGCAAAGATCTACTCAATTCTACGACCAATAGAAAGGAAGAAGTTTATTAAATTTTTAGACATTGAAATATCCTCTTGCCTTTATTCTGATAGACTTTATAATCTTTATTTTTTCTATAAAAAGATAAAAATTAATGTTGGCAAAATAAGACGCTCCATTAGTAGGACTAAAAAATTTTATAATCTAGTTACATAGTCTTAGATGGTTAATTATTTTAATAATTAATTGTGATAAAATGATTAAAAAAGATTTAAAATTTATTGAAGAATTTAAAGGGGAACTTTTGAAAATTAATCCAGACAAAATCTTGGGGCCAAAAGAACATGAGGATATTGGTAGTTTCTTTATTGCATTGGGTATGATTTATAATGACCTTAAGTGTTTGCTATGGATGTCTTCAGTTTTAGAAAATAAATATAGAAAGCCAATTGCTGGAGAAATAAGCCCTCACGCAGGAAATTATAATGGTACAAAAGTGTATTTACATAAAATTCTCGTTAGCACATTAGATGAATTTTTTTCATTTTTAATAAGTAGAAAAAAAATTTTTAAGAATGATAAATTTTTACAAATTTTAAAGAGATTACCTCAATCTGATCAGAAAATTTGGAAGGATTTGGAATTATATTTAGATGGGAAAGATGAAAACCTAAAGACATTTATTTCTTCACTCGCTGTTGTCAGAAGTAATGTGGCCTTCCATTACGATCAATCAGATAATTTTTTAAAGAAAGGATTTATAAAATTTTTTTCCAATTCACCTAAAAATAAATTTAATCAAGAAGCTTATTATTCCGTTAGTGATTCGATGGAATTAACGAGATATTATTTTGCGGATGCCGCAGTTGAAGCGTCTATACCTATAATGTTAGAAAATAAGCTAGGGAAAAATCTGTCTAGGTATGTAGCGGATTTTAAATATAATATCGCCAAGATGACAATTTCTATCTCGTCTATTTTAAGTTGTTATCTTAAATTTGCTAGAAACGAGCCTGGTTGGCGTAGTAAGTAATAAAATGTAAAAATTAAAGATTGTGGGTATTTTTATTTTATGAATATTTTTAAGAAGGAAAAATCATATTCTAAACAGAAGATTAAGGAAAATTTAGTAAAACAATGGTTTTTTACATTTTTTGCCTTTGCCTATATTGTATTTTTTATATTTTATCTTAAATATAACTTAGGTTCTATTAATAAAGAATCTTTTTTGGCTTTTTCTTTTTTAATCTTAGGCTTTATTTCCTGTTTGATTTTTTTGGGGATAATAAAATTGATAAATAACTTTTTTTCAAAAAGTGATTCTGAAATTAATAAAGCTCGTAAAGGCTATGAAGGGGAGCGGTTGGTTTATCTTAAACTTATTAAAATACCGGGCTTTAGCCAATACAATATTATTCAAAACTTCAAAATTCCTGGCCGTAAATTTGATTTTGATTTTTTAATTATTGGTCCCAAGGGCTTAGTGGTTTTAGAGGTTAAAAACAGCGCTAGTTCTTATATTTTTACCGAGAAGGAGGCTATTAAAGTTAATGGTAGTGGTTATTCTCAGGAAAGAACCTCATTGTTTGGGAATTGTGACCCGCGGCTTAAACTTATAAATCACTGCAAGTCTTTAAATTATTATTTAAAATCTGTTGGCTTGGGGGAAATTAAAGCAAGAAAGGCACTAGTATTTATTAATAGTATAATCAGTATTGAGGGTAAGTCTAAAGTTTTTATAATTAGCAAATTAAAGGAATTAGATAAATATTTTAATAATCTTGAAGATGATAATCGGTTTACCCCAGAGTTCTGTGAAGTGGTGGCTGATAAATTAAAACAATAGTTAATATATGACCGTTACCTCTTTTACCGAAGGTAAAAATAAAGATAGAAATGAGGACTGCTTCGGCTATAACGATGAGACTTTTGTGTTGGCGGACGGCGCGACTGATAAGAGCGGCCGGCAATATGAAGGGAAGACGGGCGGAGAAATAGTTTCCCGTTTAGTCGTGGCTGAGACTTTGGCCTGTTCTTTAAATGGAATAGAGCTCGTCTCTCATCTTAATCAAAAGCTAGCTCAGGTTTATGAAGATTTAGGAATAATGAATGATGTGCTTGAGCCCAAATATCGCTTTACTTGTTTTTTTGCAGCCGTCAGAATAGTTGGGTCTAATTTATTAATAACCTATCTCGGCGATACCGCTTTGCGAATTAATGGTGAGAAAGTCTATCGCGACCCTAAACAAATTGATTTTGAAGTCGCTCGGGAAAGAGTGCGTTATATTGAAGAGACTGGTGATATTGCCGGCAGTCGGGATCACATAATGCCTTTGCTCTTGGCACAATTTGCCTATCAAAATAATAATGACAACCCCTTAGGCTATGGCGCCATTGATGGTTTTAATACTCCCGATAAGTTTGTGAAAACCTTAGAGATTCCTAGAGATCAGGTCCAGCTGATTGAGCTTTTTTCAGACGGATACCCGGCTATTCCCAGCGGCAATACTATTGAAGACTGGGAAAATGCTTTTAAGGAGGCAGAAAGGGAAGACCCGGGTAGATGGAAGAAATATCAATCAACGAAGTCTCAGGATGACCGGACGGTGGCCATTATGAGATTTCAGTAATAGCTAAGTAAAGATTTAAAAACGAGCCTTCTCAGCTCGTTTTTATTATTAATTTAAGTTGATTCACGCATATCTAGTTCCATAGTTATATCTCGGAACTTTTTCGTGCCAATAACCTTTTTTGGCATAGTGATCTCGATGAAATTTGTCATGCTCATTTTGATTAACGAAGAGTCTTAAGTTATTTATACGAAAATTACGTTTATCGCCATCTTTATGGTGGACCACTTCTTCTTTATTCAATTTTCTGCCTATAAATTTCTCCATATTACAACGATGGATTAATTTATGGCTATTGCTGTAGCGCGGATAGCCGTCTTTATCTACATAAAATAGGCGATTAGATTGCTGAAGAAGGTTTTTTGTATTTTTTATTAAGTATTTTTGTTCTAATATTTTTACTTCTTTCGATGTGTCAATATTCTGGCGAGCTTTTTCAGCCGCAATTTTTAATTCGTAGGCGTATTTAAAGTCTATTTGCAGCGGGTGTACGGCTTCCGTAATGGGAGAGAGGCCATAGATAAGGCAAGCGCAGGCACTAATCATTAGTATACTTAGCATATTTGATTATAGTTAATAAACATTTAAATATACAATATTATTATATATATGTCAATATATATTTTGTTTCCAATAGAGCATATTGTTCTATAAAATTTTAATTATTAGCTAAATTAACTATTTTTATGGGTTAATTTAGAAAAATTAAATCCTAGTTTGTTTTTAATTATTGTATTGACAAAATATTGAATATTGTTTATATTGATTAGTTGCTAAAAATAGCAGCTTTCATGGCATGGTGCCATGGAAAAATAGTTCATCAACAATTTAAATCAATTTACTATGGAAAGTGTTTCAATGTTTCTCCCCGTTATTTATGCCTTGGGCGGCATATTAGTTTTATGGATTTTTATGGCCATCCTCTACCGTACGGTTGTCCCGACAAACATGGTGCACATCGTGCAGAGTAAAAAATCAACTACTTCCTATGGCACCGGTCAGGAAGGAAGCAATGTGTATTATGCCTGGCCATCGTGGATCCCCGGTTTCGGAGTTACCGTTATCAAGTTGCCGGTATCGAACTTTGATCTTTCGTTGAAAGATTATGAAGCTTATGACAAAGACCGGGTGCCATTTATGGTTGACGTTACCGCCTTTTTCCGCATTAAGGACACCAGTAAGGCCGCTCAGCGCGTTGAAAGTGTTTCCGAGCTTCAGGGACAGTTGCTGTTGATTGTGCAGGGTGCGGTCAGAAAAGTTTTGGCTTCTGATAATATCGATGCCATTATGCTCGAGCGCTCGAAGTTTGGTGAACAGTTTACATCCGAAGTTAGCGAGCAGCTGGCTGAATGGGGAATTGAATCCGTAAAATCCATGGAACTCATGGATATCCGCGATGGTCATGGCAGCAAGGTTATTTCCAATATTATGGCCAAAAAAACTTCTCACATTGAGATGGAAAGCCGTAAGGAAGTAGCTGCCAACACTCAGGCTGCTGAAACCGCCGAAATTGAAGCGCGCCAAATCGTTGAAATTCGCCGGCAGGAATCTGAAGAAGCCATTGGCCAGCGTACGGCCGACAAAGAAAAGGCCATCGGTATCGCCAAGGAATTGTCACAACAGGAGGTGTTATCTCAGGCCAAAGAAACAAAAACTCGCGACATGGAAGTGAAGCGTGTTGAAACCGTTAAGTTGGCGGAAATAACCAAAGATCAGCAGATTGTGCTGGCTGAACAGACCAAACAAACCACAGTAATCACCGCTGAAGGTGCTCTTGAAGCCAAGAAAAAAGAGGCTGAAGGTATTACCGTTGAAGGTGCTGCCAGGGCTGAAGCTGAAAAGCTGATGCAGCTTGCGCCAGTTGAAGCGATGATTATTTTGGCCAAAGAAATCGGAGCCAACCCGAATTACCAGCAGTATCTGGCCACCATTGAAGGCATTAAGGCATATTTAACTGTCGGCGCAAAACAGGCAGAAGCACTGCAAAATGCTGATGTTAAAATTATTGCCAATGCTGGAGATGCTGTGAGCGGTATGAATAATGTCATGGATATGTTCACGAGCAAAGGCGGAACCAACCTGTCTGCTATGGTTGAAGCTTTTGCCCAAACTCCAATGGGCAAATCCGTTCTTACCGCTATTGGCGTCATCAAAGAAAACGCCGATAAGACCGAAAAAACAGAGAATTAAAGTAGTTATTTAAAAAGTCCGAGTACAATTTGTGCTCGGATTTTTTTAACCATTAGTAGATAAATATTATCTGGTTTATTGCTTTTAATTTGTGCTATAATTAAATTATCTATTACTCCGTTACCTTTTAT
The DNA here is from genome assembly GCA_937983635.1 of uncultured bacterium. Classification (GTDB taxonomy): domain Bacteria; phylum Patescibacteriota; class Patescibacteriia; order Patescibacteriales; family UBA12465. The sequence goes on along the minus strand of CALJZR010000030.1, from coordinate 8,323 downwards.
TCCTTTTTTCGTCTATAATTATATAATTTAAAATAAATATAATAATATGGAAAAGCATCCTCGTTTTGTGCTCTTCGGCCTGATTTTAGGCCTTAGTTTGATTGTCGCCGCTTTTGTGGTGGCCGGATCTTTATTGGAAATCAGAAAATTGGATAACGTTGTTTCTGTTTCTGGTTCCGCCAAACAGGCGGTGACGGCTGACTCTGCTCGCTGGACGGCAAATTTTTCCAGGACGGCTACCGTTGACCAACTAAAGGACGGTTATGCGCGCATGAAGGCGGATGAAAAAGCGGTTAACGACTTTTTGACCGCTCAAGGCTTTGCGGGTAAATTTGAAATATCCCCGGTCTTTATGAGCGAAATTTGGAAAAATGACGGCAATGCGCCTAAAGAATATAATTTAATTCAGAATATCGAAATTAAATCTGACGACGTTAACAAGATGAAAGAATTAGCCAAAAATGGCGACAAGCTGGCTGAGCAGGGTATTATTTTTTCTGCCAACTCCGTGGAATACTATTACAGTAAATTACCGGAGATTAGAATATCCCTTTTACCGGAAGCGATTAAAGATGCGAAGAAGCGGGCGGAGGCTATTGCTTCCAGCAGCGGCAAGCAGGTTGATGTAGTAAAATCGGTCAGTATGGGGGTGGTGCAAGTGATGCCGGTGGGGGCAGTGGAGATTTCCGATTACGGTTCCTATGACACTTCCGGGATTGAAAAGGAGGTAATGGTGACGGTTAAAGCCTCTTTCGGACTTAAATAGAATTATTAAAAACGAGCGTATATAGCTCGTTTTTGTTTTATTGTTTTAATGTATTGACAAAAAAGTATATTTATAGTATACTTTTTTGATAGTTAAATTAGTATCTTCAAATTATAAAAACCATCGCATCATGTCCTCAAACAAGATTATTTACTGGCGGCCAGACATGCCGAAAAATGAAAAGGGCGAACAATTCGCCAACGTTCATTTGATTCAGTCCAATCTGGGCAGCATCACTGATTTTCAAAAGATGGCGGATGAGATCCGTGCCACTTTCCCTCAAGCTGATTACGAGAATATTTGTGCCAGCAGAGTTACCTCTTCAATCTTTTTCAAAAGTCACTCTATTGTGACCTGGAACGCTTATATACCCGCCGGCGAATACCCCGAATGGGATCAGCGTCCTGATGGACAGATGAATTACGGCTGGTAGTCACCCAGCAAAATTTTTTTAAACCTTGGAGCTTTCAGTTCCAAGGTTTTTACTTGTAAAATATGTTATTTTTTTAGTTTTAGCTTTTTAGTATCTTTAAAATATGTTATAATAAAAGTGAATTATCAAGTTTATCTATTTTATATAACTTAACTTTAATAATATGTCTCAGAAAAAAATTGAAAACAAATCAAAGACGATGCCGCTAGGTCTTTTAGGCGCCAGCCTGGTCGGCCTTGCCGCCGCTACTTATTTCTTTTTCGGCCCCAGTGGCAAGAAGAATCAAAAGAACACTAAAGCCTGGGCGATTAAAATGAAAGCCGATGTCATTGAAGGTTTAGAAAAAGCCCGTGTGGTGAGCGAGCCTGCCTATCGCGCTATTATTGATGCGGTGGCGGCTAAGTATGAAAAGAAATTAAAATCCAGCCCTAAAGAAGTGCAAGCTTTGGCTCAGGATTTAAAAAAGCATTGGCGCACCTTTGTGAAGCCGGAGGCGACTGCCACTCCTTCGCCAAAGCCCAAGACGAGTCCGAAGAAAAAGGTTTCTAAGGTGAAAAAATAGGTTGAGAGTAAATATAAAAAAGCGGCAATTTGCCGCTTTTTTGTAGACTTTGGTCCTGCTATTAAATGGGCCCGGTAAATAAATCTATTGTTTTTAATATTGACAAAATTAAATCATTATGATAATGTATTATAATTCTTTACAATCAAATTTTTCATATTCACCTTATATTCAACCAACAAAAAAGCAAAATCATGGATACCGAAAAACTTTTGCGGGAAAAAACCGTTATTTCGTATGCGTATCTTCTTCTGGCCTTAGCCAGTTTCTCTTTAACCTTCCTGTTGCCTGACAGCCCCTTCTATTTCATTCAGGATGGGAATTTATTTTTTTCCACTTATCCGCGACATGGCGAAACGTTTTCCTTCAGGGCTCTGTTAGCCTGGTTAGCGGGAGCTCTCTATTTTGTCCATTTCTATTATGGGATTCATTTTCCAAGACTCTATAATGAGGCGCTGAGAGATCGTTGGTCGGATTATATTGATGATTTTTCCTGTCTTCGCGGTTATTTTGCCACCGCCTTGGTGATACTATATTTTAGTATCATTGTTTTGATTAAGGCCGAGCCGGTACCAGCATTGTTAAAAAATAATTTTTGGCCATGGGTAGCTCTTTGGGTTACTGTGAATGCTATTCTCAGTATGTCTTCTCAAACCAGCTTACTGTTTAATTTTAAGCAAACAAAAATTAATCTTTCGATTGCTGATCCAGATGGTGGGCATAAAGAGGATGAGGAAGTTTCCATTGGCTTTTATTTTCCAGATGAAGAACAGGAGCACCTTTTTGCTTTAGCTGCCGCTAAAGCTTGGCTTCAGGATATGATTGCTGAGAGAGAGGCTGAAGCAACGGAGCTTGCTAGAATTCGTGATTTTTCCAACCAAGCCGCCGCCTTTAAGGTGAGATAGTACTTTTGACCCCGGGATTAATTTTATCCCGGGGCTTTGTTTTTTATAGAGATTCTTATTCTTTTATTTCTGAATCTAGGCTATAATTTAATCATAGCTTATTAGTCTTATTATATCTAATTTATTTATATATGCCTCATTTAAATAAGTCTTCTTATCGCATTCTTATCTTTATCGTCGGCGTCATTGCCACCATCTCCTATCGTTTAGTCATTGTTTTAAACGACTATAGCTCTTTTTGGCTGGAGGTGTCTTGGTATATTGGCACTCTAGGTTTTATCTGGTATTTCGGTCACCGCTGGTCAGTGGAGCGGCGACGGGATAATTTGATTGAGAAATTAGATTTAACTAAAAAAATTGAAAGTCAGCAGCCCCTTAGTAGCGAAGACCGGGAGGCCTTAGTCTATATTCTCAAGGGTTTAAGTACCAGTCTGGCCAAGTGGAATTATATTGCTATTTTTTTCTTTTCTTTTATTGCCATCATTTATGCCGTCTTTAACTATTTAGCGGCCTGGTGGCGTTAATCAATAAATATATGAAAGAATGTTCAGCTTGCGGCATGCCGTTAACTAAAAAAGAAGATTTCGCTTTAGGCGATGAAAATTCTTCTTTCTGCCTCTACTGCGCCAATCCCGACGGCAGCTTGAAAACTTGTGAAGAGATTTTTAAGGGAGGGGTAGAATTTTTCCTGGGTGCTTTGGGCGGGGACAGGGAAATGGCGGAAAAAATTACCCGCAAGAATATGCTGTCTTTGCCGGCTTGGCAGGGGAAAGATTGTGAAGTTTTAAAAGGCGAACTGGCTAGCGACGAAGAATTCGCCGCCGCCATGGCTAAATTGGCTTAGAAATTAATCAGTCGCAATTTTATGTTTACTATTTTAAAGTGGATGGGCAGCGTGGCTGCCGTCCTGATTGCCGCTTATTTCTTGCCCGGCGTGGTGGTGGCTGGTATTTGGAGCGCTCTGATTGTGGCTTTGGTTTTGGGTTTATTGAATTTAACCATTAAGCCTTTGCTAGTGCTTTTGACTTTGCCTATTAACATCATTACCCTCGGTCTCTTCACTTTTGTCATTAATGCCTTGATGGTGCTTTTAGCTTCCAGTATTGTTAAGGGCTTTAGCGTCGGCGGTTTTCTGAATGCCTTGCTTTTCAGTTTGCTTCTTACCATCATTCAAGAAATTCTGGAAATGATTTTAAAGAAAAGAGATTAATTGGCAGCGAGAAAGATAAAAAAATATGTCCCACCAAATTAAAGCCCTGTGCTTAGAAGACTTACTTAATCCTTCTTTTTTTGAAACTTTATCCAATCTCCGTCCGGTTGGCGATTTATCTTCCGCTCAAGCTGAAGATATTTTTAAAGCTTGCCAAGCGCAGGGAATTGAAACCTATGTCGCTTGGGATGGTGATAATATTGTTGGCACCATTCGCCTGCTTTTTGAGCCTAAGTTTTATCATCAAGGCCGATTAGCGGCCCACATTGAAGATGTGGCCACTCACGCTCAGCATCAAGGCCGCGGGGTTGGCCGGGCTTTACTTGAACACGCTTTAGCGGTTTGTCGGGAGAGGGGCTGCTATAAGGTAATTTTAGATTGCGATGATAAGCTTATCCCTTTTTACCAAAAATTCGGCTTCAAAGAAGCCGGTGCTTATCTGCGTTTTGATTTTTAGAAATTTTTTTTGTTTTTGATTATTTTAAAGCCCCCTGTTTGTCAGGAGGCTTTTTTGTTGATTTTTTTACTTGAATGTTAACTAGCAATTTTTTGAGGCGAGATTAAGCCAATCACGGCATCTTTGCCGGGATAGACTTTAAAGCCATCTCGGCCAATCCAGAGGCCACCGATTAATTCCGGCACTTGGCCAGTGCCGCAGAAGAAGACTAAGCGATAAATCGCTTTTTTGCTTTTTTCTCCGTTGGGAGAGGGAAGGGGTAGGTAGAAGGGCTGTAGGTAGAGATCTTTTGACCCGTAAATGAAATTAATTATTCCACCGCGGGTAGAAAAGCTGCGGTTGTGTCCGAGGTGGCGCCAGTCAGGGTGCCAAATGCGGGTAAGGCCGGCAGCATTTTTAATGCAGAAAGCTTTTCCCCAGTCGATTTTAGTTTCGTAATCGGCTGAAGAGATTTTTTGCCACAAGCCCAGTTCTTCGCCGAGCTGTAAATCAGTTTCAAATTTACTGTCTTGTGACAGGAAAAGGCGATGTCCCAGCCAGGCACGGTCTTCGCCCAAAAATGATCCGCTCAGTTCTTTAATGAGCATGGCTGATTTTTGGCCATTGCCGTAGTTAAAGGGGTTGAGGTGTCCGTTGGGAGCACAGTCGATTTCGATAAAGACGTTGTTCCCATTTTGAGGACGGAGGCGTTTAACCAAATTTTGGGCCTCGGTGCTGATCTCGGCATTAATTTCCAAGATTTCATTAGAATGCGAGCATTTTTTCTTACTCATGACTAAAAGATTTAAGGGTTAACATTCAAGATTATTTAGTTTTAAAAAACAAAAGGCCGGATTTTTTATCCGGCCGGCACTTATTGATATTCTTTTAGATTAATCTGATTTAACAATCATTTTTAATATCAATAAAAGCCGGCTGGCTAAACATCCAGTTGGTAATAATATTCTTTTGGGACTTGTATGATATTTTTAACATAAGATTATTATAGCAGATATTTAAAACTTGGCAAGAGGGAAGAGCCCGTTTTTACAGGTTTTTATACTCTTGACGCTTTTTTATTTTTGTACTACTATACTAATACACTAAAACAAGTATATGAGCACTGTTCGTGAGCGAAAAAATCGGGCTGATTTACTGACAGCCATTCTCAGTTTGGAATCCTTAGCGGAGGCCGAGCGTTTTTTTCGCGACCTGTGCACCCCCGAAGAATTGCGGTCTTTATCGGAGCGCTGGCAAATTGCCGTTCTCTTGACCGAGGGCAAGCCTTATCGGGAAATCGCCCAGAAGCTTAAAACCAGCACTACGACCGTTAGCCGCGTGGCGGCTTGGCTTAATGGCGGTCTCGGCGGTTACCGCTTAGTTTTAAAGCGTCTTCATCCCCATCATTCCGTTTCTATTTCCGGGAAGGGCTAATTTTATATTATTATTGATTTATGCCCTTTTCGGAAACGGAGAGGGTTTTTTTATTACTTAATTTTTATTTTATGTCTCAAAAGAAGAAATTACAGATTGGCATTATCGGTTCGGCCGGGGCTTTTGATCAAGGTGATGCTGATGAGAAAATGTTAGTACTGGCCAAACGTTTGGGCGAACTCTTGGCGCAAGCGGGAGCGGTAGTGGTTACTGGCGGCAAGGACGGTATTATGGAAGCTGCCGCCGCTGGGGCGAAAGCGGCCGGCGGCCTTAATGTCGGCGTAGTTAGAGGGCCGCAGCGTTTTACTTCCAATCCCTATATTGATATTGAAGTTATTAGCGGTATGGCCGTTGAAGGTATGGATGAACTGACTTTAGTCTTGATGTGCGATGCTTTAATTTTAGTCGGCGGCGGCGCCGGTTCTTTGCAAGAAGTCGCCTTAGCTTATCGGAACAACAAGCCGATTATTGCTTTGTCTGCTTCCGGTGGCTGGGCAGAGCGTTTGGCGGGCCAGTATTTAGACGGTCGCCGGCGAGTGCTTATTCAAGCAGCCGCCTCTCCCGAAGAGGCGGTTAGTTTAGCCTTGGCGTCTCTTAATTAGTTTACAGATTATGAATAATTGTAATTTTTCCATTGCTTCTCAGCATCATCGCGGCTCTTTTTCGGAAGAGGCCGCTGGTTTTTGATTTCTGTTTTCTAAAACGATCGGCCCTTTCCGAAAAATCGGAGAGCTAATCGTTCGTTTAAAAATAGGAGGACTAAAAATGGAAAAAATTATTATTGTTGACGCTCCCTTTTCTTTTGATTCGGTAGTTTTTGCCAATTACGGCCTGCGGGCTGTGTCTGCTCAGCAACTAACTGAAGATTTATTATCTTGGCGGCTATGGCAAGAGCTTGACCCTTGGCGGACGCTTCTCGTCTTTCCCGGCAATGGTGCTAATTTACTGAGGCGAGAAATAGTCTCTATTAATCCCAATTGGCTTAGTGCCTGGCCTTATCAAGAAGCTTTAAAGGCAAAAAGATTGTGGGAGCCAGGGAAACCGCCGGAAGCTTTAGTCGGTCGTTTTGGTGATAGCGTTTATATTGGTTTAAAGCAGGTTATCGTTTTAGATGACGTTGTTTCTTCTGGAGACACTTGCCGCCAAGTTTATCGCCACAACTATCCCTATACTCCTGGCGCTGATTGGCTGGCCTGCACCTGGGTAGCACAGAGAAGCGCTCATTTACGCGGGTTTAAAGGATTAGAGGCCTTGGTGTGGGTGGGAACAAGCGTTCAGCGGACGCCGATTAATTCTCTTTCTACTCTCATTGAGCGTCCGGAAATTTGCCGGATTTACGCCGAAAGGAATTTCCCGGAGCAGGCCCAAGCCTTTCAGGAAATGATTGCTGCGGGCAGAGTTTAAAGATTTTTCCAGACAGAGCCGTGTCACCACGGCTCTTTTCATATTATTGACATATTTATATATTTGTGATAATTTAGATAATCTGTTAGTTCTTTAACAAACATGATTTAGGTGAATTTGCTGGGTCAGCCGAGACGCTAATTGGCGTTTGGGTCGACCCAGTAACTATATGTTTCACTTAAATTAAATTATGTATGAGAAAAAAAATGTTTTTTGTCCTCACCCTATCCTTATCCTTGGTGCTGTTAGCCGCTTGTCAGCAAAAGATACCCAAGGATACTTATCTTGATCCTATTATCGACGATGACCCCTGCCTTGTTGACTCGGTTGATTTTAGGCAACTGGTAGCCTATATTGAAAAATATGGTTCCGTGGTCCGTCAAAACGATTTACCCTGCGATCACCAGGTGATTTTTTTCGACTCTGAAAAAAATTGCCACATCTTCACTAGCATTCGACGCGATATTAACGGCAATCCTGACTTAGATGGTATTGTCGATGGAATCAGCGTTTGTGTATATAGGCAGAACTTTATGTTTTCCTACTATATCACCGCCGACTGTGTGGAACCGATGATGCAGGAAGATTTCTCCAATCCAAAGCGTTTAGCCATTATGGATTTGGGTTACAATGAATTTTTGAATAAAATAGGTAGTTTAAACCCCGCAAAAAAAGCAAAAAATGAGAAAACACATTGATTTAACGTCTGACGAAATGATCGTCCAATTACAAAATGTGGCCCAGAGTTGGTTTGAAATGATTATGGGCTTGCCTAATGATATCCGTAAAGACGACAAAGAACGTACGGGCATTTCCGTTCTTCTTTTAGAGCCTGATACGAGAAATATCCTCACTTTTAAGGTTGGTGATCCATCAATGGCCGCCGATTACTTCCGTGTTGAAAAAGCAGTGCGATCGCATTTATTTCAGGACGCTTCCTCCGGCAACAGTGCCAACCCTTCATTATTCCGCTTTCCTGGATCATTCACCGTTTGTTTTGACGGTGTAACCCTGCAGGCTTCCGTTTCCGGGGCAAAAGGCGAAGAAGACGCTTTTATCTCCGCGATGCTTCTCGCTTCAGCTTTTCACCAGCCGGTGGACAAGGTGTTGCGAAACATAAAAAACTCCAAGGGGGAAATTCCTCCGCAATTCTTCCAAAAAGATCACTATCTC